>CAITNQ010000352.1 GCA_903893785.1 uncultured Gemmatimonadota bacterium
CGGGCGGGTCTTCGTCCGCAGCCAGGTGCTCGCCCCGTTGATCGCCGTCCGTGGGCCCGTCGTCGTCATCCAACGGCAACTCGTCGCCGGCGTCGGGCGGGTCTTCGTCCGCAGCCAGGTGCGCGCCCCGTTGACCGCCGTTCGTGGGCCCGTCGTCGCCATCCAACGGCAACTCGTCGCCGGCGTCGGGTCCTTCCTGATCGGTTGCCGCCTCCGGGGCGGGGTGTACCCACTCGTCCTCGGGCGGCGCGGTTGCCACGGCTTGAGCGGCCTCCTCGGCCGAGCCGGCGCTGCCCGCCCCGGCATGGGCGCCACCCGCACCCGCCCGGGCCCTGGCCTTCTGCTCGCCTTCGGCCAACAGCTCCTCGAGTTCGCGGGGACGCGGCAATTCGGCCAGGCTTTTCAGCCCGAAGTGGATCAGGAATTCCCGCGTGGTGCCGAAGAGCATGGGTTTGCCGATGCCTTCAGAGCGGCCGACCAGGCGGATCATGCCGACCTCAAGCAGCGTCTGCATCACCCCCGAGGAGTTGACGCCGCGGATACTGTCGATCTCGATGCGGGTGACGGGTTGCTTGAAGGCGATGATCGCCAGGGCCTCCAACGCTGCCTGGGACAGCCGCACCTGGGCGCGGTCTTTGTGGAATCGCCGCAGCCACGGGCTCAGTTCCGGCCGGGTGGCGAGTTGGTAACCGCCCGCCACTTCGACAATGGTAAAGCCTCGTTGGGACTGCTGGTACTGCTCGCGCAACTCGTCCACCAGGCGCGCCACATCCCGGGGCGTCTGGCCCTCGACCACTTCGGCCAGGCGCGTCGCCGCGACCGGGCTGTCGGCGCTGAGCAGCACGGCCTCGATCACCGCCCGCGCCTGTTCCGGCGTCAGGGGCTCGCTCATGCTGCCTCCTCGCTCGGGTTCAGAACCGGCCCGCTGCCACCGATGGCCTCTGGCTCAGTGACCCCTTCATCTGGGGGCTCGCCTTCCGGGTCAGGCTGCCGTTCCTCGATCCAGATGTCATCGAAGGGCTGCGCCTGCTGAATGCGGATCCGCTGGGACTTGAGCAGCTCCAGCAGCCCCATGAAGGTGGCGATCATGGTCAACCGGTCCTTGCCGGCGATCACATCCAGGAAGCGCAGGCGCGAACGTCGCTCCAGCAGCGCCAGTACATAGTCGATGCAGGCCGCCACCGAGGTGCCGTCGCCGAGGACCTGATGCACCAGCGAACGCGGTACAGTCTCAAGGACGTGCTGGAACACGCGCAGCAGGTCAAACAGCGATACCGGACGCAGCTCGACGCCTTCGTTGCCGGTATCGGCCGGCGCTTGGCGGTGCAGGAAGACGTCGCCATGGGCCTTTCGCCGGATGCCCAGCCACTCGGCGATTTCCTTGAACTGCTGGTATTCCAGCAGGCGCCGTACCAGCTCCTGCCGCGGATCGACCTCGCCCTCACCCTCAATGGCTACTTCGTCCCGCGGCAGCATCATCTGCGACTTGATCTTCATCAGCGTCGCAGCCATCAGGATGAAGTCGCTGGCCTGTTCCAGGTTCATCCGCGACAGCTGCTGCAGCATCGCCAGGTACTCGCGGGTGATGCGTGCAATGGGGATGTCGTAGATGTCCAGCTCGTCCTTCCGTATGAGGAAGAGCAGCAGATCGAGGGGCCCCTCGAACACGCGCAGCTTCACCTCAAACGACTCGCGGACGTCGCCAGCAGAGGGTTCGGTGATGGGGGGCTCGGTCACCTTGGATTCCCGTCGTGCACTGCCGCTGCCACCGGGCCACCATCCGCGAAGGTTCCGCGACCGGCAGCCCGGGGAGATCGCGGGGCGGTCAACGGGCCGACTCGTCGGTGGGCGCGACCGGATGGGCCAACAGCGGTTCCGGTGGTTCGTCGTCGAAGAACAGGTATGGCCGCCAGCGGTGGTCGGTGACGCCGACGAAGCTGCGTATGTAACTGATGTTGTTGGGCCGCCGAGGCCGTCGTCGCAGTTGCAGCCCCGCCTGCTCGGGCCGGCTTTCGCCCTTCCGGTTGTTGCAGGCCAGGCAGGCACAGACCAGGTTCTCCCAGGTCGACGGACCGCCGCTCTTGCGCGGCACCACGTGATCGAGCGTCAGACGCTCGCCGCGAGCGCCGCAGTATTGGCATTCGTAGTTGTCGCGCTTCAGGAGGTTGCGTTTGGACAGGACCACTCTGCGGACCGGTGCCTGCACGTACCGGGCCAGCCGCACGACGCTGGGCACTGCCCACGCCGCCGACACGGACCGGACCTGTTCGGGGCGGAGCTCCACCGAGAGGGCTTTGCCGCCGAACAGCATCAGGAGGGCCCGCTTGACCGTGCACACGGTGAGCGGCTCGTAATTCTGGTTCAGGATGAGGACTTTCCCATCCAGCATTGCACCCACCCCTGCAGCGCGGTGCCGCGGCACGGGGGCATGCTGCTGACCAGGCGAGGCGCAGCTTTGACCCCGACCTCGGCACCGCCCAGCCAACCCTTGACCCAGCGCTGGGTTGCGGCGGCCGCGAAACCGGAAAAGCTAACTCGATGGCGGGCCGAGTCAAGCGCCGCCGGAGGCCGCGTCGGTGCCCGGCTTTGGCCGGCAAGGCTTTGAGGCGCAAGCGGTTCGAGGGCCGGAAGATCAGTCGCCGCCAAGCAGCGCCGCGTAGGCCTCAGCCGACTGTAGCGCTGCCAGTTCGTTGGCTGCGGTCAGGCGGATGCGCACCATCCAACCGCTGCCATAGGGATCCTGGTTCACCTGCTCGGCGTGGTCGGCGAGGTCGGTGTTGACCTCCACCACCTGCCCGCTGGCCGGGGCCAGCAGATCGGCCACGGTCTTGACCGCTTCGACTGTGCCGAAGGTCTGGCCCTGCTGCATCACGCTGCCGACTGCGGGCAGCTCAACAAAGACGATGTCACCGAGCTCAGACTGCGCGAAGTCGGTGATGCCGACGGTTGCTGTGTCGCCGTCCTGGCGCAGCCATTCGTGGTCGGCGGTGTAAAGCAGTTCGGCGGGGACCTGGGTCTTGGCCATGGCCAGCTCCTGCGCCCGCGGCAGCCGCGCCCTGGTCAGCGGATCTCCAGGGGCGTGCGAGCGACGAATTCGTTGTCGAAGTCGCCGGCGATGAACGCCGGCTGCTGCAGCATCGCGCGATGGAAGGGAATCGTGGTAGCCATCCCCTCGATGGTCAGCTCGTTCAACAGCCGGCGCATGCGCGCCAGACTCTCTTGGCGATCGTGGCCATAGGCGATGGCCTTGACCAGCAGCGAATCGTAGTACGGCGGTACGGCGTAGTCTTGGTACAGGTGGGTCTCAATGCGGATGCCCGGCCCGCCGGGCAGGTGCAGGGCCGTGACGCGGCCGCAGGACGGCATGAAGTTGCGGGTGGCGTCCTCGGCATTGACCCGGCATTCGATGGCGTGACCGGACACCGACACGTCGCTCTGCTCCAAGCCGAGAGGGGCTCCGGCGGCGACGCGAATCTGGGCCTTGACCAAGTCGATGCCAGTGACCAGCTCGGTGACCGGATGCTCGACCTGAATGCGGGTGTTCATTTCCATGAAGTAGAACGCGCCGTCCTGGTCGACCAGGAACTCGATCGTGCCGACGCTGTGATAGTCCACCGAACGGGCTCCCGCCACGGCCGCGGCGCCCAACCGGGCGCGGAAGGCGGCGTCCACGGCCGGCGATGGGCTCTCCTCAATCAACTTCTGGTGGCGACGCTGGATCGAGCACTCGCGCTCGCCCAGGTGCACCAGGTTACCGTGGGCGTCGCCCAATACCTGGATCTCGATGTGGCGGGCCCGTTCGACCGAGCGTTCCATGTACACCGCATCGCTGGTGAAGGCATTACGCGCCTCCAGGCGCGCCATGTTCCAGGCATCGGCCAGCTCGTCCATGCCGCGCACCACGCGCATGCCCCGGCCACCGCCCCCGGCCGAGGCCTTCAGGCGGACCGGGAAACCCAGCTGCGCGGCCCACTGGCGGGCCTCATCCAGGGTGCGTACCTCACCCTCACTGCCTGGGATGACCGGCACGCCCGCTTCCTGCATGGTCCGACGCGCCAGGGCTTTGTCGCCCATGCGGCGGATGGCGCCGGCCGGCGGACCGATGAAAGTCAGGCCGCACGCAGCGCACAGATCAGCGAACTCCGCGTTCTCCGCCAGCGGTCCGTAGCCCGGATGGATGGCGTCGGCGTTGGTCAGCAACGCGGCACTGATGATGTTGGCCACGTTGCGGTAGCTAGCTTCGCCCTGCGGGGGGCCGATGCAAACGTCTTCGTCGGCGAACAGGACGTGGAGCGACCGGGCGTCGGCTTGGGAGTGGACGGCCACGGTC
The DNA here is from genome assembly GCA_903893785.1 of uncultured Gemmatimonadota bacterium. Lineage (GTDB taxonomy): Bacteria > Latescibacterota > UBA2968 > UBA8231 > UBA8231 > CAITNQ01. The sequence goes on from CAITNQ010000352.1 coordinate 4,331, forward strand.
GCCACTCCCAGTTCCTGGCAGGCGCGGATCACCCGCAGGGCAATCTCGCCGCGGTCGGCGATCAGGATCTTCTTGAACAAAGGTTGGCTCCGCTCAGGAGCGGCGCAGCCGGAACAGCGGCTGCCCGTACTCCACGGGTTCGGCATTGCTGACCAGCACCGCCACCACCTCGCCCTCCACGTCGGCGGGCACCTCGTTCATGATCTTCATCGCTTCGATGATACAGATGATCTGCCCGGTGCGGATCCGGTCGCCCTCCCGCACCAGCGGCTCAGCGTCAGGCGAGGCCGCGCGGTAGAAGGTGCCCACCATGGGGGAGGCGATGGTATGCAGATCCTCCGCGGGCGGCGCCGCTGCGGCCTCCCCGGCCGCAGCCGGGGTCGGGGAGGGAGCCACCATCCCCTCGGGTGTCGTTGCCGCCGCCACCGTCACCACTGCCGACCGCCGGACCACGCGGACTCGCGTTCCCCGCCAGAAGCTGCTCTCGATCTCCAACTCGTCTACATCGGCCGCACGGAAGGTCTCCAGCAGCCGCTTCAGCTTCCTCAACTTGGCGTCGCTCACGGATCCTCCACGGGCGTGCAGGGCACCGCTGGCCACGGTGGGGCAGGCGCGGTGCACACGGGCGAGGGTGTGGACCGGGTGGCAACCGAACACAGGCCCGCGGGCGTCGTCACCGCGTTCGGTGCTGGCGCCGCGCGGCCGGCTTTCTGAAGATCAGTAAATGCGCTCCACGTATTCGAAGGTGCGCGTGTCGATTTTGAGCACGTCGCCGCGGTTGACGAACAGCGGCACCAGCACCGTGGCCCCCGTCTCGACCGTTGCCGGCTTGGTGGCGCCGGTGGCGGTGTCGCCCTTCACGCCCGGCTCGGTATGCGTCACCACCAGGCTGACGAAGTTGGGCAGTTCGACGCCGATGGGCTTGTCGAGGGCGATCAGCACGTACGCGTGCTCGTTCTCCTTCAGCAGCTTGGCCGAACGTCCGATCACATCTTCGGCGATGCCAATCTGCTCGAACGACTGCAGGTCCATGAAATAGTACAGGTCGCTCTCGGCGTACAGGTACTGCATCTCGCGTTTCTCGATGCGGACGTCCTCGACCTTGTCGCCCGAGCGGAACGTCCGTTCGAGCACCGCACCGGTGCGCACGTTCTTCAGTCGGGTGCGGACGAAGGCGGTGCCCTTGCCCGGCTTGACGTGCTGGAACTCGACAATGCTCATCAACTCGCCGTCGAGGAGCATGGTGAATCCGTTGCGGAAGTTGGTCGTATCTGCCATAAAGGCGGCCGTTTCTCCTCGATGGGTCAGGTCCTGGCGCTCTGTTCCAGCTCCGCGAGGCGCTGCCGCGCAGCCTCGTTAGCCGGGTTGTGCGCCAGTACCTGGCGATAGGTCTCCATGGCTCGTTGGGCCAGTCCCTGCTGCAGGTAAATCTCGGCCAACGTCGCCGTGGCGATAATGAATGTTTCCCCCTCGTCCACAGCTGGGGCGGGAGGTGGCTCGGGCGCGGCCGGCAACGGCGGCGGCGCCGCGTCTTCGGCTTCGATTTCGTTGAGCAGGCGCACCAGTTCCTGCTCGTCGCGAACGGCCAGGCTGATCGCCAGGTCGTCATGGGCCGCTCCCGGCCGTGTCTCGGCCGCGGCGGTCAACCCGTGCTCGTCATCGCCTGCCGCCGTCGGTTCGACCGCTGCCGACGCCGAGTCCGGCAACACGGCCTCAGTAGCCGACGCCAGGTCCGGCGGGGCCGGATCGGCGATGTGCGCGTCGGCCGCCGCCACGGCAGCAGCGGTCAGCCCCTCATCAACCGCCGTCGGGTCCGCCGTCGGTCGACCTTCGTCCAGACCGACCGCCGCGGCGAGCTCGTCCAAGACCGTTGACGGTGCGGCCTCCACCCCGGCATCGGTCAGCACCGCCAGTTCCGGTGGCACCCGGTGGCTTGCAGAGGATGTTGCCGCGTCAACGCTGGGGGCGCCGACGCCCCCAGAGGCCGCGGGCCGATCACCCATGGCAGCCAGTGCTGCTTCGGCCTGCAGCAGCGCGGCGTCGGCCGGGTCCCTATCCGGGCTTTCTGCCGGCGCCTCCGCCGTCCGCGCCTCATTCAGCGCCGCATCAGCACCCGCCGGGGCCGCTTCGTCGGCCACGGATTCGTCGTCGGCGGCTCGGCTGTTGCCGGTCGCTGGGTCTGCCAAGGCTGCCTGGCCCAGCGCCTCCACCGACACCACCCGGCTCGGGCTCACCTGGCAACCGTCGTCAGGCGGGCCCAACAACGCCAGGGCCGGCTCGGCAGCCGCCTGCGACTCAAGGAGGCGTTCCTCCTCGACCGAGGTCTCGACCACCTCCTGCGGGAGGACGTCGAAGGGCTCCGGCGAAGGGACCACCGAGCTGCGCCGCAGCACGTACTCCAGTTCGTCGAAACGCTCGGCCAGCTCCGGATCGAGCGGATCCATGCGTGCGGCGCGGCGGACACTCTTGAGGGCCAACTCGGGTCGGCCCAAGTTCTGGTAGATCCTCGCCAGCCGCTTGAAACCCGCCGGGTTGTCCGGGTCCAGCAGGAGTGCCTTGCCCATTGCCCGCCGGGCCGCTTCCATGGCCCCGCGCGCTTCATAGCACTGGCTCAGCACCAGGTAACCCGTTGGGTACCACGGGAAACGCTCACAGCCCTTCTCGCACAGCGACAGCGCCTGGGGAATCCGACCACGCTGCAGATACAGGTCAGCGAGCCGCGCGAACAGCGGCAGGTCGGGGTTCTCCCGCTGGGCCCTCTCAAGTTTGGCGAGGCTGTCGGCCATACCCGCTGACACCAGGGGTAATCGGCTCAAGGCAAAAACCTAGTCTATGATAGCCGACCCATAAAGTCAAGGTAAAGCCGGCCCCGGGAACCGGTCGGAAACCCGGCCGCCCGGCCCTGACCGGTCCGCGGACCGGACCTGCCCGCCCCAGACCGGGCACTGACACGCCTTGACAAGCAGGCTCGGTCTGGCTATTTTCCCCCGCCTGTTATATGCGCCCATAGCTCAGCTGGTAGAGCAGCTGACTCTTAATCAGCGGGTCCTAGGTTCGAGTCCTAGTGGGCGCACCAGCAATGACCGGGGGTCACGGGCTGCGGCTCGAGATCCCCGGTCGGCGTTCTGGGGTCGGACCCGCGCCGCGGTGCGACGCACGCCGCCCGGGTGGCGTGCCTGGGCGTGACCCGCGTTGACCGCTCCACGGTAGCGCAGCCACTGGCCGCCCACGCGACGCTTCGTGCCTGCCGTCGGCTTTCAGCCTGGCCTGGGGCGGTCGCCCGGTGTCCCCGTGTCCAGCACCCTCAATCCAGCCGCGGGTATGACTTTCGTCGCCGGACGCGGGCCCCCCGCAGCGTGGTTGTCGGTACCCCCTGCGGGCTTCGTGCTCGCGGCCCTGCCTCCCTCGGGGCGGCCTTCCGCGCCGTCTGCGGCTCGCTTTCGCAGCTGTGCCAGCCCCTTCCGCTTTGTTCATCTGCCGCGCCGCGACGCGTGTGGGCCTCCCGCTTCCGGCCCGCTTGGGGTGGTGCTCAAAAGGAACGGTGTGCCAAGTCGCCAGGCAGCATCGTGATAGCGCGCGCTCCGGCGCGTTCCGCGCCAATACCTGGGTCCCTCAGCCGCCCTTGACTGGCCGCTTTTTCCGCTTGCCTGCGGGCTATCCAGAAGGTTATATTTCCGCCCCCTTTGTTCGACCTTCCTTCGTTGTGGTTCCGTGAGCCGCGGTGGCGCGCCCATGGCCCGCCGCGGAGGGCTGGGGGCAGTCGTGGGGCAGGGGACACGGAGGTAGGCATGATGACGCTGGGCGAACGCATCCGTCAATACCGCGAAGCCAACCGGATGACCGTGCGGCAGCTGGCCAACGAAGCCGGCATGTCGCACAGTTCACTGACCCGACTCGAGTTGGGCAGCACCCGCGGTGTGAACTCGGACAACCTGGTCGCGCTGGCCCGGGCCCTGCGGGTGTCCGTCGACGAGTTGGTGCGCCCGGGTGACGAACTGCCGCTGCCCAACCCCGGCCGGATCTCGCTAGATGCCTACCCGTACCCGGCCTTTGCCGTGCGCGATGACCGCATCGCGGCCGTCAATGCCGATCTGCTGCAGCTGGTGGGCTGGTCAGAAACCGAACTGGTCGGCGCCCTGACGACGCAGGCGTGCTTTCGCTACCCCCACAGCCCGTACCAGGACACGGATCTGCTGATCACTGTGCAGGGCGATATTCATGTCCATCACCGTGTGCGTCCGGCCAGCCTGCCTGACGGGATTGCGGTGCACCTCATCCACCTGTGCACTGTGCAGGCCATCGCCGAGGCCGTGGCCTCGCTCAAGACCCTGATCATTGGTTCCGGGGCTGGCCTGGCCCGGGGCTTCGGCTGGGCCTGCCTGACCATGCGCCGCTTTGGCATGCGTGGTGCCTCCATCTGGGTGGTCGACCCGGCAACCGGCAGCGGGTGGGCCGAGATCAACAAGGAGTTCCACACCGAACCCCCTTTGGATGCCTGGCACCTGGGCCAACTGCGAAGGTGTTACGACCTGGCCGAGCCCTGCGAGTATTTCCTCCCCGGCGTGCGGGAGGACGGCTCCCCCTGGCCGCTGGGGTACCCGCGCCGCGCTCTGGGTCTGCGCGTTGGCAGCGAGGTGGTCTGCTTCGGGTGGGCGGGCGACTTGACGCTGTCCGGGTTCCTGGAACTGGCGCGCGCGATGGCGCACGAACTCGTACCGCTGCCGCGCCCCTGATCTGCCATCGGCAGTTCGGAGAAGCCTGTCTTCCCGGTGGCCTGCTGCGGACCCCGCCTCCGCAGGGCGTCGACGCGGGCATGCAGCCGGGAGTCCCTGGGTCACCTCATTGCTCCATCCCCCTCGCTTGGTCTGTTTTTGCACCAAGGTTGGTCCATTTATGCACCACACCGCGCCAATCTTGGTCTAATTGTGCACCGCGTCGCCGCCATTGCGCCTTTGGCGTTAGTCGTTTCTGCACCAGTCAGCCGTGCTTCCACGAGGCCTGCATCTCATTGCCAGTCAAAGGCTTGCGCCATTGGGCCGAGTTCCCGATGTTTGTGGAGAGCAACGTCGGCGTCCGGGGCGCAGCAGGCGGAGGTACCCGCGTGTCCGCGCGCCGCTGTCGGCGTTTCCCGGTCGCGTTGCGGCCGGCCTCCAGGGGAGAGCAATGGCGCGCAGAGCACTTTGGTTCGGCCAGGACCTGGCGGTGCGGCTGCCTCTGGAGCGAGCTCTGCGATCACGTGGCTACACGGTGGCGGTGGTGGACAGTGCCAATGCCACCCCGCCGGAGCCGGAACCTGGTAGCCTGCAGGTGGTGCTGATCGACCTGGACGCGGCCGGTGCCGAACGGGCCGCGGCGCTTGAACTCGGCCAGCGCGAGCGGGTCCAAGGCGGTTACGTGGGCCTGCTGTCGGCCAACTGGCCGCGCCCGGAGCGCCTGCGGGCGGAACGCTCCGGCATGCGTCCGTTCCTCAAGCCCGTTTTCCCCGGCCACCTCGATGCGTGGCTCCACGACCTAGAGCAGACGCCCGGCCCGTCTCCGGGATGATGCCCCCGGCCTCCACGGGACAGATCCCGGCCCTGGCCGGCAACTCCGGCGCTGTCGATCCGTGACCCGCTGTCGTCAAGCATGGCGCTGGGTATTTCTGCTCGGCGTCAGTGCCGTCGCTGTGGTGTTGAGGCCCCTGCGGACAGACGGTCAGGCGGCAGACCCGGCGTCGGCGCCCGAAGTTCTGCCGCAGGAAGTGGCCGAGATGCGCCGCTTGCTGGTGCTGCGGCAGATGTCGCCGGCCATGGTGCACCTGCTCAAGCGCGGCATCCCGGAACTGACCACGGTTCCCGCGACCCGGTTGTCACCCCTCCAGCGGGTCCTGCTGGCCCAGGCGACCGGGCTGCCGGAGGCCCAATTGGGGTCATTTCGATGGGTTGCGTTCGGCGCCGCGCCGGTTGACTCGGTTGGGCACCGCACGGCGTTCACCGTGTGGCCGACGGCGGGCGCGGCAGGCACTCGGCCGGTGGTCGTGACCGTCGATGGCGCGGGGCGCTGGCAGCGCCGCTGACCTTTGGTTCTGAGCCCAACGACCGGCAGCAGTGTGGTTTCCGACCCGGATCCCCGGCGGGTCGGACCGCGCCACTGACGCGCGCCCTCAGGCGGCGGCGCCCGGACCGACGACGTCCCGCGTTTTCACCCGCCCCCGGCGTCGGCCGCGGCACGGACCGCGACCCCCGATTGGACGCGAGCCCGCAGGTATCCCAGAGCAAATGCCTGGGCCTGGTGGGGCCAATCAGGCGCTCCGGGCCGCGGCGCTGGCCGCTCGACGACGATCACGTCGGTGCCCTCAGGCCGGTTCAACGCCTGCTCCAGTTGACGCGTCTGAGCGCTGTCGGCCCAGTCTCGGGCAGTGTACGCGACACGCGGTAGGGGTGGGGAAGGGCGGTGATCTGGATTCCCCTCGGCGGATGTCAAGGTAGCCGCAGCGTCCATCACGAGGGGTAGGCTGATCCGGCTGACCCGGTTCCGCACGGCCGGGGCAATGGTCGCGGCGCCCTGGTGCGGCGCGACCATGTCAGCCCCCAACTGCTGCGCCAGCATCAGGTCTTCATCCTGTTCGAGACAGGCCGCCATGGCCAGGCGCGGTGCTGCGGGGAGGTCGGCTGCCGGATGTGTTCCGCCAGCGGCGGCCAGGCCGCGCATGTAGCCAATCTCAAACGCGAACCCGCGGTGGGCGTGACGGTTGTCGCCGGCGACCCACGGCGTGTGGTCGGCGCGTAGCAGCCCCTCGAAGCCCACCTCGCGGTATGCCCCGAAGGCAGCCTGCATATCGGTGTCGCCCTCGTCCATGAACACTTCCGTGAACCGCGGCACTGTCCCCTGGGTGTCGCGGAAATGGGCGAAGTGGATCTTGCCGAGCCGGCCGAACTGGCGGATCGCCGCGACCACGTCGACGCCGGGCATCTCCGACACCGTGCCCTGGCAGAAATCGAGGCCGTTGGCCGGGCTGGGGACGCATTCGACCAGGCGCAGGAGGTCCTCGGCCCGGCTCAGGATGCGTGCCACGCCCAGAAACGAGCCGATGGGTGCGTCATCGGGATGAGCCGCCAACCTGACGCCGGCTGCCTCTGCCGCCGGCAGCACCCGGCGCAGGAAGTACTCCAGGTTGGCCCACATCTGCTCGGTGGTGACCTCGATATCGGGCAGGTGTACAGGCCGCTCCGGGCGCCAGGGGCCGCGCCAGTCCAGCGCCGCGGCAGGGGCGCGATGGGCTGCCTCCAGGTCGAAGAGGCGTTCGAGGGCGCCGCCGCGGCCGCGCACCTGGTCCGTGCTGATGCCGCCCAGGGCCATCCAGTGGTAACCCAGAACGGGGATGCCAACCTTACCCAGGTTGGCCAGGGTGCGGCAGTAGTTGTCGATCTGCTGGTCGCGGCCGGGCAGGCCGAACATCACCCGGTCATAGAAGGAGATGGGCACATTCTCGACGGCCCCTAACCTCAGACCACGCGCTGTGAAGAAGTCGACGGCCTGCTGCAGCGTGGCCAGGTCCAGATACCCGGTGGGGGTTTCGGGGCCGCCCCAGACGATGTGCCGGACTCCCACTCGGCGAGCAAACGCCGCTTCCTCCTCGGTGGTGCCGATTTGCAGCGCGATTTCCATGGCGGGTCCTGGCGATGGCGGCAGAGGCTGGGCACGGGCGGGCCACGGCCCCCAAACTGACGGCTACCGCTCGGCTCCGTCAAGCCAGGACCAGCGCGTCTGGCCTCCCCGGCCTTGCTGCGCCACGACGCAGCCACGGGGCCGCGCTATCGCGAGCCATGTGGCGGTGACGCCTAACCGGCCGCGGCGTTGGCGGCGATGTCGTGCAGCCAGTGGTGCACCTGTCCGGGGAACACGGGTCGGGACAGCGTGTGGACCCCCAGGGCGGCTGCGCGCCGCCGTTCGCGCGCCGGCCACTCATCGGCCATCAGGGCGATGTGACGGCAGCGGCAACCTCGCGCGCGTTGGGCGGCGATGAACCCGAGGGCGTCACCGTCGCCGAAACCGGTATGGGCCAGGATCAACTCCGCGCAGGGTTCGTGTTGCGCTTGCGGGCAAGCGGCCGAGCGTGCCAGGCAGCACGGCGGCAAGGCGGCGCACACCCGAACCTGGTATCCGGCCTCGACCAGCACCTCCATCAGGCGGGTTCGGTGAGTAGGGTCAGAATCGCATAGCCAGGCCACGGCCATGGCCAGTCCCTCCTGCGTTCGTTAGCGTCACCACATCTGCTGCGGCCAGGCGCAGGTGCAGCCCGCGTTGTCGCGCCGTCGACTCACGCACGGCTGGCTCTGGCCGCAGGTATCGGCACGGCGGCCGCGGTGGGCGACGGCGACGCGTCCGGTCCTTCACCTGCAAAGAGCCAGTCCGGCTTGTCCGGGTTAGCCGCGCGTCCCCGGGGTCGGCGTCGACCTGGAGGGCCCCACGGCCCGCTGCCCTGATTCCAGTCCCCCACCCATGGACGGCCCTGGCGACCTGCCGGGGTTCCGGCAACCGCAATCAGCGGTTGTTGCGGTGCCCGTTGTCGCGCCCGCTGTCGCCAGTCGTCGTACGGGGTTCGGTCGCTTATATGGACCCGGTCCACCCAGCCGAGGTTACCTCGGCTGGGCGTGCATCGTCGTCTTTTTTGCCAGCGCGCGAGCGAGGGCCGATGCCCAGCGGGTCCGGTCTGCGGGCGCCGCGGTTCGCTGGCTTCGCCCCGGCGGCGCGTGGGCGCGGCAGGCTCCGGGGCGGCGAGGCCGTCGGAGCGCCTGGGCGCGGTTCCTGGTCGACCGGCTGAAGGCGTGCGCGTGCTGGCGCCCTGCGGCGACATGCTCCCGCCGCGGGTTGACCCGGTGACCTGCCAGGACGGGGCGGCATCCCGCCGCGACGGGCGTCCAGGCTGGCACCCGTTGGACCCAGGTCACCCGAGGGGCTCGGTCGGGCGCCGGCCCACCCCAGAGCCTGGTGTCAGGGACTCCATGCCATGCGCTGGGTGTCGCAACTCCGGGTTTGGCCGGGCTCTCGGTGCGGCGCATATTGCTTGGCCCGGGCCGGCGGGGGGTGCCGGCCCGCGGCCGCGCATGCTCGGCCGGGACACGACGGCACATACCGCCAAGGGATGACCTGCATGAACGGAACTGTCTCAAGGGGTGCGGTGGTTCTGGCCGTGGTGGCGGCGGCACTGGGCTTCTTCGTCGACGCCTACGACCTGCTGCTGTTCAGCATTGTCCGCAACACCAGCCTGGCAGACTTGGGCCTGGTCGGCGACCAGCTGCTCGATGTGGGCATCGACCTGCTCAACGCCCAGTTAGTGGGCATGCTCGTTGGCGGTGTGCTCTGGGGCGTATTGGGCGATGTATACGGCCGCCGCTCGATCCTTTTTGGCTCGATCCTGATGTATTCGGCTGCCACCGTGGCCAACGGGGTGGTCGTGGGTCTGGGCGCCTACGCCGTGTGCCGTTTCGTGGCCGGGGTGGGCCTGGCCGGAGAACTGGGCGCTGGCGTGACCCTCGTGGCTGAGGTTATGTCGCGTCAGAACCGCGGTTACGGCACCATGGTGGTCGCCGCCGTGGGTGTGGTCGGGGTGGTGACGGCATCGCTGGTGGGTGACGCGCTGCCCTGGCGGACGGCGTACCTGATCGGCGGCGGCCTGGGCTTCGCCCTGCTGATCCTCCGTCTGGGCGTGCGCGAATCGAGCCTGTTCGACCAAACCCGGCGCCGGGACGTGGCCAGGGGCCATTTCCTGGCCCTGTGGACGGATGCCGGTCGCCGTCGGCGCTATCTCTGCCTCATTCTGGTCGCCATGCCCATTTGGTACGCGATCGGCATTCTGGTCACTTTCGCGCCTGAACTGGGCACTGCTCTCGGTCTGCCCGTGGCGCCCAAGGCCGGCACGGCCATCCTGGTCTACTACCTGAGCCTGACCTTCGGTGACCTGACCAACGGGTACCTGAGCCAGCGCTGGCAGACGCGCAAACGCACCATCGCTGCCTTCATGCTTCTTTCCGTCGTCTTCGGTGCCGGGTACTTCGTCTTCGGCGGCGCGTCCACGGCGTCTTTCTACGCCCTGTGCGGCCTGCTCGGATGGTCGTCGGGGTATTGGGCGGTGTTCATCACCACCGCCGCCGAGCAGTTCGGCACCAACCTGCGAGCCACGGTCGCGGTCACCGCACCCAACTTCGTCCGTGGCTTGACGGCGCTGCTCACGCTGGCGTTCCGGGGGCTCAAGGCCCACGTCGGCACCGTGGGCAGTGCGGCACTCATCGGCGCCGTGGTGGTGGCCGTGGGCCTGCTGGCCCTGACTCAACTCGAGGAGACCTACGGCCGCGACTTGGACTTCACCGAAAACATATAGGTCCGTGCGGGCAGGGCCGTGCGGGGCGCGCCCGTAACCGCCGCGGTCCCCCGCGACCGCCTTGGCCGTGACTGCATTCGCGCGGGTCGCCTTGCGGGCCGTCCGGGTCGGCGACGGCCACCCGGGCGCTGACCTGGCCCGTGCGGGCCGCGTGCCGAGTCACGGTGGTTTCCGACCGCGTCAGCCCTGACTGGGTCCGCGCGAGTCGTTTTCCGGGCCGTCCGGGTCGGCGACGGCCACCCGGGCGCTGACCTGGCCCGTGCGGGCCGGCAGCACGGTCGCTGGGCCGCGTGGCACCCCGAGCCGCGGTCCAGGTCCCCAGCGCCGACGGCGGCGTGGCCCTTGCTCCTGCGGGCGGCAACGGCTATCATCGGGGCCCCGCGACGGTGCCGGGCCCATGGTCGGCCCGGACCGCCGCCGCAGGCACGCCAGCGACCTGCCGGATCACCGCCGGAACGGTCGCCAGACACGGGGATGGAGATGGAATACGCCGTCGTTGCGGTGACACCGCTGCAGCAGAACTGCACGATCCTGTGGTGCCCCACTACCCTTGACGCCGTGGTAGTGGACCCGGGCGGGGACGTACCGTTGATCATGGCTGCGGTGCAGGAGGCGGGCGTCAAACCGGTCCGCGTGTTGCTGACCCACGCCCACATCGACCATGTCGGTGCGGCCGGTGGCCTGGCCGACCTGCTCGGCGTGCCGATCGAGGGCCCGGCGGCCGGCGACGGCTTCCTGGTTGAGGCCCTACCGGAACAGAGCCGGATGTTCGGGGTGGAACTGGCCAGGCCCTTCGTCCCGGACCGCTGGCTCCAAGACGGGGACACAGTCGCCTGCGGCCAGGCCGAGTTGGCCGTGCTGCACTGCCCGGGGCACACACCCGGGCACGTGGTCTATTACTCAGCAGCAGATCGGCTGGCGCTGACCGGTGACGTGCTCTTCGAGGGGTCGATCGGCCGCACCGATTTCCCGGGCGGCGATCACCAGGCGTTGCTCGATTCGATCCGCCGGCAGCTGTGGCCCTTGGGCAATGACGTGGCCTTCGTGCCCGGGCACGGTCCCATGTCCACCCTGGGCCGCGAACGCCGGCACAATCCGTTCGTTGCCGACGGCGGCTGAAGAGCTGGCAGTACTTGGGGCGCTGTCACCGCGCCGGTGGGGCGGTGGGCTCGGGTCGGCGACCGGGCGGCGCGGCCCGGGTCGGCCCGTCTTGGCCGGAGGGCCGTGACCTCCAACCGCCACGGCTGCGCCCGGTCAGGCGAACAGCTGCGGCCGGATGGGGTATACCCCCCACTCATCGCGACAGCGCTTCATCTCCAGCAGGTTGTCCACGCGCGCATCGACCGCCAGCGAGTGGGTCGACCCCATGATGAAACCGCCCCCCGGGGCAGCGGTGCGGAAGGCATAGCCCGCGTCGCGACGGATGTCCTCGGGTGTTCCCAAAATGATGTGTTCGTGCCAGATGCCGCCCCACAGGCACAGACGGCCGGCAACGCGCTCCTTCAACCGGCCGATGTCCATCCCCGCAGTCCCCTGAATGGCTTCGTACGCATCGTACACCTCGGCCAGATCATCTATGATCGGCCAGGTGTGCCCGCAGCAGTGCTTGAGGATCTTCAGACCGTGCCGGTGCGCGGCCTCGGCGTGGGCCCGGTGCCACGGCAGGACCATCTCTCGGTAGATCGCCGGGCTGGCCATCAGGCCGGTGCTGCTGCCCAGGTCGCCGCAGGGCATGATGCCGTCGACGCCCAGTTGGGCGTAGAGCGCCACCTCGCGCACCATGCGCCGCCCCTGCAGCTCAGCAATCTTGCGGCAGATTTCGGGCTCAAGCACCAGGCTGGCCCAGAAATCCTCCTCCGTGGCCCCGAAGCCCGGGAACGCCAGGTCGCCGCACAGCAGGAGCACGAAGTGCGTGGCCTTCATCTCGCTGACCACGTGCCGGACCAGTTCCCAATGCGAGTCGTCCGGGCTGCCCAGCGGTTGGTCCTCGAGCCGGTCGATCTGCTCCTGAAGGCTGGCCAGCGTGGGCGGTCGGTAGGCCGACGTGTCAAGCTGGTAGGGCATCAGGTCGTGGGTCGTGGCCGAGACGCGGTACAGGCTCCCGGCCTCGTCCCGGTACGTCTCGGCGTCCACTGGGGCCATGGGGCGCGGCCGATGCCCGGCGGGCGGCACGCCGCCGACGGCGATCAGGTCCATTTCCAACGCCCGCACCAGTTCGATGCGGTCGCGCTTGTAGCTGGCCACCACCTCGTCCCGGCGTCCGTCCCACAGAGCCTGGGTCTCCTTCATCTTCGCTTGCACGAAGGTGGGACGCCCCAGGATGTCCTCGTACACATTGTAGTCGATGGAGTGCTCACCCCAAGGGACACGATCTGGTTCGCGGTGCTCGAGGGCGGCGAAAACGCGCTCGCGCGGCAGCATAGGGCTAATCCCTTCTTGGGGGCGGCGCGGTCGGTGCGTACGGTCAGCAGCGGCTGGACGAAAGCATCCGCTCGGCCAGAGCCACGACGGGCCAGGGCCTGAGTGGGTTGGTCGCTGCAACCGTCGCCGGTCGTCAGCGGATCATCAACCCGTGACCGATCTGCATGAACAACCACAACACGGACATCACGCCCACGAACCACCCCAGGCTCCGCAGTGTCATCACGGATCCCTCCGGCAACGCAAGGGGAGACTACATCCCTACGTATCGGCACCTCCGGGGGTGGGGAGTGTGAACCTCGTCACCGAGTCGCGACAACCGCTGGGGAGCGCGCGCCAACCCGGCAACGGTGCTGTCAGGCCATCACCTGCAGGTCTTCACTGCGCAGATAAGCCCGCAGGGCATTACCGTCGAGCGGTAAATCCAGGACATCGGAAAAAGGCCACATGTCACTCTCCAGGAACTCAGCCGCGGTCTCCCGATCCTGGTCGGAAGGGGCAGCGGCCAGGTCCCGGATCGCCTGCAAAATGACGGCGGCGGCCAGACGGCGATGGCCGTCGAACTGCGCGCGATAAGCGGTCTTACGGTCCTTTGCCATGCTCTGCCGGGTTGTAAGGGTTCAGCCGGGATCGGTCGTGCAGCGCTGACGCCCGGGGCACGCCAAAAGGTCCCGCCTCCCGGTGAACGGACGGGGGGCGTGCGGGTGACTGGGTTGAGGGCGACAGTCGAACAGAGGAAGGAATGCGCCAGCGCCGGTCAGCAGTGCGAAGGACCCGAAGTGACCACGCGAATCGGGCATCGATCAACCGGGCTGGGCGTGACCGTGGCATGGGGCTGCCTGGCGACCCGCGACAGGGGGCGGCGGCAAGCGGACAACCGCTTCTGGCCACCTTACCTTGGGTCGTCACTACAGGAAGATCGGTTCAGTGGGGGGCTTTGTCAAGGGAACTTGCGTATGCGGCGGAACAGGTTAGCGCAGCGTCAGCGACGCCGACCCAAGGCCTCGGCGATGGCCGCCGCAGTGTAGCGGGCGGGTGGCGCCGAGGGCACGCGGACCGCGCCAGACCACACTGGCAGGGCAGTCATGGCCGCTGCGAAGGCCTCGAACCAGGGCGAATCGCTGCGCGATCCTCTGCCGCGCAGGCGCTGGCGCCACTCTTCCCGCGGCGGAGCATCGAGGTGCACGACAGTGAACCGTGCTGGGTCCACCTTGGCGGCCAAGCCCGCCCAAAGCGGTGCCAGGGTCAGCTCCGGGCCCCAACCGCCGCACAGCAGCACCAGCCGGCTGCCCACCAGGTTGGCGCAGGCTTGGGCTGTCGCGCCACCGTACTCCAGGGGCCGCAGCACGGCGTGGTACTCGTCGGAGCCATAGGCGGCGCTACTGTCCAGCCCGCGCGCAGCCGCGGCCTGCAGGATGAACCCCCCGGCAGTCAGGTCCTTGTCTACCAGCACTGCCGCGTCCATGGACCGCAGTAACTGCCGCGCTACGGTGGACTTGCCCACTCCCGGTGGCCCGCACAGGACGACCAGATGAGCGCCGGCGTCGCCCGGCTGCGCCGCGGCCAGCACCGCGGCGGCGGTGGGGCCGGGGTCGGGCAGTCGGTCACCGTAGCCCCCGCCCAGGTGTGCGGTTGAGGTCACACCGAGTCCGCGCCGCGGTCCTGCGGTTCCCAGCCCACCAGGTCGCGGCCACTGCGCAGGTCCCACTTGCGTTCGCCGCCGAGCGAGGCGGCATAGATAATGCCGAAGCCGGGCTCGGGGGCCTCAATGCAGCGAGCCGTCAACTCAGCGACGTCGCGGGCGCTCAACCAGCGGTTCTCGCCCGCCGGGTACGGGTGGTTGACCTCGTCGGTGTTGGGGAAGTTGGCAATGCGCAGGCAGTAAACCGACATCCCGTGGGCATCGTGGTAGAAGCGCCCCAGGGCTTCGCCAAAAGCCTTGCTGACGCCGTAGAAGCTGTCGGGACGGACCGGCAGTTCGGGACGGCTGACCGCCCCCTCCCGCTCGTAGAACCCGGTAACGTGGTTGGTGCTGGCGAAGACCACCGTGGGCACCCGGTTGATGCGGGCGGCCTCGAATACATTGTACGTGCCCTGTACGTTAGTCTGCATGATCAACTGGTCGTAACGGGCCCGGGTGGTGCCGCGCCGCGCGGTGGCGATGGCCAGGTGGGCAATGGCATCGACTCCGACCGTGGCCTCCAGGACGCTGCTGAAGTCCGCCAGATCAGTAACCACCACCTCGTCGCCGGGCTCTACCTCGGGGATGTTCTGGTGGAACAGCAGGCGCAGGGCGTAGCGACCCCGCAGGTAACGGCGCAGGGCTGAGCCGACGAGTCCGGCAGCGCCGGTGATCAGGAGTTTCTTGGGCGCAGGCATGGCGGTCTCCGAAAGGGCGGCTGTCGCGGCGGATCGACGCGTCAACCTGCCGCGTTCACACGGTAGCGGCCGGGCCAGCAGGTGTCAAGCGGGGTTCCCGTGGGCGCGTCGCCGTCGGGCCCGGAAGTCCAGCCCCAGCAGCAGGGCCAGCCCTACGCCGCTGCCGATCCAGGCTGCGGCGACAGCTGCCTGGCTGCCCCGACTGACCGCCATCGGCGCCGCCGCGAACAGGACCACGCCGAGGAAGATGACCCCGACGGCGGCCTGACGCGACAGACCCAAGGCCACCAGGCGGTGGCTGATGTGGTTGCGGTCGCCCAGCCAGGGGGGGCGGCCATGGGCCAGTCGCAGCACGCTGACGGTGACCAAGTCGTACGCCGGCACCGCCAGGAGGACCAATGGCAACAGGCTGGCCCCGGGTCCGGCACCGGTGGCGGCGCGCGCGTGGGCCAACCAGGCGCCCAGCGCGCCGGCCAGCAGCCCCAGCAGGAGCCCGCCGGCGTCGCCCATGAACACCGAAGCCCGGGGAAAGTTGTAGCAGAGGAAACCCGCGCTGGCGGCCGCAGTTACCCCGGCCAGCAGCGCCACCTCGAGCTGGCCGCCGAGGACCGCCATCACCGCCAGGCCAGCGCCCACCAGCGCGGCGATCCCGGCGGCCAGGCCGTCCATGTTGTCCAGGAAGTTGAAGGCGTTGGTCATGGCTGCCAGCCACAGCACGGTCAGGCCCCGGCTCAACCAGGGAGCTCCGGTAGCCAACGGCAGTTGCAGCGCCGGTGTTGTCGCCACAAGGATCGCCAGCGCCCCGATCTGGAGCGCCAGGCGGGGTAGCGGCGGCAACGGGCGGCGATCGTCGGCCAGACCGGTCAGGAACAGCACCGTGCCAGCCAGCACCAGGTGTGCGATGGTTTGCTGCGCGACCGCGTCGCCGCGGCGGCCGGCGGCCCCGGCCAACCCGCACACGACGATGGCCAACCAGATGGCCGCACCGCCGCCGTAGGGCGTGGACTGGGCGTGGGTCTTGTGGGCGCCGTCCCGAGGTCGGTCGACCAGGCCGACGCGCCAGGCCCAGCGGCGCAACGGCGGCACCGTGGCCACGGTGATGCCGAAAGCCGCCAGGAACAACAGGACCAAATCCATGGGCGAGGCGAATCAGCCGGTGTGGGGACGCGCTACGGTATATTGGGGACCAGGGGTGTCGGCGCCTGGCCCTTCGCGCGCCGGTGCGCGGGGACAGCAGGGATTGGCTACAATATACGGTCGGGCAGGGCCCCGAGGCACGGGGCTGGCCGCCTCCTGCGGCGCCCGACTGCCGGCCGGATGGCGACAACGAGAGGATGCAGACAATGCTGGCGATCGACGGTGGACCGAAAACAAGGACCGCACCCTTCCCCAAGCGTGGCCTGTTCGGGGCCGAGGAACTGGCGGTGGTCAACGGCCTGTTCGCGGCGGCGGTGGACAGCGGCGATGCCATCGGGTATAACGGGCCGGAAGAGCAGGCCTACGAGCGCGAGTTCGCCGACTTCATGGGCGGCGGCTATGCCGACTTGGTCAATTCCGGCACCGCCGCCGTGTATGTCGCTCTGGGGGCCCTCCAACTGGAGCCCGCGGGCGAGGTCATCGTGCCACCCATCACCGACCCGGGTGGCGTCATGCCCGTGGCCCTGCTCAACCAGGTTCCGGTGGTCGCGGACGCGGCGCCAGGCACCTTCAATGCGGGCGCGGCGCAGATCGAGGCCCTGCTGACCCCGTGGACGCGTGCCATTGTCGTGGCCCACATTGCCGGCGAGCCGGTAGACATGGACCCGGTGCTCGAATTGGCGCGTGCCCACCGCCTGCCCGTGGTAGAAGACTGCGCCCAGTCCCACGGGGCTCGGTACAAAGGGCGGCTTCTGGGAACCCTGGGCACGATCGCAGCCATTTCGACGATGAGCGGCAAGCACCACGCCACGGGGCCCCAGGGGGGCGTCGTGTATACGCGCGACGAAGCCCTTTACTGGGAAGCCAAGCGCTTCGCCGACCGGGGCAAGCCCTTCAACATCTCGGCGGCCACCAACGTGCGCGCCGGCCTCAATCTGAACGGCAACGAGTTGGCTGCCGCCATCGGCCGGGTGCAGCTGCGCAAGCTGGCCGGGATCGTGGCTCGGCGGCAGAAGGTCGCCAGGCAGCTGCACGACGGTACCCTGCGCCTGCAGGCCGTCCGTCCCGGCCGCCTGGTGGCCGGCGCCGAACCCAGTTACTGGTTCCTGCGGTTCCAGGTCGATACGGCTCGCCTGACCGTGGACAAAGATCACTTCGCCCAGGCGGTCGCGGCCGAGGGCATCCCTGTCGGCGCGTCGTACCGCCATATCCCGTCAGAAGCCATCTGGTTCCGCGAGCGTCGCGTCTTCCCCGGCAGCGATTACCCGTGGGGCCTGCCGGCTTACCCGGGCGACCGCGAGGCCACCTTCCCCTGCCCCAATGCGGTGGCCGCGACGAGCGTGCAGTTCATGCTGTCGATCCACGAGAACTGGGGCGACGCCGAGGTTGCGGATACGCTGGCGGCCCTGGCCAAGGTGGAGCAGGCCTACCTGCGCTGAAAGCGCGTGCTGGCGCCTGTCGGGCGGCAGGTCGGGCCCGGTCCGTTAGTGGGCCGGTCCGGCCCGCCGCCCCGGCAGCGGCAGGCTCAGGCGAAGACGATGGGCTGGAACGAAGCCGGCACGTGGAAGTTCGGCCTGGGCGTGTCGACGGGTGCCCAACTGCCCCAATGCGGATGCGAGGTGTGGTCGGCGCACTTGTAGAAATTGGCGCGCCAGGTCGCGCCCGGCCCGGGGGCGGCAATGCCGAAGTGGGCCGCGAACAGGGCAAAGGGGACGTGGTACTCGATGGTCCAGGCGGTTGGCTCGGTCAGCTCCGGCTCAACGATCTGGGGCAGCGTGTGCGCCATGGCAATGGTGGCGCCGTCGTCGTCCGACAACGGCTGCGTTTCCCGCCCCGCCGCGCGTTCCTCGGCCGAGACGCAGCGGAACACCAGCATGGTGCCGCCGCAGTTCACCTCAAAGTTGAAGTACGCGTCTGAGCCCGGCACCGGCGCCACGAAGAACTCGGCGCAGCTGTCGGTGCACACCGAATCCTGGAACTTGCGCGCCACGGCGCGGACGTACTGGTCGTCGACGTGGAAGGCCGCCGCCAAGTGCTGGTCGTCGTACAACAGGCGCGCCTGCGTCCGGGGATGATGGCCGGAGTCAGCCCAGGGGAAACGCGCCACCTGGAGCGTTTCGGCTTGCTGCCACTGCGGCGCCGACCAATCGGCGGCCGCCGGTGCGAGTCGGGGTACCCGTTTGATGGTGTAGGGCATGTCAGTCTCCTCACCTGTTCCGTGGTGCCGCCGCGCCACGCGGGCGGCTCGTCGTCCGCCCGGGCGGGGCGGCACTGCAGATAGGATAACCCAGAGGCATAGCGCATGAAAGTTGCCGTCTTCGGCGCCGCCGGCTGGACCGGCCGCGCCATCCTGGCGAACCTGGCCCACCGGCACGAAGTGCGGGCCATCGACTGGGCCCCGGCCGCGTGGGCTCAGTGGCAGGACATCGACGGTCCCTGGACCGGCGAGTGCCACTTTGGCGATATCGCCGACTTCGCCACCGTTGACCAGGCGCTGGCCGGCGTGGACGCGGTGATCCACGCCGCCGTCTATGCCGCCAGCGCACCCGGCGGCTATGGCGTCAACGACGAGATGCCGTTCAGAATCAACCTCAAAGGGCTGTGGAACGTGCTCGAAGCGGCCCGCCAGCGCCAGCTGCCCGGGCCGGTGGTACACCTGGGCTCGTGTCAGACGGTCCATCCCCAGGGCCTCTTTTTCAGCGCCGAAGTCCGCCGCCCCGACGCCAGCCTGTACGCCGTGACCAAGCGCCTCCAGGAGGAGATGTGCCGCCAATACCACGAAGGCACCGGCCTGCGCGTGATCGTGTTGCGTCCTGACTACATCGTCGACAGCCGCCTGGGGATCGGCCGGCACCGCGAACCCCTCGGAGCCGGTGGTTCGCCCTGCCGCAACGGCTGGGTGTGCCGCCATGACCTGGCGGAAGCCTGCCGCCTGGCAATGGAATCGAGCCTAGGCTTTGACATCTTCCACATCGTGGGCACGCCCGAGGCGGAGGCCAGCTGCAACGTGGCTCGTTCGCGGGAAGTACTCGGGCTGCAGTACCGGGGCAATCTGGAGCAGTACCGCTGATTCCGGAGCAATACCGCTGATCCTCAACGAGCCGCGGTCACGGCCGCTGGTCTACCCCGCCGGCCAGGCGGCCTCACTTGCGGGCCCGTGACCGGTTGCGGTTGCTCCCGCGCACGCGCGGGGCTGCCCTCCATCACGAAGACGCGCTCGGCAACACGCGCGCTGCACCCGCGCACGCGCGGGGCGGCCTGTGAGTGCCTTGAGCAGTCTCAGCCTAAGGCCGCTGCACCCGCGCACGCGCGGGGCGGCCCCGGCGTCGCGCCGATCGGGCCCAGCTGCACCCGCTGCACCCGCGCCGCGGTGGGTGCGCTCCTCGCCCTTCACACCCCGCGCGACCGGCAGTGCTCGGGGCCACGTCCCGGGCCTGCGGCGGCACTGGCCGACAAGCCTCTATGTCGCGCGCGGACATTGACCTAGCTCGACAGGCCGAGTATTTTCGAGTATTCTGCCTGTGCCTGCCTCCCCCCTTGCCGAGGACATCCGTTTGCCGGCCCTCAAGACGCTTCCGCGCGTGCTGCTTGCACTGGTTCTGCTGGCCGGTGCCAGTTCCGCCCAGGTCGAGACGCTCGCCACCGACCACTTCCGCGTGCACTACGCGCCCGGCAGTGAAGCCACCGCCCGGCGCGTCGCCGAGACGGCGGAGGAGGTCTTCGCGCCCCTAGCCGCCGCCTACGACTACTACGACGACTACCAGACGGTCCACATCGTGGTGCTCGATTCGTCCGACCTGCTGGGCAACGGGTCGGCCGACTACTACAGCAATACGCTGTACATCTGGGCCACAAACCTCGATATCGAACTGCGCGGCAATCACGACTGGATCCGCAACGTGCTCACGCACGAGCTGACCCATATCGTGACGCTCAACAAGGCGCGGAAGAAGTGGCCCTTCCAGTTCGCCCTCTTGCAGGTGTCGCGCTACGACGCTAACCCGGACGTCAGTTTCACCTTGCCGTTGTATCACCTGAGCGCGCCGCGAGGCTGGTCCGAGGGCATCGCCCAGTACGGCGCCCAGACCTTCGGCTACGATACCTGGGACTCGCACCGAGACATGCTGCTGCGCATGGCGGTGCTCGAGAACGACCTGCTGACCTGGGAGGAGTTGGGCAGCATCGACGACCGCGACGGCAAGTACTACGGCGAGCTGGTGTACAACCAGGGGTTCTCGCTGATGCTCTACATCCAGGAGCAGTACGGCCGTGACAAGGTCGAGGCCATGACGCGTCACGTGGGCGTCACCAGCTTCGATCCGGCCGTGCGGCAGGTGCTCGGGATCTCGGCGCAGCGGCTGTACCAGGACTGGCTGGGCTTCCTACGCGAGCGATATGACCACCAGGTCGCCGAGTTGCGGCGGGCCGGACTGGTCGAAGGCGACCCCCTGGCGGACCTCAACCAGGGGATCATCGAATACTTCCCGGCCTGGTCGCCGGACGGCCGACGACTGGCGTACCTGACCAGTGAAAACCGTGACTTCGCCATCCCGCACCTGCGTATCCATGACTTCGTCACGGGCAAGAACAAGACCCTGGAGGGTTATGTTGACTCGCGCCTGTCGTGGTCGCCTGACGGGACTCGCCTGCTGTTCGTGCGCAACAAGGCGGGCTTCAACGACCTCTACGTGTACGACGTGGAGCAGGACGAGGAGCACCGCATCAGTTCGCGGCTGCGGGCCCGTGACCCCCAATTCTCGCCTGACGGCAAGCGCATCGCTTTTGTACACAACGAAGACGGCACCAACAATCTGGGCCTGGTCAACGCCGATGGGACGGGGCTAGCGTACCTGACGCATCACAACGACGGCACCCAGTACTGGTCGCCGCGCTGGTCTCCGGACGGCCGGTGGCTGTTGTTCAGCATCTTCCGCGGCCCCGATGCCGACACGACTGGCGCCAGCCGCGACCGCGATCTGGCGCTGATCCGCGCCGATTCGCCGCCGTGCCCCAAGACGTATGGCATCCGTGACCGCCGCAGCGGCCCGGACTCGCTGCAGGTCTTCCCGGACAGCGTGGCGTTCCCGGCCGCCGACACCTCGGGTTTCCGCGTCCTGCTGGCCAGCCGCGCCGACGAGCGCGATCCGTGCTGGCTGCCCGACGGCAGCGGCTTCGTGTTCGCGGCGGACCCGACCGGCATCTTCAACCTGTACCAGTACCGCCTTGACACTGGCGAGGTGACCCAGCTGACCAATGTTATTGGTGGCGCCTTTGCCCCCACCGTGGCGCCCGATGGTCAGAGCCTGGTGTACAGCGGTTACCGTGCCAACGACTACAGCCTCTATCGGCTGCCCCTGACTCCGGGCCGGGCGACTACCTGGGGACCCACGGAGGATCGCGATTACCGCCGGATATTCATGGGCCCGGCGCTGGCTGAGGAATACCAGGTGGGACCGTACCACGGCCGGCAGATCCTCACCTATCTGCCCATCGTGCAGTTCGGTCCTACGAACGTGGGTAACACCTTTGGTCTCAATCAGGTCAGTGCCGGGTTGCAGTTCTCGTCAGCCGAGATGCTCGGCGGTTCGCAGGTGACCGCCTGGGGCATCATGGGCAAGAACCTGCGCGACGCTACTGACCCCAATACCGACGTCGGCGCGTACTTCGAGCGCAGCCTGCAGCCGCGGGTGGGCAACAACCGGACTTTCAACCCCACCTTCTTTGCCTCGGTTCGCAACCGCGAGATCGACAACCTGGTCAAGGGCGATCTGACCATCCTGGCCCCTGACACGCTGGCCTCCGGCAGCCTGTACCCGGTGGCCACCGACACTGCCAATCTGGTCATCCCCGGTGTCGACGAGGTGGCCTATCAGGCATACGAACGGCAGGACCTGTTCAAGACCACCCTGCGCTCGTTGTCGCTTGGTGTTGACCTGCCGCTGACCCGGCGGCAGGGGTTGCTACTGCAGTACGAATGGAACGGTTACGCCGAGAACTGGTACCTGCAGCGTTTCCGCTGGCGTTCCCAAGTGCGTCTGCTGCAGGATGGCACCGACATCACCGGCATCCTGCCGGCGGCGACCCAGGCTCAGTTGGTCAAGGACAGCCTCATGGTCCGGCCCTCTGAGGGGCGCGCCTATTACCGTGGCCTGGATTTCTACCGATCCCACGAGTGGACCGCGGGCTGGACCTACAGCCTGCTCAAGCCGGTTGCCAACCAACTGGCGGACCCCCAGGGTCGCGCCATCACCCTGGTCTATCGCTATCAGATGCCCACGGTGGTGGACTACCTGATTGACTTGGGCGTGGACGACAACGGTGATGTGCGCAACGATCAGGTCGATGGCTTCGGTTTTCCCCATGACCAGTACGGTGTCGTGCAGCCGCGCTTCGCGCCGGTGCGCACCCGCCTGCGGGTCAGCGAGTATGTGGCTTCCTACGTCGAGCGTCTGGGCCTGCCCCACGACAACACCCTCTCGTGGCAGGTCCTCGGGGCGTACCACGACCTTCGCCTCAAAGATCCGGAGGCTGCTGACGCCCGGGTGCTGGAAGGCCGGTTCTCGTGGCCTTTGCGTTACTATCTGGGTGGCATGAACATGCTGAGCGGGTATCCCTATTTCTCCACCTGGGGCAGCAAGCTGCTGTACAGCCGGGCCGGGTACTCGTTCCCGGTGCTGCCCCGCATCAGCCGGAGTTTCCTCAACTTCACCGCCTCCAAGCTGTACGCCGAGATCTTCGCCGAAGCCGGCGCGGTGGGCAACTTCGGGAATGTGAGTTGGGGCGACCTGAAGCCGTCGCGTCTGCAGCGGCAGTTCCTCACCGATGCCGGGGGCGAACTGCGCCTGCACCTGTTCACCTTTTACCGCATCCCGATGGTGGCCTTTGTGCAGGCAGCGCGGCCGTTCAACCGCGACCGCATGGCCCTGGCCCCGGGAGAGCCGCGGCCCGACCGCTGGCGTTACTACTTCGGCTTCGGCCTGTGAACGGGCAGCGAGGCGTCCGCGGTGCCCGTCTGGTCACCGACGGCCCGGGCGGCGCTGCCAAGGGGGCGTGATGGACCGACCTGACCCACGCCTGGCGGCGCTGCGCCGGCGCGTGCTGGAGTTGCTGCAGGGGCACGCCCGACGCCAGCGCCTGGCAGCCGCCGGGCAGTGGTGGCGGCGGCTGATCCAACCGAACTGAGGCGCCATGCTCAAGCTGCAGCGTCTGCCGCGGGGCAGTAACCGCAACCGGGTTCTGCACCGGCCGACCGACGCCACCTTCGTGGAGTTGGACTATGCCTCCGTGGAGGAGCTGTTCCGGCGTTTCTGGCAGGAGTACCGCCAGGTCGGGGGCCGCGATACACTGCTAGGGGAGAGAGGACTATGCGAATGATCTGGCTCCTGCTCGCGGCGCTGCTGGCGGGCTGCGGTCAGTCCGAGACCCCGCCGCCGCAGCCGCCAGTGCCCGAACCGAGCTGGCAAGCCGGAGCCGTGGACACCGTCGGCGCCCGCAACCTGGCCGAGGGCGACACCACCTCTGGTGAGCGCGGCCTGGTGATCATCGAGACGACGCGGACGTTCGGCGACGGCGAGGCGATCGGCTGGGAATTCAATGCGGTGCAGATCCACCCCGTCAAACTGATCATTGTGCGGGCGGACGCGCGCGGCGAGCAGTTCGAGTTGGTGGGCGAGAGCGAGACCGTGGTGCCGCGGCAGAAGGGCTTGAATCGCTTCTCTCTGCCCGAACCCATCCCGGTCAGTCGCGGCTCCATGTTCGGCCTGGTGGTGCCTGAAGAGGAAGCCATTCCCTTCACCAAGGTGCAGAATTGGCGCACGCTGATCACCACCCATCGGCTGGAGCGCCCGTTCATGCGCAGGGACTACTTCGCCAGTTATGGTTGGCGCTATTCGGTGCGGGTCCTCTGGCGACCCGTGGCGGCCGGGGCGGCAGGTACGCCGTGAGCGCCCGCATGAGTGCCGATCCGGTGGGCGAAGCCGGGCGCCAAGGCCGCAGGAGGGTGAGCATGTACGGTTGGGCCACCACTGCTGCGGCCATGGTCAGTGCCGCGCTGTGGATCACCGGATGTGGGCAACAGGAGAAGGCGCCGCCAGCCGAACCACAGTCGCCGGTCGATCGGGCCGCCGCACCGTACCGGCAGGCGCTTGCCTCAGGGCCGGAAACCGCCAGCGCCCACCTGCGTCTGGGGCAGGTGTTAGCCGGTTACAGCCAGGCCGACTCGGCGCAGGCGCATTTTGAGCGGGCTCTGGCGCTGGAGCCCGGCAACGTCGACGCCCATTTCGAGTTGGCCAAAATCCATTACAGCCAGAGCCGGTTTGAGGAAGCCGTCAAGGCCTATCAGGATGTCATCCGGCTCAAGCCAAACCACACGTGGGCGCTTAACAACCTCGGTTTCGTCCTCAAGCGGCTGGGCCGCTTCGAGGCTTCCGAGCAGGCGTACCGCCAGGCCATCGCGGCCGACAGCACGTTTGCCCAGGCGTACAACAACCTGGCGCAGCTCTACAAGATCACCGACCGACCCGCGTTGGCCATTACCCTGTTCGAGCGCGCCAGAGCCATCGACCCGACGTTCCCTGAAGCGTACGTGAACCTGGCCATGATCCATCGGGAACAGCGCCAGGTCGCCCTCGAGAGCCAGGCGCTGCGCGACTACCTGGCCCACTTCGGC
This sequence comes from uncultured Gemmatimonadota bacterium, assembly GCA_903893785.1. Taxonomy (GTDB): domain Bacteria; phylum Latescibacterota; class UBA2968; order UBA8231; family UBA8231; genus CAITNQ01. Next base: position 29,296 of record CAITNQ010000352.1, read on the forward strand.
ACCAAGGGTGACCACAGCGCGTATGCGCAGCAGCGCTTGCAGGAGATCGCTGCGGAAACGGCCGCCCCCAGCCCGGCCGCCAAGAAGCCGCGGTAGAGACGGCGGTCAGATGCCGGGCTGGCCGGGGGCGCCGGCCCTGGCGGGGCGGCAGGCGGTCCGGGCATACCCCACGCCCGACACTACCAGCAGGGCCCCGGCCGCGATGGCCAGTACCTGCCGCAGCGGGTCGGGGAAGGGCAGCACCCAGGCCACCGCCGTGATGCTCAGCACGACCGTGCTGGCTTTCCCCAGGGTGCTTGGCGGAATGACCCGCCCACGCCGCCGCAGGAGTACCAGGCCGGTGGCCACGATGGCCGCGTCGCGGACCAGCAGCAACCCCGCCAGCCATACGGGGTAGTCCCGCCACAGCAGCAGTCCGAGTGCGAGCCCGCCCAGCAGCACCTTGTCTGCCAGGGGGTCGAGGATGCGACCTAGGCGTGAGGTTTGGCCCAAGCGGCGGGCCAGCCAGCCGTCGACCAGGTCGCTGCCGGTCGCCAATCCCAACAGCGCCGCGGTCAGGGCCGAAACCCCCTGGCCGTCACGATGGAGCGACCACAGCAGCGGACCGACCAGCACGGCGCGCAGGACGCTGAGGAGGTTGGGTAACATAGGGCGCGGGGTTGTCGCCTGTGGGTTGACGAGGGGCAGGCGGCTGGCGGGGGTCGGGGCCGTTTCGCTGGTTGGCGCGTCACCCGCCGCAGCCGGACCTAACGCAGCATCTCCTGAGCGTGCTGACGGGCTGCTTCGGATACCGTGTCGCCGGCCATCAACGCCGCGATCTCTTCCGCGCGCTCGGCGGTGGCTAGGCAGTGGACCTCGGTGTAGGTACGACCGTCGCTCTGGTGCTTGCGCACCGAGAAATGGCGCTCGCCCAAGCCGGCTATCTGCGGCAGGTGGGTGATCGCGATGGTCTGGTGCGAGGCGGACAGCTGGCGCAGCTTGCGCCCGACCGCGGCCGCGATGCGACCCGAGATGCCCGCGTCAATCTCGTCGAAGACCAGCGTGGAGACCGCGTCGCGCCCGGCGATAGCGCCTTTGAGCACCAGCATCACGCGGGAGATCTCTCCGCCCGAGGCGATGCGGGCCAACGGGCGCAAGTCCTCGCCCTGGTTGGGCGCAATGGTGAACTCCACCCGTTCGCGTCCGCCCTGGTCGGCGCGCCACCGCTGGCCCTCGAACTCCACCGGGCCCTGCGCTTCCTCTTCGGCCAGCAGCGCAGCGGCGAAGCCGGCCTGCGGCATGCCCAGGTCCGCCAGGCCAGCCGTGACCGCGCGCGCCAGGCTGTCCGCAGCCGCGCGGCGACCTTCAGACAGGGCGGCGCAGGCGGTCGCGAACCGACGCCGCTGCAGCTCGACCCGCGCCGCCGCCGCCGCCACCTCGGCGTCCAACTCGCCGGCGCGGTTCTGCTGCCGTTCAAGGTCTGCCGCCCGGTCCAGCACCTGGCCCAGGCTGCCGCCGTATTTGCGTCTCAGGCGCCGCAGGGCCTCGGCACGCTGACGCAGGGCCTCGGCGCGCTCTGGCTGGAACTCCAGACCGTGCGCGTAGCGCCCGATGGCCGCCGCCAGGTCCTCGAGACCCACGCGCAACTCTTCCAGGGAGGCGCCCCACGGGCTCAGGGAGGCGTCGATTTCAACCAGCCGGTCCAAGTGGCGGCGGGCCCGGCCCAACTGCTCGATGACCGAGCCGTCTGCCTGGTACAGCAGGTCACCCAACTGGCTGCTCAACTCCGCCAGTGCCTCGGCATTCTCCAGCACCCGCAGTTCGGCGGCCAGTTGATCCTCTTCGTCGGCGGTCGGCGCCAGCGCGCGGATCTCGTCCAACTGCTGCTGGCGCAGTGAGTCGTCGTCGCTAAGGGCCCGCTGCTCGGCCTGCAGACGTTGGCTGGTACGCTCGCTGTCACGCCACTGGCGGTGGGCTTCCGCGACGCTGTCAACCGTGGCCTGCAGCCCACCGTACGCATCGAGAAAAGCAGCGTGCCGCGCCGGGTCGAGCAGGTACTGGTGCTCGTGCTGGCCGTGCAGGTCCACTAAGAAGGCACCCAGCTGGCGCAGCCGCTTCTGGGGCACCGCCAGACCATTGGCGAAGGCGCGCGAGCGCCCTTCCGCAGTGATCTCGCGCCGCAGGATGAGTTGGCCGTCTTCCAGGGGACAGTCCACGGCCGCCAGGCGCGCGGCCACCGGGTCGTCGGGCGCGAATTCGAACAGGCCCTCCACCTGGCACCGGTCAGCTCCGTGGCGTACCAGGTCAGCGCCGGCCGGGCCGCCGAGGATGGAATACAGCGCGCCCATCAGGATCGACTTGCCCGCACCGGTCTCGCCCGTGATGACATTCAGCCCAGGGCCAAACTCGATCGCGGCCGTCTCGATGAGGGCGAAATTGCGGATGAAGAGGCGGGAGAGCATGGCCGGGTTCAGCCCTCGGCGTCGCCGTCCGGGCCGTCCTCCTCCTCGGCGTCGAGGAAGCCGAGGGCCGACTCGCCGTTGGCGTCCGCGGTGAGGACCTGGACGCGCTTGCGTGTCTCATCGAGCCATCGATTGCAGGCGCGCGACGCCGCGACGCCCTGCTCGAAGACGCCCAGTGCCTCCTCCAGTTTGAGGTCGCCGGATTCCAGCCGGGACACCGCCGATTCCAGCGCGGCCAGGGCCTCCTCGAACGAAGCCGGCTCAGTCATCCTGTGTCTCCTCCACCACAGTGGTGACGCGACCTTGATGCAGGCGCAGCGCCAGGCGGTCGCCGGGATTCAGATCGCGGGCACGGCGCACCAGCAGGCCGTCGGCTGGCCGCTCGCACACGCAGTAGCCCCGTGCCAACTGTCCAAGTGGGCTGAGCGCCGCCAATCGCGCCGCCGCCTGGCGGAATTCCTCCACCGGTTCGCGTACGCACCAGTCCAAGGCCCGGTGCAGGTCGCGTGACTGCTCGTCCACGCGTTGGGCCAACTGGTCGAGCCGTTCCTGGACTCGACGCGCCAGGCGGTCGGGCCCCAGGTCGCGCAGGCGCTGCTGGCGTCTCTCGATGTGCTGCTGCAATCGGCGTGCCAGCACCTGCGGGCTGCGGTCGCGCAGGTGCTGCTCATAACGCGCCAGCTGCTGTTGCAGACGGCGTCCCAACTGCTCTGGACTGCGGTCGCGCAGCCGCTGTTCGCACCGGGCCAGGCGATGCTCCATCGCCAACCGCAGCCGTTGCCCATGCTCGACCACCCGCTGCCGCAGCAGGGCGTGCTCCTGAGCCACGATCTCGGCCGCCGCCGAGGGCGTGGGCGCCCGGCGGTCGGCAACGAAGTCAGCGATGGTGCTGTCGATCTCGTGGCCGACGGCGCTGATGACCGGCCGCTCGGAGGCGAATATGGCGCGCGCCACCACCTCTTCGTTGAACGGCCACAGATCTTCTGCCGACCCGCCGCCGCGGCCGACGATCAATATATCCACCTGGGGGAGACGGTTCAACTCGACGATGCCGGCCGCGATGTCGTCACCCGCACCGGGTCCCTGGACCCGCGCCGGGCGCAGGATGACCTGAATGCCAGGCGCGCGGCGGTCCAGGACCTGGATGATGTCGCGGATGGCCGCACCGGTGCGCGACGTAACCACGCCCACGGTGCGCGGGAACGCGGGCAAGGGGCGCTTGCGCTCGGGCGCGAACAGGCCCTCTGACTCCAGGCGTGTCTTCAGGCGCTCGAAGGCCAGCGCCTGCTCGCCGATACCGGCTGGTTGGAGCTGCGTTACCTTGAGCTGGTAGCGTCCGCCCCGTTCGTACACGGTGATGCTGCCGCAGGCCATCACCTGCATACCGTTCTCAGGTTCGAAATGCAGCGCCCGAGCGAAACCGCTGAACATCACCGCGCTGAGCTGGCTGGCCTCGTCCTTCAGGGTGAAGTAGCGGTGGCCCGAACCCAGGTGGTGCGTGTACCCGGAGATCTCGCCGACTACCCAACAGGGAGGAACCTGCGCCTCCAGCGTCCCCTTGACCACGGCGGTGATCTCGGACACGGTCAACGGGCGCCGCGTTTTCTCCGACGATACGGTCTGGTTGCTGAACAACGGCATGCGCACGGTCATCGACAGCGCCTGGGCGAGAAGGTCGGGACAGTGGCGTCAGGGCTCACGGTCGTCGTCGCTGCCGCCGCCGGCCGCGGCTGCCAGCTGCAGCCGTTCGATGCGCCGGGCTCGGCCCGTGGCCGGCTCCACTTCGACGATGACGCCGTTCAGTTGCACATTGCCCTCGGCCGGCTTGAAGCGTTTGGGGACGGCGGTCAGAAACCGCTCAATGGCGATGTCGGGGCGGACCCCGATCACCGAGTCCTGGGCGCCGGTCATGCCCACATCAGTCAGGTACGCGGTGCCGGCCGGCAACAGACGATCGTCGGCGGTCTGCACGTGGGTGTGCGTCCCGATCACGGCCGAGACCCGGCCGTCCAGGTACCAACCCATGGCCGCCTTCTCGGCGGTAGTCTCGGCGTGGAAGTCGACGACGATGATGGGGGTCAGCTGACGCAGGCGCTCCACCTCGGCCTGGATGGCGTGGAACGGGCAGTCCACCGGATGCATCAGGGTCCGCCCTTGCAGGCTGACCACGGCGACGGGTTGGCCCGCGCGCGTGGGCATGACTATCGAGCCTCGGCCAGGCGCCTCGACCGGGTAATTGAGGGGCCGGAGCACCCGTTCCTGGCGCTGCAGCTGCGGCAGGAACTCGGCGCGGTCCCAGACGTGGTTGCCGGTGGTGATGACGTCGACACCGTAGGCATATAGCTTGCGCACAATGCTCTCGGTTACGCCATGGCCGCCGGCGGCATTCTCGGCGTTGGCGACCACCAGGTCCAGCTGCCGGTCGCGCCGGAGCGCCGGTATCCACTCGGCCGCCGCGCGCCGGCCGGGGCGAGCGTAGATGTCGCCCACTAGCAGAATGCGCAGGCACGGCGCGGTGTCGCTACCCGTGGTCCCCTCGGCCGAATGGGGGGGGGCCGGTGCCGCGTCCGCGTCAGCGGGCATACTGCACCGCCCGCACCTCGCGGATCACGCAGACCCGGATCTGCCCCGGGTGGTCCAGCTCTTTCTCCAGTTTGTCGGTGATCTCGTCGGCCAGCTGGTCGGCGTACGCGTCGTCAACGGCCTCGCTGTCCACCAGCACGCGGATCTCCTTGCCGTTCTGCAGTGCAAATGCCTGCCGGACGCCGTCGTGCCCCTGCGCGATGCCCTCGATGTGGCGCAGACGTCGCAGGTACTCCTCGACCTTCTCTTTGCGCGCCCCCGGGCGGCTGCGCGAGATATCGTTGGCGGCCGCCACCAGCACCGCCGTGGCCGAGCGCGTCGGCAGGTTCTGGTTCAGCGTCTCGATCACCTGCACCACTTCGGCATCTTCACCCGATTTCCGCGCCAGCGCGGCACTGGCTTGAGCCGTGTCCGTGCCCACGTCGTAGCTGAAGGCCTTGCCGATGTCGTGCAGCAGCCCGGCGCGGCGGGCCAGGACCACGTCCAGGTCGAGCTCCTCTGCCATCATGCCCGCCAGCAGGCCTACCTCTTTGCTGTGTTCCAGCAGGTTCTGGCCATAGCTGGTGCGGAAACGGAGCTGGCCGAGGGCTTCCAGCAACGGCTCGGCCAGATCGTGGATACCCAGATCAAAGGCGGCTTTGGAGCCGGACTCGCGGATCATGTCCTCGGTGTCTGCACTGGCCTTGGCGTACACCTCTTCGATCCGGCCCGGATGGATGCGACCGTCCTGAATCAGGCGCTGCAGCGTGCTCTTGGCGATCTCCCGACGGAGCGGGTCGAAGCCGGACAGCATGACGATGCCCGGCGTGTCATCGACAATCACCTCCACCCCGGTGATCATCTCGAAAGACCGGATATTGCGGCCGTCGCGGCCGATGATGCGGCCCTTCATGTCATCGGACGGGATCGCTACTACCGAGACCGTGCTTTCCACCGCCAGTTCGCCGGCGAAACGCTGGACCGAGCGGACGATGATCTCCCTGGCCTCCAGGTTGGCCAGGGCAATGGCGCCGTCCTTGATCTCGCGCACCTTGCGGGCCGCGAACTGCCGCGCACTGTGCTCCAACTGCCGGATCAGCGTCTGGCGTGCCTCGGCCTGGGTCAACCCGGCCAACTCCTCCAGGCGCTCGCTCTGCTGCCGGATCAGGTCGCCAACCCGGGCCTCTTCGGTCACCAGGTTGGTCTCGCGCTGCTCCTGTTCCTGCTCCGTGCGCGTCAACGCCGCTTCTTTGCTCTCCAGCAGATCGACTTTGCGATCAAGTTGCTGTTCGCGTTCGACCAGCTTGGCTTCCAGGTCGCGCAGCGCCCGCCGGTTGGTCTCCAACTCGCGTTCGAGGGGCTCGCGTTCGCGGCGCCACTCATCGCGGGCTTCGAGCACCGCCGTGCGCTTGAGTGCTTCGGCTTCGCTGCTGGCCTGCGCCACCAAGGCGCGCGCCGCATCCTCAGCGCTCTGGAGCTTGCGGCGGCGCGTCCGGTCGCAGGCGAACCAGCCCAACAGGGCCCCGCCGGCGACCGCCGCCAGGACCAGGGCTATGACGCCCACCAACGGCATACCGTATCTCCTGTCTGGACCACCACGTGGAGGCGCAACCAGTCCACGCGGCGGCAGCCGTGTGCCGGCAGTGACGCGATGACGGGGGCGTGGGAAACAGCGGGTCCGGCCAAAGGCAGGCGCCGCTGCACTGGGGCAGGCTAACAGTCACAGCCGGACAGCGCAGCCGGTGGGATCATACCGCGATCCACCCGGCCACCGTCCCCGGACGCAGGCCGGAGCCCGTTCAGGGGATGCGCATGGCGCGGACGGCGAACGCCCGATCCGGGCGACAGGGGGTCTTACCGGGACCGTTGGTCGAGGATGCCTAACTGGTCCTGTTCGAGTAGGCGGCCAAGCGAGCTGGCAAGGCGGGAGGCCCGTTGCCCGATCTCACTTTCAGCCGTGCGGTACTCGGACTGAAGTTTGAACAACACGTCCACCAGGTTCAGGCCGGCCAGCACCGCCGTTTGCAGCGCCGAACTGGCTTGGCCTGACGTTTCGACCTCGCGCATGCCTTCGTCCACGAGTTGGGCCACCTGACGTACCCCTTCGGGGGTCTGTCCCGGGCCCAAGGCAATATCGTAGCTTTTCCCGTGGATGTTGACGACGACGCTGGTGACCGGCTTCAGCATCCTGTTGCTCTCCGGTGTCGACTACCCACCTATCCCGGCCGGTGACTGCGGCCTGCGGCGCCCCGTCAGGCGCCCGGGCCGCTCAGTTCTCCACCGACTCCAGCTTGGTCAACAGCGTGGCCACGCGGCCGCGGACGACCTCGCGCGCCTGGATCATGTCCTCAAGCTCGATCTGCGTCTGAGTCAGGCGCGAGGTCAGGTCCTGGTTAGCGGCCGTCAAGTCCTCGATCTGGCGCCTTTGATCGGCGTTGTCCTGTCTCATGCGGCCCAACATCTCAACCAGGCGTGCTACCTCCTGTTCGAGCCGCTCGAAGTTAGTGTCCACTGCCATAGAGGGCAGACTCCTCTGACATGAGTGCGTTTCGGTCAGTGCCGGCGGTTGCCGCCTTCAGCGCAACACCGCGCCACAGCGCTCGGCCAACCGCGCTAGCACCGCATGGACGGCGGCGTCGGCCTCACCGTCCGCCAGGGTGCGGTCGGGCGCGCGGAAACGCAGCGCGTAAGCCAGGCTCTTGTGCCCGGCCGGGACCTGCCCACCCTGGTACTGATCAAACAACTCGACACTCTCGATAAGATCGGGTCGCACCGCACGGATTTCGCCCGCTATCTGGGCGGCCACCGCATCCTGGGGCAGCACCAGCGCCAGGTCGCGCTCAATGGCGGGGAACCGCGGTAGCGGCGACGCCATGGCAACCTGGGACTGCCAATGGGTCACCAGCGCCTGGTACCGCAACTCAAAGATATACACCGCGCGGGCAATATCAAAACCCGACGTCAGGGTGGCCGCCGCCTGACCGAAGTACCCGACGGGCTCGCCGCGCAGGCTGACTTGCGCCGCGTGACCCCGGCGGAGGCAGGGGTGGTCGGTGGCGGTGAAGCCCAGGGTGTCGTCGTCCAGGAGCGACTCGAGCACTCCCTTGAGGTCCAGCAGATCGGTTTCCTGCTGGTCGGCCCTCCACGGGGAAGCGCTGCGCTGTCCGGTCCACAGCGCCGCCAGCCTCCATTCCTCGTCCGGGCGTTGGCGGCTCTCGGTCTGGCCGAACACCCGACCCAACTCAAAGACTCGAACCGTGTTCAGGCGTTGGTTGAGGTTGCGGCGGGCCACCTCGAGCAGGCTGGTGACCAGTGTTGAGCGCAGGCATGACTGGGCCTCGGTGGGAGGGTTGGCGAGCCGCACGGCGCGGCCGCCGTCGCCAACCCAGTCGAGCCACCGACTGTCGACTATGGACGTCGTCATGACCTCGTCGAAGCCCAGGCCGCACAGACGCGTTCGCAGCGACCGCCGGACGGCGAAACGCCGCTCCAGGGGCCGGAGCCACGGCGCGGCTGCGGTCTGCGATCCCACAATGCTGTCGTAGCCCGCGATGCGGCCGATCTCCTCGATCAGGTCGACCTCGCGCTGCAGGTCGGGCCGGAACGAGGGGGGCACGACCTGTAGCGCGTCGCCGTCGGCCGTCACCGCACAGCCCAGGAGCGTCAGCGTGGTGGCCACCGACGCCGCTTCCAGTGGTAGAGCCAGCACCTGGCCCATGCGGCTGAGACGGGCGCGGATCGGTGGGGTCGGGGCCGGGCCGGCATACGCATCGACTGCCTCCGGGGCGACCTGACCACCTGCCAGGGCGGCGATCAACCCGGCGGCACGGTCGGCCGCAAAGGCCGTCGTCTCGCGGTCCACGCCGCGCTCAAAGCGCATGGCGGCCTCGGTCTGCAGTTGCAGGCGCCCCTTGCCCGCGCGCACCAACGGGGCCGCGAAGCAGGCGCTCTCCAGCAGGATGTCGGTGGTGCTCTCGGTGACTTCAGAGGTGGCACCGCCCATGACGCCGGCCACGGCCACCGGGCCCTGGCCATCGGCGATGACGAGGATGCCCGGCTCCAGAGGCCGGGAGACGCCGTCCAGGGTCTGGATCTGCTCGTCGGGCCGCGCCCGGCGCACGCAGATCTGGCCGCCAGCCAGCCGCTCCAGGTCAAAGGCATGCAGCGGTTGGCCCAGCTCGAGCATAACGTAGTTGGTGACATCCACCACATTGTTGATCGGTCGCAGGCCAACGGCGCGCAGGCGGCGCTGCAGCCAGGACGGCGAGGGCCCGATGCGCACGCCGCGGATGATACGGGCGACGTACCGCGGGCAGTCGGCCGGGTCTTCGACCGAGACGCTCACGTCTGCCGACGCCGGCCGCCCGGATTCCGCCACGGCCACTTCGGGCAACCGCAGCGGCGTCCCGGTGAGGGCTCTCACTTCGCGCGCGATGCCGACCACGCTCAGGCAGTCCGGGCGGTTCGGCGTCACCTCGAAATCCAGGACCACATCGTCCAGCCCCAGCGCCGCGGCGAGGGATTGCCCCGGAGGCAGCCCGTCGTCCAGCACCAGGATGCCCTCGTGACCATCACCCAAGCCGAGTTCGTCCTCGGCGCAGATCATCCCGGCGGAATCAACGCCGCGGATCCGGGCGGGCCGGATCTCCATGCCGTTGGGCAGACGGGCACCGGGCAGGGCCACGGCCACTGTCTGGCCGGCGGCCACATTGGGGGCGCCGCAGACCACCGTGCGTTCGCCGTCGCCCGTTTCAACCCGGCAGACGCTGAGACGGTCCGCATTGGGGTGCCGGCGGCACTCCTGCACGCGTCCCACGACCACGCCGGCAAAACGGGCGCCAAGGTCATCGGCAGCCTCCAGCTCCAGCCCGGACAGGGTCAACCGCTCCACCAGTTCGGGCCAGGCCCAGGGGACATCGACGTACTCGGCCAACCAGTTGCGGGTAATCTTCATCGCGTGTACCTCGTCGCTCCAGACGCCGCGCGGACGCGGCCTACAACTGGCGGATGAAGCGCAGGTCGCCGTCCAGGAACAGGCGGATGTCGTCGACTCCATGCCGGATCATGGCAATGCGCTCGAGGCCCATGCCGAACGCGAACCCGGTGTACACCTCCGGGTCGTAACCAACAGCTGTGAACACGGCCGGGTCCACCATGCCGGCGCCGGCAATCTCAATCCACCCGGTGCCTTTGCACACCCGGCAGCCGGGCACGCCCCCGTCACACAGCGAGCACGAGAAGTCGTACTCAACGCTCGGCTCCGTGAAGGGGAAGAAGTGCGGCCGGAAGCGGACGCGCGTGCGATCGCCAAGCAACTGGCGCCCCATCATCTCGATGGTGCCTTTCAGGTCCGCAAAAGACACGCCGCGGTCCACGTAGAGCCCCTCGATCTGATGGAAGGCGTAGTGGTGCGTGGCGTCCACGGCCTCTTTGCGGTACACCCGTCCCAGCGACACCACCCGCACCGGCGGTGGGGTCTGCTCCATGACGCGGATCTGCACCGTCGAGGTGTGCGTGCGCAGCAGCAGACCGTCGGTCAGGTAGAAGGTGTCGTGCAGGTCGCGCGCCGGGTGGTCGGCCGGCGTGTTGAGGGCGTCGAAGTTGTGGTACTCGTCTTCGACCTCGGGCCCGTCCGCCAACTCGAAGCCCATGCCGCGGAAAATGTCGACCAGCTCGTCGATCAGGCGCGCCAGCGGATGCAGGCGCCCCATGGCCGGCCGGCGACCCGGTAGCGTGACATCGAACGTGGGCTCGTGGGCCGGGCTCGCCAACGCCCCTGCCCGCGCCTCGAGCGCATCCTGCAGGGCCTGCTGCGTCTGGCCGGCGGCCTTGCCCAGGGCCGGGCGCTCGGTGGCCGGCATGGCGCCGATCTGCCCCATGATGAGCCGCAACTGGCTGCGTCGGCCCAGGTGTTTGACGCGCAACTCGTCCACTTGGGTCGCGTCGGACGCGGCCGCGATTTCCGCTAGCGCGGCCTGCTGCAGCGATGCCAGTTGCTCGAGTGTGTTCACAGGGCCCTCTGCCGCCGGCGGGCAAATAAGGAGCAGCGGCCAGGCACCTCCCGAAAGATCCAGGGAGAGCCCCCGCTGCTCGGTGACGCGACGAACGTGTGGGTTACAGGTGCGCTTTCGCCTGTTCGGCCACGGCCGCGAAAGCCTTGGCATCGCGCACGGCCAGGTCCGCCAGGACGCGGCGATCGATCTCGATCCCCGCCTTGTCCAGGCCGTTGATCAACTGGCTGTAGTTGAGGCCGTTAAGGCGAGCCGCAGCGTTGATGCGGATGATCCACAGCCGGCGGAAATCGCGTTTCCGGTTGCGCCGGTCGCGGTAGGCGTACACCTGGGCGCGGTCCAGGGCCTCCTGGGCCGTGCGGAACAGCCGACTCCGGGCGCCCCAGAAGCCCTTGGTCTGCTTGAGGACCTTTTTCTTGCGGCGGCGCGTGGCAACGCCGTGCTTGACCCTTGGCATGCTCTGTGTCTCCCCTCGTGTCGGGCTCGATCGGCACGGCGTCCGCCCGGATCGGCCCGCAGCACCGTGCGGCGGTTACTTCAGCCCCAGGGCGCGCTTGACGTTGTCCATATTGCCGGGGGCCACAGCGCTGCTCTTGCGGAGGTTCCGCTTGCGCTTAGTCGAACGGCCGCCGAGAAGATGCGTAGCATTGGCGTTACGACGCTTGAGGGTCCCCGACCCGCGCAGTTTGTAGCGCTTGGCCGAGGCCTTGTGGGTCTTGATCTTGGGCATTTCCAGGGCCTCTATGGCAAGTCTTCGTCGCCGGCCGCGGCAGTTCCGGAAGAGCTCCGAGAGGCGACGGCGGCGAAATACATTACAGAAGGGACAAAAGCTAACCCACGCAGGCCAAGCTGTCAAGCATGGCCATGGCTATCGCGCCCTGCCGGCCTCTTCGGCGGCGCGGGTCGCCGAAGGGTTGGCCGGCGATGTCGGCCGGGCTGCCGGCAGCCCGGTGCTGCCCAGGTCCACGGCCCGCAGTGCCGATGAACTCCTGCGCTCGCCGAAGTGGTCGGCGAACAAGAAGAAATCCGCCAGGTCCACCGCGCCGCCGCTGCCGTCCATGTCGTAGGCAGCGTTCACCTGCCCGAAGTGGTCAGCGAACAGGAAGAAATCGGCAAAACCCACCTCGCCGTCGCCATCCAGATCCGGGCTGGGCCGGGCCGGGCCGGTCAGGGCCACTTCCGCTTCGGCCGCCAACGTGTCTGACTGGGTCAGGCCGCGGCTGCGCACCGTGGCTTCGGCCAGGCGGACGCGCGTGGGGGTGCTGGCCAGGCCTGGCTGCACGGTGAACCGAGCAATGGCCAGCAGGCCGGTGGCGGTCCGGGGCGCTGAAGCTGTCACGTCCAGCTGCAGTCGGCCGGTCGTCGGTGACGTTGCCGCCACCTGCACCGTGCCGCCGTCGGCATCGAACAGGTTGGCCTCGCCAGCGCGCGCCAGGGGCGTCGTCGGGGTCAGGCGCTCCGGATCATAGGTCAGCACCAGACGTGCCTCCAGCAGATCCCAGGCGCGCCGGGCATATAGAGCGATCTCGACCGTGGCCCCCGCTGCCGTGGTCGCGGCGGCCAACGCCTGATCGCCCGCCTGGGCGTCCAGATCCAGGGTGATCTCGGTGGGCACCAGCCCCGAACCGCTCACCGGCACGGTTACCTGGGGCCGATCCGGATCGTTCGTGATCAGGGTCAACACCGCGTTGCGGCTGTGGCGGGTGAACGGCACATAGCTTACCTCCAGCGCGCCGCTGCTGCCCGCGGCGAGGCGCAGTGGCGCCGTAACCGCGAAGCGACTGTCGGTGGCCGTGGCCTCGCGGATGACCAACTCGGCATCGCCGGCGTTGCCGAGCGCCAGTTCGGCGCGGCCGGTGTCGCCCAGGGCGACCGCGCCAAGGCGCAGCGTGTCTGCCGGTACCACCACCACCACCGGGGCCCGCCGGCTGTCGACGATCCAGCTGACCCGCAGGCTGTCGCGGCCATCGCTGACGCGGACTGCGAGCGTGTCCAGACGGCCCACCGGGCCCGGCGGGGTGTAGGCCAGGCTGCTGGCGATGCCGGCGATGGGCTCGCCGTTGCGGCGCCAGGCATAGCTGAGCGTATCGCCCTCTTCATCGGCGGCCGTGACCGCCAGGGTCACGGACTCGCCGCGAATCACCGCCACCGGTGCGTCCAGCGCCGGGGTGACGGTCACCAACTGCGGCGGATCGTTAACGGCGATCACCGTCAGGGCGAACACCTGCTCTGCGTACAGACCGAGTGGGTCGATGGCGCGCACGCGGGCAGTGTGCCGACCGGCGTCGGCACCCGTGGGCGTCCACGTAATGATGCCTGCCGCGTCGATCCGCATGCCCCCGGGAGCGCCGGCCAGTTCGTAGCGCAACGAGTCGCCATCCACGTCCGTGGCCACCAGGGTGTAGGTCCAGGCGCGATCCTCGAACGCCGTGCTGTCGGCTCGGGAGCCGATGGCCGGCGGGTCGTTGACGGCGCTGACCGTCACCGTGAAGTGCTGGCTGGTCGTCAGCCCGGCCCGATCACGGGCGGTCAGCGTGAAAGCCTGGCGGCCGACCTGGCTCTGCGTGGGCGACCAGCGCACGGTGGCCGATGAATCCAGGCTGGCGCCGGTCGGCGCCTCGGTCAGGGCCACAACGACTGCGTCGCCCGAGTCCGGATCAACGGCCACCACCCGGTACGTCCAGCTGATGTCTTCGCTGGCCATGGTGTCGGGTGCTGAAGTGACCACCGGCGGGTCGTTCACATTGCGCACCACCAGGCCAAAGACCTGCGTGCTGCTGGCGCCGCGGCTATCCGCCGCTTTCAGGGTCACCGTGGTCCGCCCCAGGTTGGCGGCGGTGGGCGTCCACGTCAGGACCCGCGCAACGGCGTCGTAGGCCATTCCCGCCGGGCCTGACTGCAGGCTAATGGCGAAGGCGTCGCCATCCTCGTCGGTCACCTGGGGGGTATAGCTGAACAGCGACCGTTCGTTCACCGTGGTGTCCGGATGCGAAGCAAACACCGGGGCCAGGTTGGCGGCCCGGACCCGCAGGGGGAAGTAGTGGAAGCCACCGCCGCTGTTGGCGGTCTCGACGATGACACCCACCAGGTACGAGCCCACGTCAGCCGCCGTGGGCGTCCACGTCACCGTCGATCGGCGGCCGAACACGCCGGGTGCACCCATGGTGGGCGGAGCGGTACCCTCGACCAGGCGAATCTCGACCACGCTGTCGCGCAGCGAGCTGTCGATCAAGGCCTGGTACACGAAACGCTGCCCCTGCACCACTAGTGAGTCGGGCAGGGTGTTGATCACCAGTTGCCGGTACAGCGTGTCGGGGGCCGGGGCAGCACCCAGCAGGGGCCCGCCCAGGTGGCCCAGGTTGCCGCGGTCGCCGTCGGACGCCAGCATGCGGTAGCGTGCTGGCGGGTCATTCAGCGCCGCGATGGGATTGCCGCTGTCCAGGGCCGGCGATCCGGGCATCAGCTCCCATTGCCCGATGTCTGCATTGCGGAACACCGGCTCGCCGCGGAAGTTGCCGCCCGCGCTGGCCGCCGTGGAGAAGCTCGGTACCAGACGATTGATCAGGTTGAAAGCACGGGCAGTGTCGGGTGTCTCCCAGGCCCAGGTGGGCTCACCATTGGCCGTGGTGTCCGGGAAGTTGGCGCTGGTGTAGACCCGCAGGCGGTAAAACAGGTAGCTGCGGACCCCGGTCGTGTCGGTAATCTCAATGTTGAAAAGGTTGCCGTTCCCGGTGTCCGCCAGGGTGGGCGTCCAGGTGATCCGCCCGTTGGTCAGCGTGGCCCGGTTGGGCATGGCATCGGCGCGGAACTGGTACAGCGACCGGGTTCCCGGCACCGGGATGAAGAAGTCGTGAACCTGGCCGACTTTGGCCAGGGTCGGGGGGCGGGCGGTCACGACGGTGGGCACCACCAGCCCCTGTTCGCCGTAGGTGAGCGTATCGCGATCCGTGCGGACCACGGTGATCGTGTCCTGGCCCGGGCCGATCAGCAGCACGGACGGGCGCCAGAACATGTTGTAGCGGATCAGCGGCGGCTCGCCCGCGTCTGGCGCCATGAAGGTCGTCGGGCACAGGTCGAGCAGCAGGTTGTTCTGGATGTCTGTCCGGTTGCTTCGGGTCCGTACGGCCGGCGCCCAGTTGCGGTAGAACGTGTTGTTGCGCACTTCGTCGCGCTGGCTGCTGACGGTCAGCGAGTCGTTCAACTCCACCAGGCCGGCCATGCTGCCGCTGGTACCGCAGCCGCGCACGAGGTTGTTGAAGAAACGCACGCGTCCGGCGTGGCTGTACAGCACGTGGCCCGCCATCGTGGCGGTGTTGCCCGTGAAGCGGTTGCCCGAAATGCGCACCGTGGCACTGTCGATGGTGATGGCGCCGCCGCTGTCCGCCTGGCCATTGGCGAATTCCAGCCCTGAGACGACAAACTCGCCCGTGTGCACGCGGACGCGCAGCAGGCGGCTGCGGCCGCCACCGTCCAGGATCACGCGGCCTTCGGGGACCAGCGATACGTCGGTCTGGGTCAGTTCCACCGGCAGGGGTTCGCCGTTGGTGGCCGCCGAGTACGTGCCCGCAATGATGGTGATGGTGTGCGGACGGCTGTGCTGCTCCAGCGCCGCTACTCGCAGGGCGTGGGCGATGGTGCGGAACGGGGTCGCCCGATCCTGGGCGCTCTGATTGCTGCGGCGGTCATCGCCATTGCCGCCCGGGTTGCCATTGACGTAGAACCGCAGGGCCGAGGCGGGCGCTACCGCGGTCAGCAACAGCAGTAAGGCTAGGACGACGCGTGATCGCATGGACAACACCTCTCTTGGCCTGCGGCCGGACCCGCGGGCACGGCGCGTTGCAGGGTGGGGCCGGCGACCGCGACCCGTGCGGCGCCGGGCGGGCCCGCGGACCGGGGCGGGCCGCATCAAACTGGTTCCTGGCCCTCGCCGGTCGCGTGGCCTTCGAGCAGTTCGCGGATCTGCGGGCGGACGAAAACGTCGTCAAGCGGCAAGCGCGCCAGGGCCCGGCCGATCACCCGGACCCGATCAGCCACGGACAGGGCGCGGTTGACGATGAGCCGCATGCGGCCGCCGTATCGACACAGGCCACCCGGTCCTTCCAGGTCGTCGTAGCGCACCTCGACCGACAGGGACGCCGCCAACGACTCCAGTTCCTGCAGGACCTTCGTCGGTTCCATGGGGCATCGCGCTGCAGGTCGGGCGGGCAGGGCAGACCAGGCAGGGGATAGTGTAAGATAGATAAGGCGGGGCGGTGCCGCCAAGGAAGTTCCCCGGGCGCAGGGTGCGCCCGGGGCGGCCCGCCATATATTGGGGACGTTGCCCTGGTTGGCCGGTGCCGGAACTCGGTCCCCGACCAACCGGCCCTGCCCATGGAGACCCGTCAGACGTGTCCGCAGCGTGGATTCTGGTTACCAATGACGATGGCGTTGACTCGCCGGCCCTGCCGCCCCTGCTGCAGGCGCTGGCGCCGCTCCTGCCGGTGCGCGCCGTGGTTCCCGCGGCCGAATGCAGCTGGACGGCCAAGGTCATGAGCCGTTTCCGTCAGGTCGAGGTGGTCGCCCGGCCTGACATCGGGGCCGACGTCTGGTCGGCCAGCGGTTACCCTGCCGACTGCGCCAACCTGGGTGTCCACAGCCTGTTCGCCAGTCGGCCGGCGCTGGTGGTCTCCGGCGTCAACCTGGGCAACAACGCGGGTCTGGCCTATTTCCTCAGTTCCGGGACCGTCGGAGCCGCTCTGGAAGGGGCACTGGCGGGCGTCCCCGCCCTGGCCGTGTCGGTGCAGCTGGGCGACCGCGACTACGCGCGCTGGCGTGGGCAGCGGCAGCTCAACCCCGGCGTGGCTGCCCTCCTGGCCGCCGCGGCCGACGTGGCGGCCCAGATCGCCGCCGAGGTCCTCGCCGGCGGCCTCCCGGCCGACGCCGACCTGCTCAATGTCAACCTGCCGGCCAGCCTCGGGCCGACCACGCCGCGGCGCTTCGCGACCGTCACGCGCACGGCCTATGGTCCGTACTTTGCGCCGGCCGGCGCCGAGGGGGCCTTCGGTTACCATTTCTCCGGGTTGCACGTGCCGTCTGGCGACCAGGGGGGCGATGTGGCCACGCTGTCGCGCGGCGAGGTAGCGATCACCGCGGTGCGCCTGGCGTTAGCCGCTTCCCCGACCGCGGGTGAACGGGCGCGTTTCGAGCGTGGCTGAGGCGGCGTCACCGTCGGCGGCGCGTCGGCGGCCGCGGCTCTGGCGTCTGGTTGGCGCCCTGGTCGGCCTGGCGTTGGTGCCGGCCGAATCCGGCGGCGCCACGGCGTCGGCCGACACCACGGCCCGCCCCGCGGGCACCGGTGCACCTCTGGAAGAGGCGGCGCGGGTTGCCACCGAGCAGACCGTGGAGACGGTCCGGTGGGTGGCGCGGCGCCGTCAGTTCACTGTGCACGACGTGGACTACGGGGCCACCGGGTTGCCGATCGTGTACTACAGCCCCCACACCCACTGGAACTACGGTGTCCGGTTTCAGTTAACCGACTATCGGCGTCTCCCGTACCGCTACCGCGCCACGGTGCAGGTGTTGCAGTCCACCGCCGACAGGCTCGATAACTTCATCCGTCTGAAGGTGCCGCGCATATCTGGTACCGGCTTCGGCGTGCTCCTGGTGGCCAGCAACGTCCGCGACGTGCGGGCGCGCTACTACGGTCTGGGCAACGGCAGCCAGTACCGGCGCGAGCTGGTCGACCCCAACAACCCGCAGTACCGCGACGAGGATTACTACTGCTACCGGCTGGAGCGGCCGCGCGTCATCGTCAGCCTGCTGCGCCACCTGTGGCGCAGCCTGACCGTCTCCACGGGGTTCGGGCTCGAACGGACGGACATCAGTCCGCGGGGGCAGGCGTCCTTTTACCAGGACGAGGGCACGCCAGACGGGGTGAAAGATGGGCTCACCGGGTTTGTGAGCGCCACGGCCAGCTGGGACAGCCGGGACGACGAGCTCATCCCCAAGACCGGCGCATTCCACGAGTGGTCGTACGAGAATTCCCGTAATTCAGTCCTTAGTTTGTTCTTCGAGCCGATCGACTTCCGGCGCTACACGGTGACCGATGCTCGTTACGTGCCGCTCACCCGACGGCTGAACTTCGCTCAGCGCACCGTGTTCGAGAACCTGAGCGGTTCGGTTCCGCTGTATGCCTATGGCGAGCTGGGAGGCAGCCGGCGGATCAAGGGGTTGGGTGGGGGCGATTCGCTGCGCGGTTACGACACGCAGCGTTTCACCGACAATGTGCGCTTCTTCACCAACACCGAGCTGCGCTACCAGCTGCGGACCGTGCGTTTCCGGCGGCAGCACCTGGAGTGGACCGGGGTCGCCTTCTTCGACGCGGGCCGGGTCTGGCGCAACCTGCAGTCGGTGACGCTGAGCGGCATGCACGGCAGCGGTGGTCTGGGCCTGCGGTTGTACTGGAACAATGACTTCGTCGTCAGCCTGGCCTTCGGCCTGTCGCGCGAACAGGTCTACGTGCCGGTCAAGTACCGCAACATCTTCTGAACTCCCGGCAACCGCTGCGAGGGGCAGGGCGTCCCGTCAGCGGGGGCGACGGCGGCAGCGCTGTGCCGGGCCGGGTCTGGTCGCCCGGCGTCGCGGGCGCAGGGGAGCGCCAGGAGCCGTGGCTGCCGGCGCCGTCCGACACCCAGGCCCGCGGCCGGCCGCCACGGGCGACGGCCGCACCGACAGCTCCCCCGGGCAACCGCGGTGAGTGGCCGGGCGCCTCGTGGGCGGGCTTGGGCGGGATCTTGTGTCGCGGTCCGGCGCCGGTTACGGCGGCATAGGGTGCCGGGCGGCGCCCAGGTCCGCGGTCCGGGCACCGCGGCCGATGGTCGTCGCGATCACGCGGGTGCGATGCCGCCGTGACGACGCACGCGGGTGGCTACCCAGGCGCCCCCCAGACCCAGCAGCACGTCCTTGGGCCACGGCGCCAGACCGAGCCACGCGGTCTGGGCCGGGGTCAAGGGTTGGCCGGTGACCAGCTGCAGGCTCACGCACAGCCAGGGCACGCCCACGGCGTACAGTGCGAGCAGGCCAGCGGTGTGCGCCAGCGCCAGCCGTGGCCAGGCCAGGCTGCGGCCTGCCACGCGGCCGGTGATCCAAGCCGCCAGTGGGAAACCCGCGAGGTACCCGAAAGTCGGCTCCAGCAGGTACTGCGGCCCGCCGCCGCCGACGAACAGCGGCATCCCCGCCAGCCCGGCCAGGACGTACGCTGCCTGGCTGGCGGCACCGAGCCCGGGGCCCAGACAGGAGCCGGCCAGGCACACCATGAGCGGTTGGAGGGTGATCGGGACGTAGGGCAGGGGCAGATGGAGGTGCGCTCCCACGGCCGTCAGCGCCACCATCAGGGAAGCCGCGGCCACACGGCGCGGCGACCCCAGAACCGTGGGACCCGCGGTCAAGCCACGGCGCCGGGCGGTGACA
>CAITNQ010000353.1 GCA_903893785.1 uncultured Gemmatimonadota bacterium
CCGTTGCGCATTGCCGAGCGGGCCGCGCTGGTGAGGACGCACTCCATCCGAACGGTCCCCCCGGCAGTGACGCTTCGCGAGGCCGAGCGGCAGGCCACCTTCGTTCGTGCCGATCGAGCGTTCCGAGCCGAGCTGAAGGTTCCCGTCTGGGAGATGCGACCCGCGCCAGGAACCCGGATTAGGGTCCGCATCCGGTTGCCCCTCAGAAGGGGGGTGCGAGCGGTGAAGCTGTTCGACGGAATAGTGAAGATCGGCGCAGGCGGTGTGAGGCCGGGTTCAGGCGTAGGCGTGAGGCCGGGCTCAGGCGTGGGCGTGGGCGTGGGTGACCCACCACCACCGGATGCCCCCCCGTACGAAGCCGTCACAGAGCGGGCCTGCGTGACGCTAACCGTGCATGTGCTGGCCGTGCCACTACACGCGCCTCCCCAGCCGCTGAAGTCGCTGCCGGGTGGTTCAGTGGCCTGCAGGGTCACGGTGGATCCGGTGGCAAAGCCGTACTCGCAGGATCCGCCGCAGTTGATGCCCCCGGGGCTCGAGATGATCCGCCCGGGGTCGGTGCCCGTGATCGCCACCGTCACTGGATGGGTGCTGTCGGGATCCATCGGCCACGGTGCCAGCACCGTGCCGTCGGTCCCCACCGCCGCCGTGCTCTGGCGTGTCTGGCCACCCACCGACGAGAAATTGCCTGCGACGTATACCGCAGCGTCGGACGCGGACAGGCCCCTTACCTCTGACGGACTCACGTCAGCGTTCCAGGGAAGGAGAGCCCCCGTGGTGGGGTGGACCGCAGCGAGGCCGTCCCGGGTAACTCCTCCGGTGTTGTAGCCCATCTGCTCGCCGCCGAGGTAGATGGCATCGGCCGTGGGCGCAATGGCCATGACGTCACCATTCCCGTTGTGACCCACACGAAGGCCGGCGTTCCAGTCCCGGTCAAGTGCCCCGGTCGCGGTGTCGAACGCGGCGACGTAGTTGCGCGTGATGCCACTGCTTTCGCCCACGGGCCGAACGCTGTTGAAGCTGCCGCCCACGAAGAGACGGTTCCCCATCAGGGCCAGCGAACGCGTGATGATGCCCCGGCCGTGCACGGCACCCCAGGTGCCGATATCGAACCCCGGTACGAGGGCCCCCGTGCTGGCATTGACCGCCGCGAGCAGGTCCCGGTTGCCACCAGCGATCGTGCTGTAGCGACCAGCCACGTAGAGCGTGTCGTCCTTGAGGACGATGTCTTCGACCGCGCCACCTACCTGGGCGTCGAAGCCGGTGTCCAGGGCGCCGGTGGTGGGGTCGGTTGCGGCGAGCCCGGTACGGCTTACGCCCCCGACCTGGTTGAAGAATCCGGCGATGTACACGCGCGAGTTTCCGATCAGCACCTTGACGGGCCTGTCGCCCGAGGGCTGCGGGTTCCACGGCGTGAGTTGCCCGTTGGTTCCCACGGCAGCGTTGTACTGCCGGCTCTGGCCGTTGACCGAGCCGAAGTTGCCCGCCATGTAAATGGTGGAGCCGTTGGACGCGAACGAGTAGACCGGTCCACTGACGGCCGGGGACCAATTGGTGAGGATGCCGTCTGCGCCGATCGCAGCGGCATGCCAGCGCGGAAGGCCACCCACCGTCGTGAAGTCACCGCCGATCAGCGCGGTACCACCGGCAACCGTGATGGTCTCGGCCGTGGCCGAGACGCCGTTGTCCCAGTCGCCCACGTGGGGGTTCCAGCTCGTCACCGCTCCCGTGGTGGCGTTCACTGCCCCCACGCGGTTGCGCGCGGTGCCGCCTAGCGCCCAGAAATTGCCCGCGAGGTAGGCCACGCCGCCGTCGATCGCGATGTCGCGAATGCCCTGGGCGTTGTTGTAGCTGCCCCCGCCGGTGGCGGCAGGGTTCCAGCTGTCAAGGGCATGCCCGGCTGAAGTGGAGAAGGCCGCACCCCACCCTCGAGACTGCCCGGCTACCTCGGTGAACGTGCCGACAACGTAGGCCTTCCCGCCGGAGATGACGACCGAGTTCGCGTCGCTGTTGAGGCCCGGATCCCAGCTGTCGAGCGCTCCCGTGGTGGCGTCCACGGCTGCCAGGCCCGTGCGCGCGGTGCCGCCGACCGAACCCAGGTTGCCCGTCACATAGGCGGTACCACCGTCGACGGCGATGTCCAGGATCGCCCAGCCCGTGGCTTGCGGGTCGAACGCGTTTAGGCAGTCAGCGTTGTCCCAGTTGGTCAGGCAGGTGCCGGTCGCACCACCTGTTCGGGCACCCAGCCGCACGGAAGCCGCCCGCCCACGACTCTGCCCGGCAATCGAACCGAAGTTCCCGGTGATGTAAGCGTCTGTGCCGACCTTCTTGATCGACCAGGTCCACGAGTTGCTGCCGGGATTGAACGACAGGAGGTTCCCCGAGGTGTCGAGGGCCGCAACGCGGTTGCGCGTCTGGCCGTTTACCTGGGTGAACATGCCGACCGCAAACAGCGTTCCGGTTGCTGCGTCGTACTCGATGTTGAGAACGCGGTTGTTGAAGCTCGGCGAGAAGCTCGGATCGACTGAGCCGTCGGCGAGGATGTGCACGACGCCGCTCCTGGCCTGCCCATCAACTGTGAGGTAGTTGGTTCCACCGCCGGCGATGTAGAAGCCCCCGTTGCCGTCGCTCACCGACGCATACATCGTGGGCCACGTGGACACGTTGGGAAAGCTGCGATTGACCTGCCC
>CAITNQ010000354.1 GCA_903893785.1 uncultured Gemmatimonadota bacterium
GTCGCCTGCGCGGCCGGTTCAGGCTCCCTGGTGTGGTGCGAGGTGCGAATCTGCTGACAGCGCGGCGACCGGGTCGGCCCGCCGACCCGGTCGCCGAACGAAGATCTGGCGCCAGCCGGTCGGGCGTTCGCGGCGATGCCCGGCGGCGCCCCGCCGGTCGGTCAGCCTCGCGGGTCGAATTGGACCCCCAGACCGCGACTTGCTGCGCGGTCATAGGCCAGTAGCGAAATGGCGGTGTCCTGGACCCCGACACCCGTCAGGTCGGCCACGGTGATCTGTTCCGGCGACTGGCGACCGGGATGGCGACCGGCAATGACCTCACCCAGTTCGGGAATCACGGCCGATTCGCTGATCAACCCGGCCTCCAGGGCGTGGTGCAGCTCGCCCAGTTGGGCGCACTGCGAACGGCGATCGCAGACGATCACATCGGCCCGCGCCAGCACGTCAGGGAAGAGCTCCTGCTTGTGCGGCGCGTCGGCGCCCATGGCCGTCAGATGCTGGCCGGGGCGCAGCCACTCAGCGCGGATATAGGGCTGCTGGGACGGGGTGCTCGTGGTCACCAGATCGCAGGTACGGACCACCTCTTCGGGACCTGATGCCCGAACCACCTCGACGCCCAGGACGGCCGGCATCTCGGCCACATAGGCCTCCAACCGCGCCTCGTCGCGATCGTACACCAGCACCCGGCGGTACGGCCGCACCAGTTGCAGGGCGCGCATCTGGAAACGCCCCTGCGCGCCGGCGCCGATCTGGCCCACGGCGTCCAATTGCGGCGGCGCCAGATGGCGTGCGACCAGCGCCCCGGCCAGGGCCGTGCGCACGTCGGTGAGGTAGCCGTTGTCCAGCAGGATAGCTTCGCAATAGCCGGTGCTGGCGCTCAGCACGATCATCTGGCTGCTGCTACTCGGGATGCCGAAGCGACGGGGGTTCTCCCAGAATCCGCCCGCCACTTTGATGGCGAAGCGTGGCGCGCCGGCCACGTACGCGCTCTTGACATCGACCTCACCGCCCTGGTCAGCCACGTTGATGTGCATGATTGGCGGCAGAGCCACATCGCGGCTCACCAGGTCGGTGAAGCCGGCGGCGACTACCTCCAGGGCGCCGGCGTCGAGCTGGACGAGTTCGCGCAGTTCGCGTTCGGTGACGATGGTAATCAGCATGGACCTTCCTCCCAAAGGGCGCGGCACCGCACGGCGGCAGTGCAGGGGGTTTCGCGACGGACGCGGGCGGGAGACGGGCCCGGCCGCGGACGCCGCAGCACGATAAGCCGTCCGCCGGTCGCTGTCGAGGGTACCCGGGAACGACGGCGGCTTGGCGGCCCGCCCCCGCAGGCGCCACCCCACCCTGGGCGCCGGGCCGCCAACGGCCTATGTTCTGGGCCTAATCCGCCGCCACGCGAGTACCCAAGGAGTGATCATGGACAGCCAACCCGCCTATACCCCGCCAGGAGCAAAGGGCGAATACCGGTTCTCTTTCGGCCCCTGGAATATCGACGAAGGCGCTGACCCGTTCGGCCCGCCCGTGCGCCAACCCGTGGCCATGGCTGAGAAGATGCGGGTCTGTCGCGAACTGGGCTTCCACGGCATGCAGTTCCACGACGACGACGCCGTGCCGGAGCTGGACACCAAATCGGCGGCCGAGATCGGTCGGCAGGCGCGCCAGGTGCGACGGCTGCTGGAAGACGCCGGCCTGGAAGCCGAGTTCGTCGCCCCCCGCCTCTGGTTCTCGCCCTGCACCATCGACGGCGCGTACACCAGCAATGATCCACAATGCCGCCAGTACGCCGTCGATCGCAGCCGCACTGCGATTGACATTGCCAATGAGCTGGGGGCGCGCACCCTGGTCCTGTGGCTGGCGCGCGAGGGGTCCTATATCCGCGAGAGCAAGAATCCGCGCGTCGAGGTGCTGCAGATCCGCGATGCCATCGACGCCATGCTGGCGCACGACCCCCAGATCACCATCTTGATCGAGCCCAAACCCAACGAGCCCGTGGACAGCGCCATCATCCCGACCATCGGCCACGCCGTCGGCCTGGCATACCTGACGGCCGATCCCGCCCGTGTGGGCTGCCTGGTGGAGACCGCGCACTCGATCCTGGCCGGCCTTGATCCAGCCGACGACATGGCCTACGGCCTGGCCCACGGGAAGCTGCGCAGCGTGCATCTGAACGACCAGGGCGGCCTCAAATTCGACCAGGACAAGTCCTTCGGTTCGTACAACCTGCGGCGCGCTTTCAATCAGGTGCGGGTCCTGGAGGAATACGGTTACGGCCGCAATGGCGAATGGGTCGGTCTAGACGTCAAGGTGATGCGGACGCAGAAGCAGGACGCGAACACCAAACACCTGCGCAACAGCCTGGCCATGTTCAAAGCCCTGCTCGACAAAGTCGTGTCGCTGGATCGGGAACGCGAGGCAGAGCTGATCCGCGAGCGCGATTACGAGGAACTCGACCGCTACCTGCTGCACCACCTGCTGGGGATCGCGGGCTGATGCCCGCCGCCACTGGCCCGTCGCCGTCCGGCAGCGCCGGCAGCGGGAGGCCGTGGGCGCACTGACGCGACAGCACCGCGACCGGGCTTTCCGCCTGGGGGTGATCAACGGCGTCCTGTTCGAGGTCGTTTCGGTCATTCTGCAGCCGGGAACGGTGCTGTCGGCGTTCATCCTGCGCCTCACCGACTCCACCTTTTACGCCACCTTGCCGGCCACGCTGGGGACGATCGGGGGTCTCTGGCCGCAGCTGCTGGCCTCGAATGTGGCCGAAGCCCGCCCCCGCAAGCAGCCGATGTACATCGCCACCAGCGTCGTCCGGGTGGTGGCGGTAGCCGGTATGGCCGCCGCCGCGTTCTGGCTGGCCAGTGGCCAGGCCACGCTGCTGTTGCCGCTCTTCCCGCTGCTGTATTTCGCCTACTGCTCGGCTTCGGGAGCCGGCGGCGTGGCCTTCATGGATATCGTGGGCAAGACTGTCCCGGCCTGGCGCCGGGGTTCGTTCTGGGGCCTGCGCGGTTTCTACGGCGGCATCCTCGCCCTGGGTACGGGGTTCCTTGTACGCTACCTGCTGGGCGCCGGCGGCCCGGTCTTCCCGCTCAACTATGGCTACCTGTTCAGCGTGGCTGCCGTGGTCCTGGTGGTGGCGGCGACCGCCTTTGCCCTGGTCCCCGAGCCACCCTTGGCCCGCGTCCAGGACCGTTTGCCATTGCGGCTCCACCTGGCACGGGGGGTCGCCATCTTCCGCCAGGACCGCAACTACCGGCGCCTGTACCTGGTCGGGCTGCTGAGCAGCCTGGCCAGCGTCGGGCCGGTGGTCTTCGTGCCCTATGCGATAAAGGAGCTCGGTTTCACCGAGGACATTGTCGGCGTGCTGATCGTGGCCAGCACGGCTTTTGTCCTGCCGGCCAACTTTGTCTGGAGCCGCATGAGTGACCGGGGCGGCAACCGTCGCCTGTACCTGGTGTCCAACTGGCTGTACCTGGGCGTAGCGGTCTTGGTCCTCGTCTCCTCGGTCGTGCCCACGGCCCTGGAGATACCCGCGTGGCCCGCACCCGTGAAGCTGCGCACCGCCTGCTTCCTGTTGGCCTGGGTTCTGGGGGCCCTTTCCGGGCAGAGCCGGGGCATCGCCGGCACCAACTACATGCTGGCCCTGGCGCCCGAGGCCACGCGCCCATCGTACATGGCCTTCATGAGCGTCATGCTGGCGCCGGTGGCCCTGGTGCCGCTGCTTGCCGGCGCCGTGGCCGAGGCGGTCTCGTTCCGCGCCGCCTTCGCCCTGTCCCTGGTCTTCGGGGTGGCAGCCCATGGACTGATCCGGCGTCTCGAAGACCCCCGCGTCCCTGCCGCCGCGAACTGATCCGGGTTCAGGGATCGCTGCCGCCGGGTCCGGCCTGAGGCTGCGACGCCTCAGCCCCGCAGCGGTCCATTGCCGCGCGTGCCGCCACGGCCCAACCAGACCCGGCGTGCTCCTCGACGAGGCGCCGGTACCACGGCAGGGCCTGCCGACACCCGCCCTGCTCTCTGGCGGCCTCTGCCAGCTGGCCGAGGGCTTCAGCGGCCAGGGGCTCGTCGGGGTAGTCAGTTACCAGGCGCTGGCGCCATTGGTCAGCCTGCGCTCCGTCACCCCGCAGCTGCGCCACACGTGCCCGGTAGTAGAGCGCTGGCCCGGCCTGGTCGCCGGGGAGGACCGCGGCCAGCAGCGAGTCGGCCGCGGCCAGCTGCCCCTGCTCGAGAGCTCGCCGGGCGAGGTACAGACGGGCCGCGTCCCGGTGGCGGTTGCCTGGCGTCGCCGCCAGCCGTGCCATCGAAGCCGTCGCCAGGCTTTCCTGGCCCTCGTCAGCGGCCGTCGTGGCCGCCTGCCAGAGACGCTCGGTGACCCCGGTGCAGACCGTGCCAGCGGCCTGCCACGACACCACGTCAATAGTGTCGCAGAGGGCCTGCACCAGAGCCACCGGCCAGTCCAGACCACCGGTGCCGCCGGCGACCAGGTCGCCATGCGCCAACGCCACATGGGCCGCACTGAGCCCGGCCTCGTCCAGCGTGGCGTCCAGGCCACGCCACGCCCCGGCCCAAACCTCAACCCACAGATGCGGCACCAAGATGCCGGCCGGGTCGACCAGAAAACCGGCGCTGGCCCGCGAGGGGACACCGAGGGCCCGGCACAGGGCCAACAGCAGCACGGCATAGTCGCCACAGGAACCCGACGGATCAACTGCCACGGCGCTGGCGGGACGCAGGCGGACCTCGCTGGCGGCCGGTTCCAGGTGGTCGCGCACCCAGTCGCGGCAGCGCTGGGCCGCGCCCCATGGCCCCCCGCCGCCCGCGGTCAGCCCTTGAGCCAGGGCCACTATCGCCGGGTTGTCGCTGTCGACCAACAGCGTCGGCTGCGTCGTCCAGGCAGGCACGGAGTCGACCACGGTTGTCGTGGGCGCGGTCTCGCGGCGCAGCACCCATTCCCAGGGCGGGCCAGGCCCACTGATCCACTGACGCGCATCCACGGCCAGAAGGCCCGCCGCCGCCGTCGAGCGTGGGCGAAGCCGCACCTCGTCCAAGGCTCCCGGATCGCCGACGGCCAGGTCCAACCGCACCATCGGCAACGGCGGGGGCGCCACCCAGGCCAACGCCTGCAGTGCCTCCACCGGGGTCTGTTCGCGGCCCAGCAGCGGCTGGCATAACGCCTGCACCGCGCCGGCTGCGTCGACCTCGGCGTGCTGGTCCAACCAACCGTCGACGCCAGGTTGGGTGGAGAGGCGCACCCGCAGGTGGCCATCGGCGGCCGGCAGGCTGTCGACACGCACGTACAGGGTGCCGACAGACAGGCTGGCCGGTTCCACCACGGCGACCGAATCCACCCGCCCCGGCTTCAGGCGGTGCTCGAGCCCCAGCCTCAGCAACGCCATCGAGGCCGGCGTGGCGCCGGGGACAGTGGCCACCCGGCGGCGGCGGGCGACGCCCGCCAGTTGCTCGACCACCGTCGCCGCTTCGCCTTCCCAGCGCAGGTCGCGCTGCCAGACCTGGTCGGCCTCGCGACGCCGGCGCCAGCAGCGCCGCGGCCCGAAGGAAGCGTCGGTCCAGGTCTCTTCTTCCTCACGGATCATGGCCCCACCCCAGCTCACCTGCTCCTGGCGCAGGCGCCATCCGCCGGTGTCGGGCAGGCGCTGCAGCGTAGCCGTCACGTACCCGATGCGGCGCCCGCCCACGGACAGCGTCTGCCAGGTCTCCCATTCCACTCCGGTGCGGGGAGCGGGTCGAACCAGCGGCGCCAGCGCATAGACCCGGCCGTCTGCGGCGCCGACGAGCAGGTGCTCACCGACGGCACAGAGTCTGCAGCCAGCCCCGGCCACCAGCCCGCGGTCGCTGCCGGTCGGGCCGCTGGCCGGCTGCAGGCAGACGATGCCACCGTCGGCAGTGGGGACCAGGACGCGCCCACTCCAGACCACCGCCGGGCCTGCCGCCCCGTGGACCAACGCCAGTCGCCAGCGAACCGTGCCCCGACGCGCATCGACGCCGTAGACCCAGTCGTTGACGCCGATGCAGATCAGCCAGTCCTCGCCCGCGGCCAGGGGTGCCCAGCGCAAGCGCGCCGGCAAGCGCACCGTCCAGGCGGGGGCCAGGTCCACGGTACGATAGGCGCGCAACCGTCCGTCGGCGCCGGGGACGACAGCCAGACCACCGGCCACCACGGCATGGGTGGCCGGCGCGACCGGAGTCTCGACACGCCGCCGCCACCGGCCCGTGTTCACGTCAATCTGCGCCAGCCATCCGGCGACGGCAGGGGTCAGGGCGTAGTCTCCCACGACAGACAGCGCCAGGGAACTAGGACCGGTCCGCACGCGCCAGCGCTCCTGCCCGGTGGCCAACCGCAGCGCGCGCAGCCACCCGTCGGCGCTGGCGACCAGGACCACGCTGTCGGCCACGGTCAGGCTGGCTTCGCTCGGTCGCGGCGGCAACCAGCGCCAGCAGAGCTGGCCAGTGTCCGCCCGCAAGGCCTCCAGGCGTCCTTGGGCGTCAAGCGCCAGGACCTGATCGGGTGTCGCCATGGCCAGCTGGCGGACCGGTCCCAGGCCCCGGTGCTGCCAACGGCTGGCACCGTCGGCCAGGGCCCAAGCGAAAACCACCCCCGTTGGCGTTGCCGCCACCGCGAGCGAATCATCCGCGGCCAGGGCCGACGCGGGCACCTGCACCAGCCGCTGCCAGACCAAGCCCAATGGCAGGGGCTCGGCAGGCAACGGCGCGGGGGCCATCCAGAGCAGGAGCAGCAGCCAGGGGCCCACTGACCGCAAGCGCAACGGTGGCCGTCGCCACAGCGTCAACACCGGGGAACTCCTGGGTGAGTCGGGATGGGGCAGGAGCTGCGGTGGTACAAACCCACGCCATGGGCCCGACGTCAAGCCGGCGGCCGCAGACGCGGTGACACCTGGTCTGGCGAGGCGGGCCCGTTTGCTTGGAGGCGTCCCAGGCGCAACCGCGGCCGTCGCCACAGCGTCAACGCCGGCGAGTTCCGGGGTAAGTCGGGATGGAAGCCGGAGCTGCGGTGGCACAGACCCGCGCCATGGGCCCGACGTCAAGCCGGGTGCCGCAGACGCGGTGACACCTGGTCTGGCGAGGCGGGCCCGTTTGCTTGACAGCGCCTCGGCGCCGGTGCTGTTTGTCGGCAGGCCGTCGCCGGTACGGACACCGGCGATGCCTCGATTTCGTCGGTGCGAACCGCCGGTGATCAGCCCGCACCCACCCGGACACTGCCGCCCATGTCTGTCGCCGGCCCTCCTCCGCCTGCTCCGCCCGGCCGTCTGCAGCGCAAGGTCCTCAGCTACTCCTTCCTCGGGTTGCTGCTGCTGGGCGTGGGCGTGACCCTCTACCGCATGGTCCAGCCCTTCTTGGTGCCGGTGGTGGTGGCAGCGGTGTTCAGCGCCCTGTTCTACCCGTGGTACGAACGCGCCGCCCGGCTGCTTGGTGGTCGCCGAACGCTGGCTTCCCTGGTTTGCTGCCTGGTCCTGCTGACCGCCCTGCTGGTGCCAGCGTATTTCGTCGCCGCGCTGCTGGCGCGCGAGGCAGCGGGGCTCTACACCCTGGCCGCCGACCAGGTGCAGTTGCTCCTGCGCACTGATCCGGCTGAGGTCAGAGCGCAGCTGGGGCGTCTGGCACTGGCCCGGGCCCTGCACCTGGACCGGTTGGACTGGGAAGCCCGACTGCTGGAGTTGGCGCGCTCCCTGGGCGGCACCCTGGCCGCGGTGGTAACCGACACCTCCCGCGGCACCATCCAGCTGGTCGCCAACCTGTTCATCACGTTCTTCACCCTCTTCTATTTCTTCATCGACGGCCCCCGTCTGGTCGCGTACCTGAAGTACCTGTGCCCGCTGGAGGAACGCTTTGAGAGCCAGCTGATCGCCCGGTTTGTCTCCGTGGCGCGGGCTTCGGTCAAGGGTAGCCTATTGATCGGCCTGCTGCAGGGCACTCTGGGCGGCCTGATTCTGTGGGGCTTCGGTTTTCCCTCGCCAGTGCTGTGGGGCGCCGTGATGGTGCTGTTGTCCCTGGTGCCCCTGGTCGGTTCGTGGCTGGTGCTCTACCCGGCCGGCTTCTATGCCATGGCCACCGGACGCCCGTGGTCCGGGCTGGCCATCATCGCCCTGTGCACGTTGGTCGTCTCGCACGTGGACAACCTGCTGCGTCCTCGACTGGTCGGCCGCGACGCCGGGCTGCACGACCTGGTGATCTTCTTCTCGACGCTGGGCGGGATTCGCGTCTTCGGGGTCATGGGTTTCCTGATCGGCCCGGTGATCGCGGCGCTGTTCCTGACCCTGCTCGATTTCTACAGTGCCGAGTTCGGCGAGCACCTCGCGGCCGCCGAGGCACTGCCGCGACCGTTAGCGCCACCCCCGGGCGATCCGCCCACGCGCGTCGCCCCCCAGTCTGAACCCGACCCTGCCGCGGCCGTCTGAAGCCGTCGGCTGGATGCCCGTCACAAACCGGGCCAACCATCGCGCCAAGGAGCGCTATACCATGGCAGACACTGGCACCACGGCACCGGCCGTCACGCCGCGCTTTGATCTGTTGCTGCGTGGCGGCACCTTCATCGACCCGGCCAACGGACGCGCCGGCGAGCTGGACCTGGCTGTGACCGACGGACGGGTGGCCGCCATCGACACCGCCATTCCGGCCTCTGCCGCCCACCAAGCGGTGGACGTGACGGGCCTGTACGTGGTGCCGGGACTGATCGACATCCACGTGCACTGCCACGTCTATTCCGAGTTCTTCTTCGGCTCTATCGTCGCCGATGGGCAGAGCTGGCGGGCCGGTGTCACTACCCTGGTGGATGCGGGCACGGCCGGCGCCCTGGACTTCGGCCGGTTCAAGGAGCGGGTGATCGACAAATCGCGCACTCGCGTCCTGGCTTTCGTCAATATCGCTGACCACGGCATGGGCCCGGGCGAACAGGAGCGCGAGCACCTGCTGCCTGAGATGTGCGCCGGCGTCTGCCGCGCCTTCAAGGAAGTGGTGGGGGTGAAGAGCGCGCATTACTGGACGCGACTGCCCTGGGACGAGCGGCACGCGCCCTGGGACAACGTCGGCCGCGCGGTCCAAGCCGGTGAGTTATGCCAGATGCCGGTCATGGTCGACTTCTGGCCACGCCCGCCGGAGCGCTCCTACGAAGACCTGATCCTCAAACAGCTGCGGCCGGGCGACATCCACACCCACGTATTCGCCCAGCAGCACCCCATTATCCTGGACGACGGCCGAATCAACCCGGCGCTGTTCGCCGCGCGCCAGCGGGGGGTGGTTTTCGATGTCGGCCACGGCGGCGGTTCGTTCTGGTTCCGCAATGCAGTACGGGCCCTGGAGCAGGGCTTCCCACCCGACACCATCAGCACAGACCTGCACACAGGCAACGCGGCCAATGGCCTGGTGACCAGCGTCCTCGAGGTCGGCAACAAGTACCTCAACATGGGCATGCCCCTGGCTGAGGTAATTGCCCGGACCACCGCCCGACCGGCCCAGGTCATCGGGCGCCCGGAGCTGGGGCAGCTCGGCCCGGGGTCCGTGGCTGACATCGCCGTGCTGCGCTTGGTGCAGGGGCAGTTCGGCTTCTACGACTGCGGTCGCGCCCGCATCGAAGGGACGCAGAAGCTGGAGACGGTGCTGACTTACCAGGGCGGCTCCCTCGCGTTCGACGCCGACGGCCGCACCATGCCACGCTGGCAGGACGCGCCGCCCGATTACTGGGTCTGCCACTGAGGTCCCGGACCGCCTGTCCGCTCCGGAATGACCGGTTGCCGGGCGCTACCCTGATCGACGGAGAGGTTTGCGCATGTCACCAAGCACAAGCACCAAGGGCGGTATCGCCCCCCCCACCTACGCCAGCCTGGGCGTTCGCCCGGTCATCAATGCTTCGGGCACCTACACGGTGTGGAGCGGGTCGCGCATGTTGGACGTGGCGGCCGCCGCCATGGTGGAGGCCACCAACGGGTACGTCCGGATCGCCGAGTTGATGGAGGCTATCGGCGCGCGGTTGGCCGACGTCACAGGCGCGGAATGGGGCTACATCACCACCAGCTGTGCGGCGGCCATCAACCAGGTGGTTGCTGCCGCCATGGCCGGGGGCGACCCGGAGAAGATTGTGCGCTTGCCTGACACCACCGGCATGCGCCACGAGATCATCCAGGAGGCCTGCCTGCGCAGCGGTTACGAACCGTGCATTCGCACCGCCGGCGGACGGGTGGTAACGGTGGAGACCGAAACGGACCTGCGCGCCGCCATCAGCGACCGCACGGCGCTCATCTTCATCGATGGCGACGGTGAAGCGCGCAGCCGCATCACCCCCCAGCGCATGATCGCCGTGGCCCGCGAGTACGGCATTCCCTCCTTCGTCGATGCGGCCGCGCAACGGCTGGAGAAACCCAACCGCTACCTGGCCATGGGCGCCGACGCCGTCGCCTATTCGGGTGGCAAGTGTCTGCGCGGCCCACAGGCATCGGGTCTGATGCTGGGCCAGCGCGGCCTGCTGCGGGCGGCTTTCCTCCACGCCTCGCCGCATGGCAGCCAGGGAAGGGCCATGAAGGTAGGCAAGGAGGAGGCCATGGCCCTGCTGGCCGCCGTCGAGGCGTTCCTGCTCGGGCGCGACCACGAAGCTGAATGGCGCATGTGGGAAGGATATCTGGAAACCATCCGCAGGGCCGTTGCCGACCTGCCCACGGTGCGCACCGAAACCATCATGCCCGGCGTCGCCAACGTGACACCTAACCTGGCCATCACCTGGGATCCGCAGGTTCTGCGGCCACCGTCGGCGGTGTTTGCCGAGCTCCTTGACGGTGAACCGCGGGTCCTGACCAGCGGCCGTGCCGACGGTCTGCAGATCAACCCGTACATGCTGGAAGACGGCGAGGCCGAGATCGTGGCCCGGCGCCTGCGCGCGGCGCTGGAACGGCCCGCAGTACCGCCGGCGCCAGCAGCCCCTCCAGCACCCCCGAGCGTCGACCTGGGCGGCGAGTGGCGCGTCGAGATCTGTTTCGTCTACGGCCAGGCAACCCACTCGCTTCGGATTGAGCAGCAGGGGGCCGATGTCACCGGCAGTTGCCGCACCCAGTACGACACCTGCCGTTTGACGGGTCGCGTCGAGGGTAACCGCGTGGTGCTGCGCGGCCGCTACGAGCTTGTCGGCACGGCCGCGGGCGACACCATGGAGGGCACCGCCCAGGTGGGCCAGGAATGGCCGGCCCAGTGGCGAGCGGAGCGCTCGAGGACCGCCTGAACCCGGCGCCTCTCGCCATCGGCATCGCGGCGGGAGGCGCTTCGCCCCGTTACCGCGTTCCCAGGAGCAGGCCGTGAAACTGAAGATCACCGATGTCGAGGCGATCCCCATCTACCCGCGCCTGGCGGCCCGTTACGAGGCGCGCCGGGTCGATCTGTACGGCATCGACGCCCGCACCCTGTTCAGGGTGCACACCGACTGCGGCCTGATCGGTTACGGTGACCAGCGGGTCCGCCCCTGGGCACAGCCGGCGCCCGACTGCGCCAAACACCTGATCGGGCGCAGCGCCTTCGAGTTCCTCAATGGCTCGCTCAACCTGGGATCCGGCCTGAGCTGCGCTTTGTACGATGTCATGGGTAAGTTCCTCGAAGCCCCGGTGCACCGGTTGCTTGGCCAGCAGGTACGCGACCGCGTCCAGGTGGCGGCCTGGACGCGCCCCGCGTCACCGGTGCAGTTTGCCGCTGAGATCCGTCGCGCCGCGGCCGAAGGGTACCAGGTGTTCAAGATGCACACCTGCGACTACCACGATGTCTTTGCCCAGACGCGCCTGGCCGAGGAGGCGGCGCCGCCCGGATTCCGGCTGCACTACGACTTCAACGGCAACCGCGCCATGGGCACGGTGCTGCCCATCATCAGGGAGCTGGCGCAGCACGCCATCGTCGGCTGGATTGAGGATCCGCTGGTGCGCGGCGACCTGGAGGGCTGGCGGCAGCTGCGCCGCCAGGTTGATGTCCCCCTGATCATGCACGGCATGCCGCTGGGCGGCGTCCAGGAAGTCATCCTGGGCCTGGCCGATATCTACATGGTCAGCGGTGACATCGGCGACATCATGGCCCAGGGGATGATCCTCGCCAAAGCCAATCTGCAGGCCCTGCTGCAGTTCGAGGGCGGTACCCTCGGCAAGGCCATGGCCATGCACCTGGCCAGCGTCCTGCCCAGCCACACGGTGCACTCGATCAACCTTGATGACCAGTATGCCGAAGACGTCACCACCACCCGCATACCGGTGGTTGCCGGCGCGTCGCCGGTGCCCACCGGCCCCGGCCTCGGGATCGAGGTGGACGAGGCCGCGGTCGAACGCCTGTCGCGGCAGCGTCTGGTCGAAGCGCCGCGCCATGTGGGCGTGCTGCGCCTGGCCGACGGGCAGGCGTACTACGGACGCTCGTGGGTATCGCCCGCCAGCCTGACCGGAACGCAGGAGGGTGCGACACGCGGGCACAGTGCCGAGATCTGGGAAGACGACGGGTCGGCCGAGTTCGGTCGCATCTGGGACCGCGTGCAGCGCGAAGGGACCATCAGGGCCGAGTGAGCCCAACCCCACCCGAGGGAGGCAGAAGCATGGACACGCCGCAGCATCCGCTGTCGCCGTCCGGCACATCGCTGGGCGAACTGCCACGGTTGCGTGACTTTCGCGTGGAGCGGGTCAGCAGCTGGACGTACACCGGTGGCAAGGGCAAGGCGTTCTCGCTCCCGGCGGGGCAGACGGCAGTGCTGGCCGATCTGCAGGGCCCCGGGGTGATCACGCGCATCTGGTTCGGTATTGACTGCGTGCGGCGCCGCATCCCGTTCTACCTGCGCAAACTGGTGCTGCGCGCCTGGTGGGACGACGAGGCCGAACCCTCCATCGAGTGTCCGCTGGGGGACTTCTTCGGTGTCGGCTTCGGCCGCACCTCGGCGTACCACTGCCGTGCCATGTGCATGACGCTCGGTCAGGGCCAATTCGACGGTTTCGGCTCGATGGCCGTATTCCTTCCCATGCCCTTCCAGCGTCGCGCCCGGCTCGAACTGCACGCCGACACCGAGATCGACGTGGACCTGGTTTTCTACCACGTGGACTGGCGCACGGCAGCGCCGGAGCAGTTGCGCGACATGGGGTACCTGCACGCCCAGTGGCGCCGCGACCCTCGCCGTCGCCCCTGCGACCCGGCGGTCGAGGCGGCCGACACGGCGGCCGCCGCAGCCAACAACTACGTGCTGCTGGAGGCGGAGGGCAGAGGCCACTATGTGGGGTCGGTGTACAGCATCGAGAACCTCAGTTCCGGCTGGTGGGGCGAGGGCATGGACATGATCTTCGTGGATGGCGAGGGGTTCCCGCCGCGCATCCATGGAACGGGTACCGAGGAATTCTACAACATGGGATTCGGCATCCAGGCCATGCACGCTATCGATCACGGCACCTCGCTGATGGCCCGGCCCGCCGAGGAAAACGACTGGCGCGGGCAGTATTCCATGTACCGCTTCCACATCGACGACCCGATCCCGTTCACGCAGTCGATCCGCGTGACCATGGAAGACGGGTACGGCAATAATCGCAGCGACGATGTCAGTTCAGTAGCGTACTGGTACCAGTGCGAGCCGCATCGACGCTTCCCCTGCCTGCCATCGGTCGCCGAGCGCGTGCCGCGCCATCTTCCCGCGTGACGCCCCGCCCGGTGTCTCGCGGTCCGCGCCAGCCACCGGCGCCGACCCGCCGCAGCGCGGTGCACGCGCTGGTGGGCTTGACGCTGGCCGTGCTGTCCAGCTGCGTAGGCCTGGGCCGCCAGGACCCGCCGGCGGTGGCGTTGGAACGCGGTTGGGGGCAGTTTGCCGCCGGGGAGTTCGACCGCGCCGCGGCCACCTTCGCCGAGCTCGGGTCGCGCGAGGACAGCGACCTTGACGGGCGCGTCCAGGCCTGGTTCGGCGGCGCCACCACCTGGCACCTGCGTCGCCCCGGCCAGGACGCTGCTCGAGCGACGGCGCTGTACCAGCGGATTCAGCGCGAAGCCCCGAACCATGACCTGGCCGCCTGG
The DNA here is from genome assembly GCA_903893785.1 of uncultured Gemmatimonadota bacterium. GTDB lineage: Bacteria > Latescibacterota > UBA2968 > UBA8231 > UBA8231 > CAITNQ01. Next base: position 14,023 of record CAITNQ010000354.1, read on the forward strand.
AGCGGCCTGCAACTGGCGCGCCTGGGCTACGCCGTAGCCGCGGACCAGCATCCCGACTACCCGGCGGTGGCGGCCCTGTACGAAGCCGTCATCAGCCGTTACCCGGATCACCCGGCCGCCACCGAGGCCTGGTTGATGCGTCAAGCCATGCGCCTGGAGACGGCGAAGCGGCCAGACATTCCCGGTCTGGTGGCCGATCTGGCCCGGTTCCAGCGCCTCCACCCGGAGGCTCCCTACCAGGCCGCGGCCTGGTCCCTGCGCGCCTATGGACTAACCCTGATGGACAGCGCCGCAGCCGCCTGCAGCGCGCGCGGCGCCGCCATCGACGCCTACGGCAGCGAGGGGCAGGACCCCACAGTCGACCTTTCGCACGCCCGTTGGCAGCTGGCCTGTCAGGCGGAGTTCGAGGCCGGCGACTTTGCCCTGGCCAGGGCGGCCTATCGCCGGTTCATCGCCGACTACCCGACCGACCAGCGCCTGTTCGTGGCCAAGCAGGAACTGCGCCGCATGGACGAACTGGAGGCGAGTTTCCGCGCCGAAGCCCGGGGGAACCATGGCCGCTGAGGGCAACGCCGGTTGGTGGTCGCGGTTGCGGCCGTACGGTCCCGTGGTGGCCATTGGGTTGGTGTTCTCTTGGTCGGTCCTGGCGATCGCCACCTATCGCCGGGAAGAGGCCCCGGCAGGTACCGTCGTCACCCTGCGGATGGGCCACTGGCAGCTGGAGAACGGCGTCCGGGAAGGTTTGAACAACCTCATCGCCGCGTACCGGGAGTTGCATCCCGAGGTCAACATTGTCCAGGACCCGGTACCTGAATCCACCTATGGCACCTGGCTGACCACGCAGCTGATGGGCGGCACAGCACCCGACATGCTCGAGATGGGCATGGTCTCGTACCAGGTAATGCTGGGTTACTACAGCCGGTATGCCTTGCCGCTGAGCCCTTGGGTGGGTCAGCCCAACCCGTACAATGCGGGCACCGAACTCGACGGGGTCCCCTGGCGCCAGACCTTCCAGGACGGCATGCGCGGCGCCTACCTGAGCGAACTCCAGGAGTACATGAATGTGCCCCTGTCCCAGTTTGGCGTCCGCATTTTCTACAATCGCGATCTACTGCTCCGCCTGACCGGGCGTCACCAGGCACCGTCCGACTACCGGGAGTTCCTGGCCGTGTGCGACACCATCAGCCAGCAGCGGAACACCCGCGGCGAGCCCTATGTGCCGATCGCCAGTTCCGCCTACCACGTCAACATGTGGCAGGTACTGATGATCGACCCATTGACCTACGGCGCCTTCCGCATCGCCGACTTCAACCGCGACGGCAGCGTCGGTGTCGACGAGTTCTACGTGGCGCTGATGACCGGCCGCCTGGGCCTTGACTACCCCGGCTACGCCGCGTGGTTCGCCATGCTGCGGCAGCTGTCGCGCCGTTTCCAGCCCGGGTGGACGGGTTTGGGCCGCGATGAAGCCGTGTTCCTGTTCGCGCAGCAGCGGGCCGTTTTCATCACCACCGGTACCTGGGACGCGGGTAGCCTGCGCGACCAGGCGGCCGGGGCGTTCGAGCTGGGCATCATGGACTTCCCGCTGCCCGGCCGCGACGACCCAGAGTTCGGCCGCATCTTCGAGGGCCCGGTCTACGAACGTCCTGAAGGCGGTTTCCCGTTCGCGGTCATCCGCACCTGCCGTCATCCGGAAGTGGCCGTCGACTTCCTGCGCTTCGCGACCAGTCAGCGCCGGAACGAGCAGCTGAACCAGACGGTGGGCTGGATCCCGAGCGTACGCGGGGCCCGCATGCCGGCGGCTCTGGCCGGGTTCCAGCCCCACCTGGAGGGTGTCTACGGTGCCATGGCCATGGCCCCGGGCGGCAACACGGCGATCAAGTGGACCCAGTTGGTGTCGCTGTTCAGCATTGAGCAGATCGACTTCCACGAGCTGGCCCAGAACTACGGCGCGTACTACCGGCGCTATGCTCCCGAGGAGTTCGCCGAGATCGGGCGCAACGCCCGGCGGGCGATGGCCAGCGACGAGCAGCTGCTGGCGGTCCTGCGCCGCCGCGCCCAGGCCGCGCCGCCCGCTCAGCAGGCCGCGCTCTGGGCCAAGTACCGGATCTTGACGACTGACCGCCTGATTCTGCGCGACCTGCCACACGACCGGCTCCGGCGACTCCTGGCCGCCGGCCCGCCCCGCGGCGACGACGCGCCCTATGCCCTGCGCCCGACAGCGCTGGCCAATGCCCGGCGCCTCGCCCTGGCCGACGGGACTGCGGGAGCCCGGCCATGAACCGCCGCGTCCGCTGGTCGCAGGTCCGCCACCACCGTGAGATGTACCTGTTCATCCTGCCGACGCTGCTGCTGCTGGGGCTGTTCGTGTATTACCCGGCAGCCAGCGGCGTCTTCCACAGCTTCTACCGCTGGAACGGCGCCGATATCGCCGAGTATGTCGGTCTGGGCAACTACCTGGACCTGCTGTCTTCGGCCGACTTCTGGGCCTCGTTCAAGGTGGCCATGGTCCTGGGGGCCTGGAACGTGGTCAAGATGCTGCCGGCCCTGCTGGTAGCCGTGTGCATTCACCGCTGCCACAGCCCGCGCCTGCAGTTCCTCTACCGGGCCCTGTTCGTCGTGCCCATGGTAATCCCCGGCCTGGTCGTGGTGCTCATCTGGCGCTCGTTCTTCTTCGAGGCCACCTCGGGTTACTTGAACCGGTTCCTGCTGGGTTCGGGCCTGATGGACGCCCTGGCCTGGGTCGACCGGGCCCTCGGGTGGGGCGGGGTGTTCGTCTCGGGGCACGCCCCGGCCTGGCTGGGCGACCCGCGGCTCATTCTCACCGCCTGCGTGGTCTGGGGCTTCCCCTGGGTAGGCTCCTTCGCGGTGCTGACGCACCTGGCCAAACTGCAGGGCATCAGCCGCGACGTGTACGAGGCCGCCGAGATCGACGGCGTCAGCTGGTGGACCAAATTCACGCGCATCGAACTGCCGCTGATCACTGGTTCCATCTACCTGATGCTGGTCTTCGTGGTCATCGACACGGTGAAAGATGCCGGCATGATACTGGCCCTGGCCGGCATGGGCGGCGGGCCTGGAGGCAAGGTCACGGTACCGGCACTGTTCATGATCCGCAAGGCGTTTGCCGAACAGCAGATGGGGTACGCCTGCGCGGTCGGCATTGTGCTGACCGCCGTCGTCATGGCACTGCAGAAGAGTCTCACATGGGCCATGGACAGCGAGCGCCCGCGCCTGCCCTGGCATCGCCTCCAGGTCCCCTGGCACCGCCTGTGGTCCCCACGTGCCGCCGAGGCATCCCCCGCGCCAGGGCGCCCGCCTCGCCCGCTGCCGCGGCGCTGGCGTCAGGCCGGCTCCTGGGGTCTGCGCCTGGCGCGTCACGGCGTCATCTGGGGCGTCCTGGCCATGGCCTTCCTGCCCCTTTACCTGATGTTGACGGTCAGCTTCAAGACCAACCAGCAATACTATCAGGCGCCAGCCGCCGTGACCCTGCCCCTGCACCCGGAAAACTGGCGCTACGCGTGGCAGATGGTCACCCCCACGGTGGCCAACAGCGTCTTCATCTCGGTGACCACCACCGTGCTGGTTCTGGGCCTGGCACTGGGGGCTGCCTACTTCTTCGCGCGCCTCCGTATGCCGCTGGCGGGAGTGCTGTGGCACGGCATCATCATCCTCATGATGATGCCCATGATCGCCAATCTGGTCCCCCTGTTCCGCCTGCTATGCGACCTGCAGTTGGTCAACACCCTGACCGCCCTGATTCTGGTCGGCGCGGCCGGGAGCCAGGTTGCCGCCATTTTCGTGCTGCGCAGCTTTGTCAGCGACATTCCGCCGGACCTTTACGAAGCCGCGGAGATCGACGGCGCCAACCACTTCCGCCAGGTACGCCACGTGGTGCTGCCGCTCTCGGGCCCGATCCTGGGTACCGTGGGGGTAATGCAGTTCGTGGCCGCGTGGAATGACTTTGTCCTGCCGTTGATCATCATGCGTGATCACGCCCGCCTGCCGGTAATGGTCCAGCTGCTCCGCCTGGCCGGCGAGTACATCAAGCTGTGGGGGCCGCTCATGGCGGGGTACGCTATGGCCTCGCTCCCCATCATCGTGCTCTTCATCAGCTCCATGAAGCTCTTCGTTCGCGGTCTGACCGAGGGCGCGGTGAAGGGCTGAGAGCTTGGTGGCGTCCCCGCCAGGGCGCAGCCGAAGGCCCGACGCAGTGCCCCGGAGCGTCGGGCCCAGAAGGCCCCGACGCCCACCGCCTGTGTGGGAGGTATCATGGCAGCCGCACCGATGAATCCGTCGAGTCCCGTCACGGCGGCAGGCGAACCCTTCAGCGTCGCCATGCCCGCCTATCTGAGCCGCCACGACATCGTCTACCTGTCGCCCGCCTATGAGGGTTGCGAAGGCCTGCCCCTGGGCAATGGCGATCTGGGGGCCATGGTATGGTTCACCCGGAACGGCCTGCGCCTGCAGCTCAACAAATCCGACCTGTGGGATCCGGCCAATGCCGAGACCCCCTGCCGAACCCTGCGCGCCGCCGCCCAACTGGAACTCGATCTGGGCGCTCCGTGCCTGGACTGGTTGTACCTGACTGACTTCGAGGCGCGCCTGTCCCTGGGTCGCGGCGAGTTGACGATGCGAGCCGCGACGCCCTTCGCCGCGGTGGACCTGACGGTACGGATCGACGCCAACGCGCCGGTACTGGTGATCGAGGGGTCCATGGCCGGCCAGGGCGAACTGGCGGCGGGCGCGGCGGCCACCCTGCGCCTGGAGCGGTGGGGAAGCCGGGCTTTCCCGGGCTGGTATGCCGCGCTGAACCGTGATCCGGCGCTGGGGCTGGGCCAGGCCGAGGTACGGCCGGAAGCCCAGGGCCTGGGGCTGGACGAGAGATTCGGCGAGCTCCGTCTGGCCGTCGCCGCCCGGCTGCTGGATCCGGCGGCGCAGGCGCGCCGGGTCAGCAAACACCGCGGCGAGATCAGCCTGCCAGCGCGGCCGGTGCAGGTTCTCGACGCGGTGCTGGCAGCCGTCACCAGCGAGGACAGTGCCGATCCTGGCACCAGCGCCCGCGAGCACCTGGACGCCCTCGCGGGGCAGGCGGTCGCGGCCCGCCAACGTCACCACGAGTGGTGGGCCCGCTTCTGGGATCGGTCCTTTGTCCACGTGCCAGATGACTACCTGGAGAACCTCTACTACCTGAAAAGGTACCTGATGGCCAGCGGCTCGCGCGGCCGCTACCCGCTGGTGTTTAACGGCGGGCTGTGGGTGTGGCACGCGGATGTCCGCAACTGGGTGGCGCCCCACCACTGGAACATGCAGCAGGCCTACTGGGGCCTGGGTCCCCAGGGCGACGCAGACCTGCTAAGGCCCTACCTGGACGCGTACTGGCGGAATCGACCGGCGGCGCGGGCTCTGGCCGAGGAACGCGGGGCCAAAGACGCCCTGATGTGGAGCGAAGCCCACGACTACCACGGCAGCATGCCCTACCGCGACCGTCCGGACATGGTCAACAACTTCACGCCAGCTAGCCAGATCGCGAGCCTGTTCTGGGAATACTGCCGTTACACGGGCGACCGCGAGTTCCTGGAGTCAACCGCCCTGCCCTTCATGCGCGAGGTGGTGGCTTTTTACGCCCAGAAACTCCACTGGGAGGAGGCCTCGGGCACGTACGGTCTGTTCCCGTCACAATCGTACGAATGCCCGGAGACCAACCAGCTGCGCAATCCGGTAACCGACCGCGTCATGCTCGAGTCACTGCTGCGCAACTGCCTGGAGGCGACCCGGGTCCTGGGCCATGGGGGCCCCGAAACCGCCCGATGGCAGCACCTGCTCGACCACCTGTGGCCCCTGGAGACAGCTGATTACCCCGGCATCGGGCCGGTCCTGGTCGAAGCGTGGACGCCGACCGGCCAGGTGTGGTGGCGTCACGGCATGCAGGGCCTGGACTACCATTTCAGCCCCCAGTCGGCCGTCGTTTTTCCGGCCGGCCTGATCGATGTGACCCAGGTCGAGTCGGCCGTGGGCGTGGCCGTCTGCAACTACCTGGCGCATCATCCGGCGGAGAAGAATTCCATCACCCCGGACCCGATCGTTGCGGCCCGCCTCGGACTGGGCGACAGGGCCCTGACGATGCTGCGGCAGAGCGTCAGGCGCCTGCAGCATTTCCCTCAGGGCCTGTTCTACAACCTGGATCACTGGCATCTCCAGTCGCCCCACCTGGAGCGGCTGGCGGACCCGGCACTGGTAGCCCAGAGGGACTATGTGTATGACCGCCGAGCCCGTTACGATGGTCCGGGCCTGCCGGCGTGGCCATTCGTGCAGTGCGGTCTGGAGCCCCTGGGGGTCCTGGGTGCGGCGGTCAACGAGATGCTGCTGCACAGCCACGCCGGGGTCATCCGCCTGTTTCCGGGAGTCCCGGCCGACTGGGAATGCGCCTTCACGCTGTGGGCGCAGGGCGGGGTCCGCGTCAGCGCCCGACGCGACGCCGATGGAACCGTTGGCCCGGTCTGCATTCGCCGTAGTCGGGACGGCGTGTGCCGGGTCGCCCATCCCTGGCCCGGCGCCGCTCTTCAGGTGACCACCGGCGACGGCGAACCAGTGGCCGGGGCCGACGTCGCGGCGGAGACCATCGAGTTCACCGCCAGGGCCGCGGTGGACTACTACCTCTCTCCGGTCGGCGTTGAGTACCAGCCCGCCCCGTGCTGGCGCAGTGAACCCAACGCCGCGCCCAAGCAGTTCCACGAAGCGATCCTCGGCCGGCGCCGCGATTTCTAGCTCGCCGTCACCGGGCGCGGCTCAGAAGGGTGCGTCGCACTGCAGGACAAGCCCGCGCCCGCCCGTCAGGGCCAGCACGCGTTGGGCCGGCATGCCCTCGGTGGGCGCCACGTACAGCAGCTGGTCGTCGCGCCGCGCCGCCAGATAATCCGGCAGCCCATCGGTGGCGCGGTCATTCAGCTGCAGCGAACGCAGGGGCGCCATGTCGCGCCAGACGGCCAGGTGCTGCCGGTGCTCGCCACACAGGTGGATCATGCCACCGCCCGGCGAGGCACCCAACAGGGCCTCGTCCAGCGGGGCCAGGAAGCCGCCATACTGGCTGGCGGAGAATAACTGCGTGGCGCACCCGTCGATCTGGCCATGTCCCGGGGGCGCATAGCGGCTGCCGGCCACCGAATGGCACTGCAGGTGGGCCGGGATGACGGCATGGAAATCCCGCGTCGCAGCGGCGATGACGTCGGTGACCAGGCGCAGCACCCGCATCGCCACCGCCGGTCGGTCCAGCAGCGCCTCCAGGAAGCGCTGGCCGTACAGGTTGATGGCAATGTTGGCCGGGCAGCTCAGGACCGGTGGCGCGACCAGCACCCGCTCCCGGGTGGCCGCCACCGCCTGCTCGACCAGGGCCAGCGCCTGGCGGTGGACGACCGAGTGGGCCAGGTCCGGGGCAGTCAACTCGGCCGGATCGCCAACCAGCTCCGCCGACCAGGTCTGGTCGCCGTAAAGGTACACACCGGCCCCGAACAGGGCGTCGATATAGTGCACGCCGAAGGGGTCCACCTCGACGTACAGGGGCCGGTACGTGCGCCGATCACCGAACTCCTCGGCCCGTTGCGCCAGGTCCGCCAGCACCTCGCCCAACCAGGCTTCGGGTGCGGTCAGCATTTCGGCCCCGACATTGCCCCACAGCCCGTGCCGACGACCGCAGGTCGGGCCGGCAATGTACACCGGCCCTGCCTGCGGATCACGGTAGAGCGACGCGACCGTGGCGCGGTGCCGGGCCTGGGCCTGCTCGATATCGTCCGTCAACCAGTCGAGTACATGCACAGGCATACATGGCCGCGGCCGAAGCTCAACCGCATGCCACCTCCATGGCGATGCGCGCCCAGGTGAACAACCGCTCGGGCTGATAGCGCACCGTGCTGATATCCTTGAGAATGAACTCCAACGGGCAACCGTGACGCTGGCAGGCCTGCCGCGTCGCTAGCAGATCGCGCCGCACGGCCTCCGGATCAAAGGGGTCCCAGGCCAGGAAGGCCGGGTTGGGTTTGCGCGAATAGACGAAGTCCCTGCCAATGGCCGCAGCTCCCTGCTCCTCGTTCACCCACGGGCTCATCGACACCTTCCGCACATGGGGGATCAGGCGAACCTCGGCCATCTTGTTGTCGAGAGGGTCACAGCAGCCGTAGTAGACCAGACCGAAACGGCCGCAGATCCGACTGGCATAGTCGACCTCGTATTCCTTGAACATGGCCGGCGACACGGTCGAAAACATCTGCGCCAGGCCAAACATCCACAGGTCTTTCAGCCGCGGGCGCGACGCGTCATAGCCAGCGGCGGGCAACTCGTCCGTGTACGCGCCGGTGCAGTGGATCAGCGACTGCGGCCCGCACAGCAACCCCTGCTCTTCCAGCTGCGTCAGCATACTCATGTAACCGTCGGTAACCCGCCCCACCAGACGGTGCATGTAGTCCGGTCGATCCACCAGGCCGTACAGGGCTCCTTCCACACCCATCCAGGTGCTGATGGGGTCCCACAGCGAAAGGTACGGGTCCACCCCTTCGGCCCGGACCTCGAGCAACCCGTCGAAGAGCTCGTGGGCCACACTCAGGCGCCGGTCCGTCTCCGCCTGGTCATGGCTGATCCGTGGCGTCTGCACCCGGGCCAGATCGTCCTCGTTGAGAAACTGGTTGGTGAAGCGATGGCCGACCACTGAATTGGTCGGATCGGTCACCGCCGTGGCTTCCTCCACGTGCACGCCAAAACCCGTATTGTGAACGGCTTTGGCGACGCGCACAAAGGGTTCGACGACCATGTCCACGGGGAAGTGGCGCCACTGCAACAGGGTCCGCCGCAGGTGGCCTTCGTAGCCGCGCAGTTCCGGGTCGGTGCACCGCAGCGTCAGGGCATCCTCCAGGTTCATCTCGTTCCAGCAGACCTGGTCGATGGTGACCATGGGGCGGACCGGCTGCAGCGCGTTCAGGCGGCGCCACAACCGCCGCGTCTCCTCCTGGTGCGGGAGGGCTGCGATTTCCGCTACCTGCGCCGCCAGTTCGCGCACCTGCGCGACATCCTGTCTGCTTGCCATATCATCTCCTCAGCCAGTGGGGGTAATCGTTCCGGGAGTTGACGTCCGGGGCGCCAACCGCGCTCCCGGGCCAGGTTCGGGTGGATCAACGAGCGGTGCCGCCCGCAGGCGGCGCCAGTCGGAACCGTTCCGGGTAGAGCTGCAGCATGGCCCGACGCCAGGCCTCCGGGTACCCGGGCGAGGCCGCCGAACCGTCGCGGTCCATGAGATAGCCGTCGTTGTACTTGCGGATCAGCTCGCCCGCCAACTCATGCCAGCGCCGCATGACCGTGGCGCTAGCGACTACCGTGTTGCGCGTCAGGTACCGGTGCATCAGCCCCGGGTCCTGCCGTCCCAGCTCCAGCGCGGTGCGTTCCACGGCCGGTTGCATGGCGAGGAAGTCGCCCTCCAGTTCGCTCTGCACGGCCTGGATGTCCCTGATCATATCACACCAGCGCAAGTTTGCCAGATTGCCCACCAGGTTGAAGGTCCACCAGGCCGAATCCCAGTTGTACTGCGACGCATCGCCGGTGCGAAAAGCCTCAGGGACTTCAAGCAGGGGCAGGTAGAACGGAATGAAGCAGTTGGTGTAGGCGTCGTCCACACTGTACCACAGGACGGCGCCGACCGGATCAGGCAGGTGGGCGCGCAGCTGGGCGATGTACGTGTGGCTCACCCCAGGCATGGAGAGCGGACGTTCCCAGGCGTAGTCCAGGCTGTCCACCTGCCAGGTAGTAGGCCGCGCGCGGCTCGGCGTGCCGAAGGGGCCGGCCTCCAAGCCGCGGGTCATGTCGTACGGCGTGCCTTCGTAGTGGTCCCGCATCAACGCCAGGACTTCGCGCAGTCCGAGTCGGTGGTCCGGTTTGATCCACAGTGGGTAGGGCGGTGACCCCGGCACACCCCGGTGGCGGTCCGTGGACAGGTTCAGCGACGGCGCAGCGCGCCGGTACACGCTCCACACCCGGGTGTCCGAGTAGTGGAACTCCTTCATGCCTGAGGGAGCATAGGCATCGCAGAACCGGAATGGCTGTCCGGCGGCCGGATCGTAGTACCCTTTGGCTATGGCGAAGGAGATCACGTTGGCGGAATACAGGCAGTTGGCCGGGTCGTTGAGGGGGAAGGTCCCGATGCGCGACGCGTTGGCGTGCACGGAGATGTGGCCGTCCGGAATGCGCAGGGCTACCCACTCGGCCCCGGTGCCACCGGGGCCGGGGCCGATCAACTCCATGATCCAGGCCTCGCGGGGATCGGCAATGGAGAAGCTCTCGCCCGTGGCCAGGTACCCATACCGCTCGACCAGGTCACCGATGGTAAGGATGGTCTCGCGCGCGGTTCGCGAGCGCTGGAGAGCCACCGCCATGAGCTCTTCGTAGAAGAAGGCGCCTTGAGGGTTGACCAGCTCCGGACGGCCATCGAAGGTGCTTTCGCTGGTACACACCTGGTGCTCGTTCATGCGATTGGCGATCACCGCGTATGTATGCGGCACCTGCGGGATCCAGCGGTTGGCCACCCGCAGGGAGTCGCCCGGAGCATGGTCGGCTGCCGGGGTGTAGTCGAGGCGACCGTAACCCCACCAATCGCAGGTGTAGGTAACGAAGACCGAGCTGTCACTGGCGGCGCCGCGGGTGACGATGATGCTGCTGCAGGCAGCGGCCCGGCCCGCGCACCCAAGGCCGACCAGCACCGCCGCCACCCAGATGGTCCCGGTGCGTACCGCGTGTCCCATGCTTCCTCCGGAAGGGCAGCCATCTGCAGGCGGACGGTCCGCCGCCGCGGCCGGATTTGACGCCGCTGGAATCGATCGCTACTGACTAGGCCGGGCGGGCCAGCCGGCAGCTGGCGATCGCGGGCGCTGCCCGCAGGGGATCGCCTGGTGGGCCAAAGGATGCGTTGAGGGCAAGGGCGCGGCAAGTCCCGGTTACCCTTGGAGGGGCCATGGGCGAGCGATCTTTCGGCTTCAGGCAGCGGCTTAACCAGATCCATCGACCCGGCCGGCGCGACCCCGCGCTCTGCGCCGCCCCCTTTGAGGTGGCCGTCGATGACCACTGGCGCATCGCCATCGACCCTGACGCCAGTGCGTACATGGTCCGGGTGGCCCAGGACCTGCAGGACTACCTGTTCACCAGCATGGGGGTTGCCGTGCCCCTGGCGCAGGACGACCGGCGGTCACCCGGGCCCGCCGGCGCCACCATCCGCCTCGGGGTCCAGACCCAATCCGCTGGGACCGTCCGGCCCACGCCCCGCTCGTACCAACTGCAAGTCGCGCCGGGTTGGGTGGCGGTGTGGGGGGCGGATGAACGCGGCACCGCCCAGGGATCGTACTACCTGGAGGACCTGATGAACCTGCGTCAGGCGCCGTTTCTGGCCCGCCAGGAAGGGGTCCGGGAGCCGCTGTTCGCGCCTCGCATGGTTCACTCAGGCTGGGGCATTGACCAGTTCCCCGACCCGCACCTGGCAGCCATTGCCCACGCGGGCATGGACGCCATCCTGTTGTTCGTCAAGGGCCCGGACCAGACCACTACCGGTTACCTGGACATCAATGACCTGATTGATCGCGCCGGGGGTCTGGGCGTGGACGTGTACTTCTACAGTTACCTGGTCAGCCGCATGCACCCTTCGGAGCCCGAGGCCCGGGCGTATTACGAAAGCACTTACGGTGCCCTGATGGCGGCTCATCCGCGAGCTCGCGGAATCGTGTTCGTCGGCGAGTCCTGCGAGTTCCCCAGCCGCGATCCGCGCACGACCGGGCGCCTACGGCTGGACCCGGCCCCGGACGGCAAGCCCGACCCGCGACCCAGCCCGGGCTGGTGGCCATGCACGGACTACCCCGCCTGGTTGGACCTGATCAAGTCCGTCGTCCGCGCCCACAATCCGGCTGCGGACATCGTGTTCTGGACCTACAACTGGGGTTGGGCTCCCGAAGCAGACCGCCTGGCGCTCATCGCCGCACTGCCGACCGACGTCAGCCTGCAGGCCACCTTCGAGATGTTCGAAGACATCCCCCGGGACGGTATCGGTACCCGCTGCGTCGACTACACCGTATCCTTTGCCGGACCGGGCCGGTACTTCCGCAGCGAAGCCCAGGCCGCAGCCGAGCGCGGCATGCCGCTGTACGCGATGAGCAACACGGGGGGGCTCACCTGGGATATCGGCGTGATCCCGTACGAGCCCGTGCCCTTCCAGTGGGCCACGCGTCACCAGGCGCTGCTGCGGGCCCGGCATGACTGGGGCCTGGTCGGACTGATGGAATCGCACCACTACGGCTGGTGGCCGTCGTTTGTCAGCGACCTCGCCAAAGCCGCCTTCTGGTCGCCCAGTCCGTCGCCCGAGGCGGTGATCGAGGCGCTGGCAGGGCGCGATTTCGGGCCTCAGGGCGGGCCTCTGGCAGTAGCCGCCTGGCGCCACTGGAGCGATGCCATTCGCGATTACGTGCCGACGAATGAAGACCAGTACGGGCCTTTCCGCATCGGTCCGGCGTTCCCGCTGCGGTTGGACGAGGAGCCGGAGCCTATCCCGGCGGCGGCTTACGCCCACTTCGGCAACCAGATCGTCACCACCCGGTACCAGCCCCATCAGCCGGCCGACGTGCCCACCGAGATAGGCCTGCTGCAGCGGCTGCGCCAACGCTGGCAGCAGGGCCTCGATCTGCTGCGACAGGCGGCGGCCGCGGCCGCGCCTCGGCAGCAGCCGGAGGCTGAGCGCATGGTGTGGCTCGGGCAGTTCGTCGCCCACTGCGTCACCACAGCCATCCATACCAAGCAGTGGTGGCTGCTCTGCCAGGCACTGCGGGCCGCCCCTGACCTGACTGGCGCCGAGGTCGTGGCGGCCCGTATGCGGATCCTCGGTGCCGCCGAGATGGCTAACGCCGAAGCGGCCATCCCGCTGGTGGAGGCCGACTCGCGGCTGGGTTGGGAACCGAGCATGGAATACATGGCCGACCGCGCCCACCTGGAGTGGAAGATCGCCCAGCTGCAGCGGGTGCTCGAGCACGAGTTGCCGGCCCGGGTGGCCGACGCCGGCAGCCGGGCATGGGCCTGAGCGCCTGTGGGGGTGGCGGCACGGGCGTTGGCGGACCCAGCCTGACCGGTCCTGGCCAGCGGCACGGCCGCGGCGCAGACCCGGACCGACGCCGGCACGCAGGGCGGCGTCAGTTGGGTAGCCGGGGTACCGCCGCCCCGGCTCATCTAGGCCAGGGTCGGCCGGCGACCTCCAGCAGATAATCGGCACCCCGCTGGCGCCACGACGCCGACAGGGAGTGGCCGTCTTCGGGCACCACGTGCAGGCAGAAAGCCGAAGGACAGCCCAAGTCGCGTTCGGCAGCGGCCACGGCGGTGGCGAACTCCAGGCACTGGGTCGTGCCCACCCGGGGATCGTGGTTGCCCATGCCGATCCAGACAGGCCGACCGGCCAACCGGGGTGCCCAGTGCACGAGCGCCATGGCAGCGACGTCAGCCCGTTGGCTCAGGGCGGCGAACTCGCTGAGCACCTGCCAGTCTGTCACCGGCGCATAGGCTGCCACGCCGGCCACGTGCGGGCACTCGGCCGCCAGGCGCAGGGCAAGGTAACCGCCGCGCGAAGTGCCGGCCGCGAACACCGCGCCAGGGGCGACCAGGTTGGCGCCGATGCAGCCATCGATGGCCCGTTCCAGGTCAGCGACAAAACGCCCAAGGGTGTCCTCGCCGCGGGCGGCGTCGGCGGCGAAGCAGGCGATGCCCGCAGGTTCCCCTGGTCTGAGGCGGTCACCGTGGCCGGGCATCTCCACGCTGGCCACGGCATGGCCAGCAGCCAGAAAAGCCTGTACCGGGATATCGTAAGGGTGAGTCTGCAGTTGGGTCACATGGTCGCCCGCCAGGTTCAGCAGCAGAGCTGGCCGCGTGGCCGACGCCGCCGGCAGGCCCAGGCGCACGGCCACCTCGCCGTCGCCACCCGGGAACCGCAGATCACGCCACTGAACGTTCACGATTCCGGCTCCCTTGGATCGGTCGGCAACGGGAGGTCGACACGGTCGATCACGGCTACCGCAGGGATCGACGCAGGGGGCAGCAAGGGCGACGCGGTGAACACAGGCACCATGGCGCGAGCCGGGCCTCCCATCGTCACCAAGGACCGCGGCACCACGCGTCCGCGTACGGGGCCAGGCACCGGCGCCGTGGCCAAGCCGGCGCCGCGCGGCCGACGGTTCAGTATGTCGGGCAAAAATAGCCTCCTGTCGGCGGTGGGCAAGGCTTGACAGCCTCCACCCGGTAGACCACCGTACCGAGCCGATCCACGCCGGCAGCAACCTGTAACCGAGGGGGACGCCATGCAGGCGCGCGGCACTGATTTCGTCATGTATGAGGTGAGTGATCTGCAGCGAAGCGCGGCTTTCTACCGCGATATCCTGGGCCTCGAACTGGCGGTCTTCCTGCCCGAGTACGCCTGGGCTGAGTTGTCCGCGCCGCCCACCACCCTGGCGCTGTGCGACCCGCGCGCCCACCGCCCCGACGCGGTCGTGCGCCCGGGCGGCGCCACCCTGTTCCTGGCCGTCAGCGACCTGGTGGCTACCGTCGCTGAACTGGAGCAGCGCGGCGTCCCGGTGCAGGTGCCCCCGGTTGAGACGCCGGTCTGCTGGATGGCTGTGGTCAGCGACCCGGACGGCAACGCCGTGGGCCTGCACGAGCGCAAAGACGGCACCTGCGGTTGATGCGCGCCCTGCGCGCCAATGACACCGGTCCCAGGGAGACGCCATGGAAGAGCTGGTCTGGCACGACTGCCGTGAGTTGACCATCGAGGGCCGCGCGTGGGATGACACGCGCTCGTACTACGACCGCCTGCCCGCGCGCGCCTGCGGCGTGGTTCGCGACCCGGTCTGGGACCTGGCCCAGCACGCCGCCGGGATCTGCTGCCGTTTTGCCACCGATGCCACGGCGATCCACGCACGCTGGGAACTGCGCTACGAATCCCTGGCCATGCCGCACATGCCGGCCACCGGGGTCAGCGGCCTGGACCTTTACGTACGCGTCGGCGGTGCCTGGCGTTGGGCCGGCGTGGGGCAGCCCACGCAGTTCCCGGTGAACACTGCCGCGCTGGCCAGCGGTATGGCCGCAGGCCAGCGCGAGTACCTGCTGTACCTGCCGCTGTACAACGGGGTCCACCGCGTCGAGGTCGGCGTCAGCCGCGAGGCCACCGTGACGCCGGGGCCGGCCCGGCGAGCCGATCGCCGGCTACCGATGGTGTTCTACGGCACGTCCATCACCCAGGGGGGGTGCGCCTCGCGCCCTGGCATGGCCCATGTGGCGATCCTCGGGCGCTGGCTCGACCGGCCGGTGGTCAACCTGGGTTTCTCCGGCAACGGGACCATGGACCTGTCCGTGGCGCAACTGATGGCCGAACTCGAGGCCGCCGCCTGGGTCATCGACTGCGGGCCCAACATGACCGCTGAGGCGGTGGCCGAGCGCACCGCGCCCTTGGTACGGGTCCTGCGCCAGGCTAGCGCCACCACACCGATCATACTGGTGGAGGACCGGACCTGCGCTAGCGCGCATCTGCTGCCAGGCACGGCTCAGGGACACGCCGCCAGTCGCGCTTCCCTGCGCGCCGCCTTCGACGCGCTGCTGCTCGCCGGTGACGAGCACCTGTACTACCAGCCCGGGGCGCCTCTGCTGGGCGAGGACGACGAAGGCACCGTCGACACCTCGCACCCGACGGACTTGGGCTTCTTCCGTCAGGCCACTGCCATGCGACCGCTCCTCGAGTCGGTGGCGCAGCATTGAGCCAACTGCTGCGGGAGTCCTGCCGGATCATGCTCGATTGGCTTCGGTACGAGGCCGAGCCATACCTGCGCGCCCGTACCTTGCGGGACGTACTCGGGCGCCCGGCCGACGACCGCGAGACAGCCATCGCACGAGCCGAGGTGCCTGCCACCAGCCTGGTGCGCACGCTCCTGGCCGAGCGCGGCAGGGACGGCAGCTTGCCGTTTCATCCGGCCGCCCAGTGGCGCGGGGCCCTGTGGGTGCTAGCCAACCTGGCTGACCTGGCGTACCCCGAAGGCGACCGCCAGTTGCTCGGCCTGTGCCAGCAGGTAGAGACTTGGCTGGCGACGGGAACCCCGTCCGCGCCGTGGTGGGACCGGACCATGGACCGCGAACGCCGCCGGCCGGCGGTGGTGGGCCTGGCAGCGTGGACGCAGATCCTCCTTGGGTGGGGCGATGCCGCGGCCGACTGGCTGGAGCAACTGCGCCGGCGCCAGGGCGACGACGGCACCTGGG
This sequence comes from uncultured Gemmatimonadota bacterium, assembly GCA_903893785.1. GTDB lineage: Bacteria > Latescibacterota > UBA2968 > UBA8231 > UBA8231 > CAITNQ01. Next base: position 30,319 of record CAITNQ010000354.1, read on the forward strand.
GGCCGCTTGGCCACGCGGCATCAGGACACCGTGGTCTGGCGGAAACCCTCTGGCCGCTGCGGGCGCTGGCGCTCGATGCCCGGCGCACGGGCCACGCGGCCTCGGCCACCGCGGCCCACCGCGCCGCCGAAGCCATCCTGGCCGCGGGCGTAGCCAACCCCGGCGGCTCGGCAACGGCTTTTACCCGCTCCCACTTCCCTACCTACGACCGCGCCGACCTGCTGTTGACCCTCCGCGGGCTCCACGAGGTGGGCACGTGCGGCGATGCCCGTGGCGCTGCCGGGCTGGCGCTGTTGGCGGCCAAGCAGGTACGCGATGGCGGATTCCCGGTCGAGGCGCGACACTATGGGGTAGGCCGCGAGCACCGCCGCGGATCACTGGTCGACTGGGGTGCCTGCCGGCGCGGGGTGAGCAATCCCTGGATCACGGTCTGCGCGTACCAGGTCCTTGGCGTCGGCGGTCCGCGCCCGGCTTCGCCGTCCCTTTCCCCGTGACCCGGCCACGCCTGTCGGCCAGACGATAGCGACCATGGCGCCGATGTCCTCTCTGCTGACCCGCCCGTGGGTGGTGCTCGCGCTGCTGGTCGCCGTCGGGTGCGCCGGTACCAGTGGCCCACCGGCACCGGATGTCCTGGGTCCCTTCGCCAGCCGCCAGGACTTCCTGCACCGCCTCGAGCCGCACGGCAACCGCGTGCTGCACGGAGCCGGCGCCAACCCGCAGGATTTCGCCGACTACTGGGACGAACTCGAACGCACGCCGCCCCTGCTGTATGCCACGCACCTTGACCTGATGACGCTGCGGGAGGACTGGCCAGCCTATGTCGGGTTGGCCGTCAACCGCTTCCCGTCGGTCGTCCTGCCCCAGTTGGCCGTCAGCATGACCTATAACGGCCGGCCCTATGAGGTGGACGTGGCCCTGGGCCGGCTGGACCGACAAATCGAAATACTCTGTGCGGGCCTGGCCGCGCTGCAGCGACCGGCCTTCGTGCGCCTGGGCTACGGCTTCAACAGCCCGACCACCGGGTACCGTCCCGAACCCTATCGCCAGGCCTGGGTCCGCGTGGCCGAGTCCATCCGGGTTCGCCACGGTTTGCGGCAGGTGGCGATGGTCTGGGGCGCGGCCGCCGATGCCCCCATGGCCGGAGCCATGGACTTCTACCCGGGCGACTCCTGGGTCGACTGGTGGGGCATCGATGTCTTCGACCCGAGCGGCATGGTCAGCGACGGCACGGTGACCTTCCTGGAGGCAGCCCGTGAACGAGGGTACCCGGTGATGGTCGGAGAGGCCACCCCGCGGGGACTGACCGTGGAGACCGGCAGCCACGCATGGGAACGCTGGTTTGTGCCCTTCTTCCGCTTCGTCCACCGACACCCCAACATCAAGGCATTCTGCTACATCAACTGGCGGTCGGGCGAGGCGCGCATCTCCAGCGACCTGGACCTGCTGCCCCGCTACGTCGACGAGTTGTCGCGGGATGAGTACCTCAACTCCGCCGCCAGCGATGACCTGCGATGGTCCCTGCAGATCGACGAGTGACGTCCCAGGTGCGTACCTGGGCAAGGAGACCCGTATGAGCGCACCCACCTGCTCGCCATCCGCCAGCCCCGGGGACTGGGCGGACCTGGCGCCATGGGTCTGGGCGTGGCGGGCCGACCGCGCCGTCCAGACGCCGCCGGAAGCCAGCTTCATCCCCCGCCGCCTCGAACGCCTCGACCGAGTGTACCGCACGGCGGCTGCGGCGCTGCCGGAAGATCAGCTCAAGAGCATCTACTACGACATGCCGGACCTGCTGCGGCCTTTCCCTCCCGCCCCGACGGGCGAGCTGTTGCTCGGGCTGCTGTGGGTCGGCAGTCTGACGGACTTCGAGCTGCAGTTGAGCTGGGGCAACAACCAAACGCCCCCCGCCCTTGACGACCTGGAGGTGCGCAGCTATCCCACGGCATTCGGCTGGTTCGGCTGGACAGTCGACCGTGTGCTGCCCCACCCCGCGGTCCTCGATCACGGTCGCACCTTGGCATACCGCAGTGTGCCCGGCGAGTCGATGGACACCGCATACAGCGAACACGTGGCTGCAGGGACCGAGATGCTGGCGGTCTTCGCCCGCCGCGACACCCAAGGCGCCCTGCCCGACGTGCCCGAAGCACGGCTGACCTCGGCCGATGTGGGCCGGTGGCAGCGTCTGGCCATCCGCGTGGAGTGGGGCTTTGGCGGGCCCGGGACATCCTCCGCGTGGCAGGGGCGTCTCCACCCGTACCTGGCGACGATAGGCGCCCTTGCGCCTTTGCCGGGCGACGACGGGACGCGGGTTGATGGCCCGGCGCAGTGGCGCACGCAGCCGATAGCCGGGCATCGGCAGGGAGTCACGGTTGAGTTGCTGTATGCCCCCGACAGTCGTCCGGGCCTTGACAGCCGTGTCACCGTGGAGCAGGGAGGGGACGCCTTCACCTTCAGCCTGGGCGACCTTGCCCGCGGTCCCGTTCTGCGGCTCGAATCCGGGATCTACATCGCCCGCGCCGAGGTCGCCGAGACGGCGAGCGACTTCGTCGCTGGTCGGGCGGCGCGCTTTCCCTCGGGAATTCGCGCCCGGACACGCGCGCATCGCGAGGCATCGGACTGGCTGGAGGTGATGCGCGAGGTGCGCCTGTCGACATGCCCAGAGGGGACCTTGCTGTTGCCTCTGCCGGCGGTCGAAGATCCACCCATGGAAGTGGATCTGACGGACCGCGGCTGGGTGGATGCATGGCGCGCAGCCTGCCATCAGCTGACCGGCAAACACATGTGGGGGGGCCTGGCTTTCGAGGTGGGCCGTGTCGCATACCAGATGGAGCTGGTGGGTCTCCACGACTACGCCGAACCCATATACGCGCACTTCCTGGCCGCGCCGGGCGGCAAGTCCGACGGTGATTACCTGGACGGGGACGGGGCGCTCGAATGGGCCACGTCGATGCGACACGACATGGGCTACAGCCACGACGGCACCCACGCCTCGACCGGGCGCCTGCTTTTCGCCATGGCGGAACGCTACTTCCTGACTGGCGACCGGGCGGGGTTCGAGCTGCAGCGGGCTCGCCTGCAGCGAGCCGCCGACTGGATCATCCGTCAACGGCGGGGGTACGCGGCCGAGATCGCCAACCGCGACCAGTTGCACGTGGCTGGCTTGATGCCACCGAGTATGCTGGGCGACTATGCGCTGCCAGCCTGCGACTGGCACTGGTACTACGTTGACAATGCCCTGACCCTGCAGGGTCTGCAGCGCTTCGCCGCGGCCCTGGCCGACATCGACCCGCAGGGGGCCGCGCCTTACCTTGCCGAGGCGGCCGCCTTCCGCGCTGACCTGCAGCGCACGGTGGCTCGCGAAGCAGAGATGGCACCCCTGCGGGCCGGACGCGACGGTCTGCACCGCCGTTTCGTGCCCCGCATGGCGTATGCGCGCGGTCTGACCGGGCCCGAACTGGGCGCACCGCAGTTCCCGGACTGCGACCAGTGGATTGGCGCGCTCCCCCTCATCGAGCCGGGCGCTGCCCTGCCTGGCAACGATCCGTGCATGGTCGAAACACTGGACCTGATGGAGGAGTTGGGAACCACCGACGAGGCCGTCCGCGCCCGCGAACAGGCCCGGCGCGACCGTGGACTGCCAACCGAGGACGCGTGGTTCTGGCACTGCTACAGCATGCTGCCGAAAGCGTCGCACACGGCCAATGCATACCTGCTGCAGGACGACATCCCGAACTTCCTGCGGTTCTGGATGAATTCCTACGCCGCCATGGTCGGCGCCGACGGTAAGCTGTGGGAGCACTGGCACCTGGGCGGTTTCGGTCCGTGCGAGGCCCCGGACAACGGCACCGCAGGCTGGTTCGTCGAGAATTTCCGCAACCTGCTGGTGATGGAGGAGGGCGGGTCACTCTGGGTCGCACGCGGCACGCCCCGGGCTTGGCTGCGGGCCGGGGCCCACATCCGCGTGCGGCAGGCCCCCACCCACTTCGGCCCCTTCGCCTGCGACCTGACGGCAGCCGCCGATGGCCAGCACATCACGGCAGTTCTCGATATCCCGGCGCGGCGGCGCCCCGAGGCCGTGTGGCTGCGCCTGCGCCACCACCAGGCCGCACCGATGCTGCGGGTGAAAGTCAACGACCAAGCCTGGACCGACGTGGACCCGGAGCGCGAGCGCATCTGCCTGACGGGCTTGGCCGGCAGGGTCGAGATCAGCGCCAGTTACTGACCGGCGCCTGGCCGCGGCCGCGGACGACCCGGCCAGCGTCGCACCGCCACGGAGGAACGCGATGAAGATCAGCAAGATCCGCACGCTGTGCCTGTCCCGCGCTCACGAACCCGCACGGCAGTGGCGCACGTCTACCGTGCGGGTGCCCAAGGCCGATGCTGCGATAGTCGTCGTAGAGACCGACGAAGGCGTCACGGGCATTGGCGAGGCCTGTGCCTACGGCAATCCACCCCGTATCCGCGAAGAGGTGCAGCGGTTGGCGCCGACGCTGATCGGGCGCGACCCCCGGGAACCGGACGTGGTCCCACGACCCGTGGGCATGAACGCCCCCGTGGACACCGCCATTGCCGGTCTGGACGCGGCCGTCTGGGACATCCGCGGCCAGGTGGCCGGCCGACGGGTCGCCGATCTGCTGGCGGCGCCGGGTCAGGCAGCCCTGGAACGGGTGCGCCTGTACGCCTCGGGCGGCGTGGATTACGACTGGGAGAACCGGCCCGAGTCAGTCGTGGCCGAAGCCCTTGACTACGTGCGCCAGGGGTTCACGGCCTTCAAGATGCGAATCGGCACCGAGTGGAGTTGGGCCGGCGTCACAGCCGAACGTTTCATCGAACTGGCCACGGAGGTGACCCGCGCCGTTGCCGGACGCATGGAACTGATGCTCGACGGTAACCAACGGCTCACACAGGCACAGGCGCTGCAGATCGGTCGAGCCCTGGACGAACTGGGGTGGACTTGGTTCGAAGAGCCCATCCCGCAGCAGGATATCCCCGGCTACGCCCACCTCAACCAGGCCCTCGGCCTGCCCGTGACCGGCGGCGAGCAGTACACCCGCGTGGAGCAGTTTGAGCCCTACCTTGAGCAGCGGGCCTATGGCATTGTGCAGGCCGACGGCGGTTGGTGCGGATTGACCGAGGGCATGCGGATCGCGCGCCGCGCCCACGAGTTCGGCGTGCCGCACTGCCCGCACAACTGGCACAATGGTCTGATGACCGTGGCCAATGCCCATCTGGTCGCGGCGCTGCCAGCGCCACGAGTGCTCGAGCTGTGCATGGTCCAGGGCCCGCTGCAGTGGGGCCTGCTCAAATCGGCGCCGACGATCGCCAACGGGCACCTGGAGCTGGCGCCGCGTCCTGGCCTGGGCGCCGAGTTGGGCGACGACCTGGAAGACCGGTTCCCCTACATCGAGGGCAGTTGGGCCGAACCGGCCCGTTGACGCGGTTGAGCGGCGCAGACCGCAGTGTTGCCGCCTCGACGCCCGGGACCGGCGTCGAGGCGGGCCTTACCAGGTCCGGTGCTGCAGGTATTCCTGGACCACCTCGGCCGGCACCGGCAGTTGGTCCAGGTGGACCGCCAGCCATTCCGAGAAGTCGCGTTCGATGACATCGCTCCAACGCCGGTCGATCTCGCCGGAACTGTAACGCCCCTGGCTCAGGCGCAGCTTGCCGAAGGTATCGCGCAAGCGCACGATCTCAGAGGTGGTCACGACCTTCTCGGCCAGATGGGGCGGCACGAAGATCACGCCTTCGCGCTTCCCCAGGACGACATCTCCAGGCATCACCGTGGCCAGTCCCAGCCGAACGGGGCAATTCAGGCCAGCCAGCATGATGGTCGGCGATGCGTACGAGGGGTGCCAGCCGCGCACGAAGCTGGTGAAGGCAGTACCGAGTTCCTCGATACCTTCCAGATCGCGGACCGCGGCGTCGTGCACCACGCCGTTTCCGGAGCGAGCCAGGATGGCGGTGGCCAGGTTGTCACCGATGATCGGCCCCTGGGCCACCTTGCCATACACATCGGCCACGTAGACATCGCCCGGGCACAGGGCATCGATGGGCCAGGAGATCTGGTCGCCGACCTGTCCCGTGCGCTCGCCCTTGGCCTCCATCACCGTGCGCAGGTCCGGACGGCGTGGCATGTACAGGGCGGTTAACGCTCGTCCACACAGAACGCCACCCGGATGGGTGCACTGCCACCCATCCTCGTACTGGTGCTCAAACCCCTCGCCGGCCAGAACACCCCACGCCTGCGTGATGGTCACCTGGCGCATGCGGGCAATGATGTCGTCGGGCACCCGAGGACGGCCGTCGGGCAGCCGCTCGCCATGCCAGTGCGGCGTGTATTCGGCCAACTCGTCAGGGGTCAGATTGAGGGGCGCGAACTTCTCCATGGCACGGCCTCCGTGTAGGAGTGCGGGACCGCAGCCAAACGGGCGGCACCCGTCACCGGATGCCGCCCGTTTGGTTGATCGACCCTGGTGAACGATCAGCGGACGACAATAACGTCCTGGGCCTGCAAGCCCTTGGCGCCCTGGACAACTTCGAATTCCACCTGTTGGCCGTCTTCAAGGGTCTTGTAGCCTTCGCCGCGAACGGAGGTGTAGTGGACGAACACGTCATCGCCGCTGGCACGGGTAATGAACCCCCAGCCTTTGGCGTTATCGAACCACTTGACAGTGCCCGTCTCGCGCTCTGCCATGACGCACATCCCTCCTGGTCGAGAAGCTGGATCAGGGCGTTCCCGCCGCCCAGCAGGCAACCTGCTGCGGATCCTTGTAGAACGCCCGCCAACGGGTTGACACACCGACCGCACCGACGGCTTCGAGCGGCACGGAATGCCGTATATTATAACGAAAACAACCTGTGGCGCCACCGCGATGGCGGCAGCGCGCCGGGCCGCGACCGCGGCCGCCCCAACCCCCATGCACCCTTGCCCAGAGAGTCCGCCGCCATGGCGATCTGCGCCGACTGCACTGCACCGATCGGTCTGCCCGAGCCCTGCACCCTGGTCCTCCCCGACGGCAGTGCGGCAACGCTCCGACTGCTCGCCGCCGACGACGTTGACGCTCTGGGGACGTTCTTCGTCGAACTGGGAGAGGAAACGCGTCGCCTGTATGCCCCCCACGCCTTCGACCGCGAGACGGCCGCCTCGCTGTGCGCCGGACCCAAGCCCGAGGAGGCCTGGCGTTTCGTGCTGGTGGCCAGCACCCCGGTTCCTGGCCGCATCCTCGCCTACTTCATCATCAAGCTGGGAGGATACGCCAGCGACGCCCAGCGCTACGCGGCGCGAGGCCTGCACCTGGATGAAGCGACCACCTGCTCCCTGGCCCCGTCGGTCGCCGACGACCAGCAGTCGCGCGGGATCGGCGGCACGGTGCTCGGACCCATCTTGGCCGCCATGGCAACCCGCGGTTACCGCACCATGGTGTTGCAGGGCGGCGTGCGCGCCCTCAACCCCCGCGCCATACGCTTCTATGAGAAGAATGGTTTTGTCCGCGTCGGCGACTTCCGTGTCCGTGACCTGGACAACCACGACATGATGCTGGACCTGACCCGGGTCGTCCCGGGTTAGCCGCACCCAGGGCCGGTCGGCCGCACCGCCCAACCGCGCGGTGCGGCGCCCGCCGGCTCCGCTGGTGACGCCGCACTGCCGAACAGCTCGCCAAGGAGCTCCCATGGAACCCGTGTCCGACAACGACAGCACGCAGATCCAGGCCATCGACGTGCACGGCCACTTCGGCGCGTACGACCGGGTCGAGGCCACTGACCTGGAGCGGCAGTGGATGAGCGCCGATGCCGCGGCGGTGGCCGTGCGGGCAGCCAGGGCGCGCGTGACGCTGACGCTGGTGTCGCCGCTGGAGGGTCTCCTACCTCGCGGTCAGGCCGACCCTGTTGCCGCCAACCAGTCCGCCGCCGCCCGCGTAGCCGCAGTGCCGGGCCTGCTGCAGTGGGTCATTGTCCACCCGCAGCGGCCTGAAACGCTGACCCAGGCACGCCGGATGTGCGGCCGGGGCCGCGTGTGCGGGATCAAGATCCACCCGGAAGAACACGCCTATGCCATTGCGACCTACGGCGACCAGCTGATGGCCCTGGCGGCGGAACTGGGGGCTGTAGTGCTGGCCCATAGCGGCGACGGCAACAGCCGGCCCAGCGAGTACGTGCCGTTGGCCAACGCCTACCCCGAAGTGAAGATGATCCTCGGGCACCTGGGCAACGGGGGCGACTCGGGTCGGCTCGACCTGCAGGTGCGAGCCATCCAGGCCGCCCAACACGGCAACCTGAGCGTGGACACCTCCAGCGCCCGGAGCCTGACCCCGGGACTGATCGAATGGGCCGTGACCGAGATCGGCGCCGAGCGGGTGTTGTTCGGCAGCGACACACCGCTGTACTTCGTCGCCAGCCAGCGTGCCCGTATTGACCGGGCCGAGCTTGATCTGCCGACGCGACGACAGATTCTGCGCGAGAACGCCCTGGAGCTGTTCGGCAGGTTCACGTGCGAAGAGGGGAATCCGTCATGCTGAGCACTACCCGTTTTGCCGGACCGTGGGCCGGCCTGCCGGTTTCGTGGCACGACGACGATACGCTCGATGAACCCACGTACCGGGAGGACGTCGCCCGCTGCTGCCGCGTCGGCGTGCCCGGCGTGTACACCGCCGGCACTACGGGTGAGTTCTACGCCATGGACGACGCGGAGTGGGACCGCGTGGCCCAGGCCACGGTGGAGGTGGCCCGGGCCCACGGCACGCCGGTGATGCTTGGCGTCACCGCTACCTACACCCGGGGCGCCGTCTGCCGCGCGCGCCGCGCTGCGGCGCTGGGAGCCGACGCGATCCAAGTGGCCCTGCCGTTCTGGATGGAGGTACCCGACGCTCAGGTCGTGCCCTTCTTCCGCGCCGTTGGCGAAGCCGCTGACGGCCTGGCAGTCTCAGTGTACGAGACGACGCGCTGCCGCAAGGTGCTGACGCTCGAGCAGCACATGGCGATCAAGGAAGCTGTGCCGGGGTACCAGATGGTCAAGGCCAACGCCGGCACCCTCGGCGCCTCTCCCGAAGGGTGCCGCCAGCTCTCGGCCTTCGTCAGCGTGTTTGTCGGCGAGCATCTCTGGGGGGCGCTCTGCCCCCATGGCGCCCGTGGCGGCTGCAGCTCCATTGTGTACTGGAACCCGCGCGTGATCCTGGACCTGTGGCGTCGGGCTGAAGCAGCCGACTGGGATGCCTTGGCCTCCGGCTGCGCCCGACTGGCCTGTCTGGACGAGTTCCTCGGTGCCCGTTACGCACCCTTGGGGTTTACCGACACGGCTTACGACCGAATGGGTGCCAGGGCCTTCGGGTTCCTGCAGACCAGCCTGCGCAACCGCGGCCCGTATGTCTCACCAACGGCGACCGACGTGGCCGACCTGCGCCAGTGGTGCCAGGAGCACCTGCCCGAGATGCTGGCTCTGTGAGTTTGTTACCCGGGCTCAGACGTGGATGGCGACGCGACGGCCGCGCCGCGCGCTCTCGATAGCGCCGAAGACCATTGCCAGGCTGTGGATGTTGTCCGTGCACACGGTCTCGGGGACTGTGCCTTGCCGGACGCAGTCAATGAACTCCCGTATGAGGCCTTCGTGCCCGCCAACGCGGTCACTGCGCCGCAGCGCCGGAAGGGGCTGATCGCGCATCTCGGAGAAGAAGGCGCCGGTCTTCTTCACCTGCTGTATCGCGACCCCCTGGCCGCCGTCCCAGGTCACCGAACCCCGCGTGCCAACCAGGCGCCACTGGCTCTCCCAGGAGGTACTGAGCCCCTCGGCGCACCAACTGCCGCGATAGGTGTATACCAGTCCCCCGGTCATGTCGAAGATGGCCACGGCCGAGGCGTCGTGATCGTACCAGGAGCCAGCCGGGTTCCACTCGCGGCAGTGCACCGACACCGGGTTGGCGCCGGTCAGCAACCGGGCCTGGTCAAAGGTGTGGATGGCCATATCCAACAGCAGCACGTGCTCCATTCGGTCGCGGAAACCGCCGAAATGGGCGCCGATATAGAAATCGCAGTTGACCGTCGTCAGGTCGCCGATGGCGCCGCTGGCGATGAACCGGCGCAGGCGGCGGATCGATTCCATATAGCGCCGGTTCTGGATGACGGCGTATATCTTGCCGGCTTTGGCCGCCTCGCGGACCGCACGCCGGGCATGGGCCATGGAATCGGCCATGGGCTTTTCGCCCAAGACATGGCAGCCGTGCTGCAGTGCCGCCACGGTCACCGAAGTGTGGGCTTCGGGCACCGTGCAGTCGAAAACCGCGTCCGGTCGGGCCTGGCGCAACGCCTCGGTCAGTGACGTCGTCACCAGAGCGCGGTCCAGGGCGAACTCCTCAGCCCGGCGGCGCGCGTGCGACTCCGCGACATCGACCAGCGCCACCACCTCTACCCCCTTGAGCTTGGCAGCGGCAGTCAGCCAGGCATGACTCATGCCCCCGCAACCCACCATCGCCACGCGGATCTTCGCTGCCATCATGGCCTCCTCGCGGCGCCCGAGCCCAGACCATCAGGGCCAGGCGCGTCAGTCGTCGTAGGTGAAGACGAAGCGGCTCAGGTCAGGCGCTCGCCAGCGCCTTCGCTGCCGTTCGTAATCGTAGATCACTCGCCCCACATTGGCAAGGAACGGGAACCCGATGCGATCGTATTCGTAGTGGTCGTCGTTGTAAACCCCATTCGCGTTCACCGAGATGACGGCGGTCAACAGGAACTCAACGCCGTGCTCGAAGTCGACCACATACGCGTTGTCGGCCATGAATCCGTAGGCCAGTCCCACCTTGTTGAACATCCGGACCGAGGGCGGCAGAGGGTCACGCCGGTCGCCGTAGAGCAGGAATTTCACATAGGCGTCGTAGTAATGGTGTGGGTCGTAGATTGGCTGGCGACTCTCGCGCGGCAAGCGCGACATGGCCCGCAACAGGAAGCGGCGGTCCTCAGGCGCCAGATCGAAGCGACAACCGGGCGGCAGACTGGCGGGGAACACCACCGCCCGCAGCAGGCGCTGCATCACCTCTACCGACATCCAGTTCAGCCCCGCGAAGTCTTTGGGCCGCGGCTGCAGCACGCCATCGACCACCTCGGCCGAGCCTTTCAGAATCGGCCGAAGGGCGCGGTATTCCCGCGAACTGACCTGGGCCGACTGCCGGTAGATGACATCGCGGGGCCAGTCGCGGGCGTAGAATTCGAACGGGTTGGTGCAGCGGTTCTCAGCTACGGTCAGCGGCAATGACAGACGGTGGGTCAACCGAACCTGATGGTACCCCTTGCGCCAGAGGGTCTGGTTGAGCTCGTCCTGCCCGACGAACTCATACAGGCGGTTGTACGCGTCATTGTCGCTGACGGCGAAGATCCTCTCGATGTAGCCGCCCACCGTAGGCCGCCCCTCGGCGGCCCTGGTGTCCACCACGACCGCGGTCTGCCCTGGTGCGGCACGTCCAATCCGCAGAGGCGTGTCGCGGTCGAGGCCGGGAATGGCCAGGCGCCTGAGTTTCTCCAGGGCCACCAGCGCCCCGGCCAGCTTGACCACGCTGGCGGGGTAGAAATACGCGTCCGGGTCGACGCGGAAAGCGTGCTCGGTGAAGTGCGGCCGGTTGCGCGCATCGCGGTCGATCTGGGTGTACAGGATCTGGACTTCGTATTGCTCCGGCGACCGCATCACCGTGCCAAGGGCCTCCGGGCCAGCCCCCAGCAGGCGCGGCAGCAGGTCGGACGGCGCGGTTCGCGGCCGTCGCGCGGCGGGTCGTCCCCCAACGCCCACGTCGGCTCAGGACCCGGGAGCCTGGGGCGCTGCACTGCCGGCGGCAGCCGCATACAGAACCCAGGCGGCCCACAGCAGCGTGAGGGCGATGGCGACACGGCGCACTGGCAAGCGGGCCATGGCCGCCACCCCGAGCGTCAGCACACCGACCTGCCACAGGTCGAAAACATTGATGGCGTGCAGCACTCGACCGGGGAAATGTGTCAGCGATTCGCTGGTCAACCAGGCGCCCGGGCTGGCGCAGCGATCAGGGTTCACGCCCACCATGACCAACAGGGCCCGGGCGATCCACTCTGGTACCACAACCAGGCTGGCATGGGCCTTGGCCACCAGCATCTGCCGGTAGGTCACCTCGGCCCGGAACACCAGACGACCCAGCAGCAGACAGACCCAGGCCACGGTGACCAGCGAGAAGAACAGGCCGATGGGCACCATCAGCCAGCCGAACCAGGTGAACATGCGGTACGCCTGCTCAGCGCCCGCCTTCTTGTCGGCCGGCAGCTGCTCGATCGCCTGACGCGCCGCGGCCGCGGTCTGCTCCGCATTGAGGGCAGCCGTCAACCCATAGGCAGCCAGACCGACAACGCTGGCCACCACCATGGGCAGCAGCCAGTCCATGGCCGTCTCGCGGCCACGCAGGGCGGCGCAGGTCTGCTGCGGGGTGGCAACGGCCGCCAGCAGTCGACGGGCCAGAGGGCGGCGCTCCAGAGGCATGGCGGGGCCCGACACTGTCCTGTCCCTCCCGGGTGGGGTGCCCTCCCACCGCCGCGGGTCGGCGGATCGGGAGCCGGTGGCCGAATTACCGACGGCGGCCCCGTGCGGCTCTGACGGTAGGCAGAGGCTACATGGTTGTCAACGCTGAGGCCGGCGGCGCACACCGTAGAACCCGGCGCGCACGGCACCGTCGCCGAGCAGTCCCCACGCTAGCAGGCTGTCGTCGCAGCGCGGCTCCAACAGGTAGCAGGCCAAGCGCCCGAGGGGTTGCGCCACGTCCACCTGGAGCGTTCCGGCGTGCACGGTGTCGGTCTGGACCACCCACTCGCCGCGCACGGCCACCTGACGATGGCCTTCGTATGCGACCTCGGCTATGCGCAGGGAGTCGATCCGGAACCGCTCCAGGCGACTGACCTGCATCGTGCGCAGGGTGTCGATGGCAATGCCGTGAGCGGTCAACAGGCGCACTAGATTGCCCGCCTCCGGGGGGAGCAGGTACTGCGCGGGCGCCAGAGTCGTTTCGGTGGCCGCGAAAGTGCCGTACTCGTACAACCGCACGGGTCGCTGGACCGTCCGACGACGCAGGACAGTACCGCCGCTGTAGGGGTGCACCTCGGTATCTACCTCGCCCAGGAGGATCTGCACCGGCTGGGCTGAGCGCACCGGCGCGGCCGCCAGTGCCAGCGTTTCGCCCACCACCGAGTGCGTGTCAGCCGCCTGCGTCACGCGGCGGATCTCGGCCGCGTGAGCCCAGGCGAAGTCCACCACCTCTTCGGCGAAAAGCAGCGAAGCCTGAATGCGCTCGGCGAAGGTGGCATAGGAATAGGACTCGCTGAGCAGGCCCAGGCGGTTGCGCAGCCCCACATAGTTGCTCGAGTACCGGGGACGGTAGTCGTAGGTGTACCAACCTGCCGTGGTGTCCATGCCGACCCAGGCCAGATTGCCCGCATGGGGCGGCGGCAGGTTGCCGTAGTAGTAAAACTCCCAACCCGTGCGCTGGCGGACAGAAGCCGTTACGGCGGGTAGCAGCGAGCCGCGCAGAAGGGCCGTCAGCGGCGCAAAGGTATGCGGGTGCAGGGGCGGCGCATAGGTCAGGTGGTACGCATGATAGGTACCATCGGTGGTGTGGAAGTCGACAACCACGTGGGGGTCATAGCGTCGCAACAGCCCCGCCAACGACCAGGCCTCGGGCGAGTCCAGTTTGACGAAGTCGCGGTTAAGATCGAATCCCTGGGCCGTGGCCCGCTCGCCCATGCCGCCGAAGGGTCCCCACTGGCCGGCGCGCTCCAAGTGCAGCCGCTCGTTGCCATCGGCGTTGTACAGAGGGGCCACGAGCACCACCACCGAATCCGCCCACTGGCGATGCCGGCCTCCGGCCAGATCGCGCAGCAGCACCAGTAACGCCTCCTTGCCGTCCACCTCACCCGCGTGGATGTTAGCCAGCAACAGCACACGCACGCGGCCGCTGGCGATCACCGAGGCGGGATCGCCGCCGGCGACAGCACCGGCCACCACCAATGGCAGACGGCGACCCGAGGCGGAGTAGCCGAAGTGGGTCAGGTGCAGATTCGGAGCCGCGGCCACAACGCGCTGGAGGTAGTCCATGACATCGGCGTGGCTACTGGTCTCTTCGTAGTTGCTGGCCTCGGCGCGCGTCAACAGCGGCGCCCCGGTGGCGGTCACCGCATTCACGCTCGGGCTGGCGAGACCAACAGCCACGCCGGCCACCAGCACGCCCATCCACACCGCCAGGCACCGCATGCTCGCACCTCCTCCGCTAGCGCCCCGGTCCGCGTGCACTGCCGCCGCGGCCCCCCGAGGCTACGACCACCCGAGATGGCCCCGTCTTCCCTGAGGGAACTCCGCTCAAAGTAGGGCACGCCGAGGCCGGCGGGCAAAAGCGCGGGAGCGCCCCCTTGACCGCGGCCGGTCGGTGGGTCGAGATTCGGCCGCACCGCGCCCGGCCTGGCCACGGGTGGGCAATCTCGGCCCGCGGCCGCCGGGCGTACCCGTGCGCCCCGACTCCGAGAGGATATCCCATGGGTTCTGGTTGCTGCTCCTGTCCCCCACCGATGACCTCCGAGCACTTCTTGGCCGCGCTGGATCAGGGCTTGGCCAATCAGCAGCGGTCCCTGCCCAGTTGGGTCGTCACCGCTGAAGCGGCCGCCGACCGCTTCCTGGCCGGGGGCCGCCTGATGGTCGGCGGGCCAGCCCCGAGTTTCGAGGGTGAGATCAGTTGGCGGGCCGGGGGCCTGATGCCGCTGACCTCGCTGGCCAGCGCCGAATCACCCGGCATGGGCGACGCGGCCCTGCTCGGTTACAGCGGCCCGGAAGTCCCCGATCCTGAACTCGCGCGTGGGTTGACCGCCGCCGGCACCATCACCATCGGCTTCGGGTCCGGCCAGCAGCTGCCGGCGGTCCGGCGCGCCTGCGCCCGTTGGATCGACAGCGGCAACCAGGCCGGACCAAGCGACCCACCTGTGGCAGGCATCTTGGACGTGGCCGCCGTGTGGTCCTTCGTGGGCGAATTCGTCGGTGCCTGCCTGCGTCGCGGCGCCATGCCAACCATGTTCCAGAGCATCGTGGTTACTGGCGCCGATGTCCGCAACAACCGGTACATCGGCACGCGGCTGCACGACGACATGCACCCGGGGCCGGTCGATCCGGGCGCCCTAGGTCTGGCCTATCTGGCCGCGCTGAGGCGCTATCTCGAGGGCTTCCAGGCCACCGAGCGCGAGCGTCTGGCACAGGCGGCGGACGAGGTGCGGCGGACTCGGGAACGCGGCAATCGCGCCTGGTTCCTGATGGCGGGCGGACACCTGCCAGCCAACGTCCTGGGCCTGCCCGCCGGCCCGCCGCAGCTGGAAACCCTGGCCCACCCGGCCAATGCCGACGGCATCGAGGCGGCCGGACTGCGCCCAGGCGACTTCGTCTACATGCAGGGCTACACTTGGCCGCCGCACGAGGTAGCCGACGCGGTCCACGCCACGGGCGGACGCCTGTGCGTGGCCATGGCGGGGCACGGCGACCAGCCAGCCCCCCAGGGGGCCGCCGACATTGTCCTCGATGCCCAGTGGAAATACGGTGATGCCGCGGTAACGGTTCCAGGCTACGACATCCCGTTCCTGGCTCCCTCGGGCTTCCTCAATGCGGCAATATACTGGTCCCTGGTGCTCGCCGCGCTGCCGGTCACCTAAAAGGCATGGTGCCGGGCGGGCCAGCGGATTGACGGGGCCTGCCGCCGGCCCCGTCGGTGCGCCGGCGGGCTTGACAGCCCTTGGGCGAGCGGCTACATTTACTCCGCTCACGACCGAAAAACACTCGTGGCCCGTTCGTCTAGAGGCCTAGGACGCCGGCCTCTCACGTCGGTAACACCGGTTCGAATCCGGTACGGGCTACCAAACAACAACGCCGCCGAAGCTAGCTTCGGCGGCGTTGTTGTTGTCCGTGCCGTCTTCGGTTTACCGGACGGGCACGGCGACTGCGGCAGGGGTCACCTGGCTGGAGCCAGGCGCGTTGTACGAGTAGGAGAAGCCACCGGAGGTGCCGGCCCCGCCGGCCCGGCCATAGCGGTCCAACGCCACGAAGTTCACGTCCAAGCCCTCGGTTCGCCCTTCCTGGGCCACGATCCACTTCACCGTCGACAGGCAGGCTTCTTCCGGCGTCATGCCCTGGCGCATGCGCTCGACCACGGCAAAAGAACCGCAGTAGCGCATGATGTTCTCGCCCAAGCCGGTGGCCCCTGCGCCACCGACCGCCCCGTCGACGTACAGACCGCTGCCAATGATGGGCGAGTCGCCCACGCGCCCCGGGACCTTGTAGCCTAGACCGCTAGTGGAGCACCCTCCCGCCATAACGCCCTGGGCGTCGACGACGATCAGCGCGATAGTGTCGTGGCCCTGCTTCGCGGCGGCCTGCCGCGCCTTCCACTTCTCCCACTCGGCGCGACGCTCAGGAGTGGGCATCTGGGCGGTGGCCAGGCCCTGCGCCAGGGCGAATCGACGCGCGCCCTCGCCCACCAGCATCACGTGACGCGTCTGCTCCATGACTCGCCGGGCCGCCGAGATCGGGTGGGCGATCCCTTCTAGCGCGGCGACACTCCCCGCTTTGTGGGTCGTCCCGTCCATGATGCAGGCATCCAGCTGAACCACACCGTCGGCATTCGGTGTGCCGCCGACGCCCACCGACGAGTTGGTCAGGTCGGCCTCAGTGACCCAGATCCCCTGCTCGACGGCGTCCAGGGCAGAGCCGCCGCCGGCTAACACCGCCAGCGCCGCCTGATTGGCCGCCACACCGAAGCTCCAGGTAGATGCCACCGCCGGGCGCACGGCTGGCGGGGCCGTGGTTTCGTCGGTGGCCCACACCATGCGGCTGGCAACCACCCCGGACACGCCGGCGAGGGCCGAACGACGCACGAAATCTCTGCGACTGACCATAGCACCCTCCTTGTTGACCGCTCGCAGGCCTGCCCCGGCGGCGGCCCGACGGGCGACCGCCACGTGGCAGCCGCTCCCCGCGACCTTGTCCGGGGAAGACAGATGCGGCAATCTAGCACAAGACGACGGCCGTGGCCAGGCCGCCCGCAGGACGCGCCGCGGCTGGATTTGCGGGCGTCGGTCGGGATACCGTTGATATGGCCAGGTCAGAACCGCCCCCTGGGCCCAACTCACGACAAGGAGGCACGCCATGGGCAAGACCGGTTACGACGACACCCCCATGCTCCCCGATTCCCCCTGGCAGGTGCACGACTACCGCCGACCGCTGCCGCCGGTGGTTACCCCAGGCACTGAGAGCTCGCCGACGCAACCCGGCCAAGCACCGTCGGACGCCATCTTCCTGTTCGACGGCAAGGACCTTTCGGGGTGGACCGGCCGCGACGGTGAAGCTCGTTGGCAGGTACAGGACGGCTACATGCAGGTGGTGCCGGGGACGGGCGATATCTCGTCGCGCGAGCGCTTCGGCGACTGCCAGCTGCACCTGGAATTCGCCTGCCCGGCGGAGGTGAAGGGCGACAGCCAGGGCCGCGGCAACAGCGGCGTGTTCCTCATGGGTCTGTACGAGATCCAAGTCCTCGACGGGTACGATAACCCGACCTATGCCGACGGCATTACGGCCGCCATCTACGGGGAATACCCGCCGTTGGTCAACGCCTGCCGCCGGCCCGGCGAATGGCAGACCTACGACATCATCTGGACGGCGCCCCGGTTCAGCGGCGTCGAGTTGGTCTCGCCGGCCTTCCTGACCCTGCTGCACAACGGTGTCGTCGTGCACCAGCACCAGGTCCTCAACGGCCCCACCGGACACCGCGACGTGTACGCGTACAAGGCCCACGCACCGACCGGGTCGCTGAAGCTGCAGGACCACGGCGACCTGGTCCGGTACCGGAACATCTGGTACCGCCCGCTGCCCGCGCCCGAAGGCTGCGGTTGCGGCTGCGGTTGCGGCTGCGACTGCGACTGATCCGCCCCTCCGTCCGACCGGCTGCGGCGGCAGGCGCCGTGGCAGCCGGTCGGGCCACCAATATGCCGGCGACGAGTCCGTGGGCTGGTGCGACGCGCCTCCTGCAGCCCACCGCCCACCGCGCCTGGCGAAGCGGGTGGTCCTATGGCAGAGATACTGACGATCGACCCGGAGCACCTGAAAGGCCGGCACCTGCAGCGGGCAGCGGCCGTGCTGCGCGATGGCGGCGTGGTGATCTACCCCACCGACACCATCTACGGGCTGGGCTGCGACATCACGAACAAGGGGGCCATCGAGCGCATCCGGCGAATCAAGGGGCGCAGCCACCGCAAGCCCATGTCGTTCGTCTGCGCCGACCTGGCCAACGTGAGCCGCTATGCGCAGGTCTCGACCTTTGCGTACCGCATCCTGAGGCGGTCGTTGCCCGGCCCGTACACGTTCGTGCTGCCGGCCACGCGCGAGACACCGCGGGTGCTGCAGACCAAACAGAAGACGGTCGGACTCCGCGTCCCGGCCCACGCCGTGCCGCTGGCGCTGGTTACCGAGCTCGGCAACCCCATTCTGAGTACCAGCGCCAACCTCAGCGAGCAGGAAGTGCTCACCGATCCTGGCGACCTGCAGCGGGTCCTCGGCGCGCAGGTCGACCTGATCCTTGAGTGCGGCCACCTGCCGGTGATGCCCAGTTCGGTGATCTCCCTGGTGGGCGACCGCGTGGAAATACTCCGCGAGGGACAGGGCGATCTATCCCTTTTCCGCGACATGGGCGGCGACTGAGGCCGGGCATGGGTGGCAGGCATACACTGCTTCTGGCGGCCCGTCTGGTGGTGGCCAGCATGGGGCTTGCCGCCGCGGCGCCGGCCCTCGGCCCCGAAGCCACGCAGAGCGCGTTCCTGCCGGGGGCACCGGGCAGCCAGGGCTCCGTCATGGCCGCTTACAGCAACCCGGCGCTCCTGGAGTACGCCTCCGAGCCCGAGGTGGCGACGGCCTGGAACCAAGGCGATGCGGCCGACTTGGCGAACCGCTGGGGTGCCTTTGCCGGCCGGCACCGTCTCGGCCTAGGCACGGTGCGCGCCGGCGACGCAACCGGGGGCGGGTACGAGTCGCGCCTGTCGACCAGCGTGGGGGGCCGGGGCCTCAGCTTCGGTCTGGGGTACGGCTGGTCCAGCGGGCCCCGGGTCGCGACCACGCCGAGACGCCATCTGCTGTGGGGCCTCCTGTGGCGCCCCGACGCGGTCACTTCCGCCGGCATCACCGTGGCCACCGCGAGTCTGCCCAACCCGTTGGACCGGGTGTGGGACCTGGCCGGCGACATCGCTCTCCGGCCGTTGGGCACCCCCAGGTTGACGCTCTTTGCCGACGGTTCGTGGAATGGTGAGATCTTTGGAAACCGGGCCGATCGGCACGTAGCCTGGAGCGCCGGCGCCTGCGTGAACTGGCCGCGGGGCCTGCACCTGGCGGTGCGCTACGCGGATCACGAGCGCGTTTCGGTGGGCTTGGCCGGCACTCTCGGGCGCACCGAGGTGGGGACGCAGTTCCACCGCGCCGGCGGCCACGGCGAGGCCCGCCGCACCTGGACTGCCAGCTGGGGTCCGCGACGACCGCAGCTCCAGCCGGTCGGGCCCGCCCGCCCGGCCCGCTATCTGGCCATCGATCTGCGGGGATCTCTGCGCCACCGGCCGGGTGGGTGGTTCGACCGCGGTAACAGCCTGAGCGGTTTCCTGGCCACGGTCAGAATGGTGGTTCGCGATCCCGAACTGACCGGCGTGGTAGTTGACCTGACCGGCACCCGGCTGGATCCGGTCATGGGCTGGGAAGTGCGCGCCCTGCTGCAGCAGGTCCGTGACGCGGGCAAGAAGGTGGTGGTCTATGTCGACCGGGTCGACCTGCACGCCTACTACACGGCTTCCGCGGCCAGCACCGTGGTGCTTGATCCGCTCGGGGCACTGGACCTGTCGGGCGTGGTCAGCGGCCGCACCTACTTCAGGAGCCTGCTGAACCGGGTCGGCGTCGGGTTTGACGAGTGGCGCCTGTTCGACTACAAGTCGGCCATGGAACCGTTCTCGCGCGGCACCATGTCGGACGCCGACCGGCGGCAGGAACAGACCCTGGTAGACGATGAGTACGCCATGATGCGCGACGGCATCTGCCTGGCCCGGTCCATCCGCACCGATCAGTTCGAGGCCCTGGCCAACGACACCACGGTGCTGTTGCCGGCGGACGCGGTGGCAGCCGGGCTGGTCGACCGGCTCGGTCGCTGGGATCAGGTGGACGAACTCCTGCGCGAACTGTCCGGGCCGGACGCAGAGCGGGTCGACGCCGGCGAACAGCGGCCGACGGTCACCGACACCTGGGGCGCGGCACCGCGCGTGGCGATCGTCTACGCCCTGGGCGTGTGCGACATGGAAGAGGGCATGGAAGCCGGCCGTATCGCCGATGAACTGACCGCCGCCCGCGACGACCGGTCGATCCGCGCTGTGGTTCTGCGAGTCGATTCGCCGGGGGGTGACGCCCTGGCCGCCGATGTCGTGGCCGAGGCCGTGCGCAGCTGCCGGACCGAGAAACCCGTGATCGTCTCCCAGGCCCAGGTGGCTGCTTCGGGCGGGTACTGGGTATCGATGTATGCCGACAGCATCGTTGCCGCGCCCAACACCATCACGGGCTCGATCGGCGTGATTGGCGGCTGGGTCTACGACCAGGGCGTCAAAGAGCGGTTGGGGCTGAGCACTGATCACGTCCAAGCGGGCGCGCACGCCGACCTGGGCTTCGGTCTGCGTCTATTCGGGCTGCAGCTGCCCGACCGCAACCTGACCGGGGCCGAACGGGCCCGGGTGGATTCCACCATGCTAGGATTGTACCGAATGTTTGTCGCCAAGGTCGCCACCGGTCGCGGCCGGACACCCGCCGCCATCGACTCCCTGGCCCAAGGGCGCGTATGGTCGGGCCGCCGCGCCCGCGAGTGCGGGTTGGTCGACCGACTGGGAGGGTTGGACACGGCCATCGACATGGCCGCGGCAGCTGCCGGGCTCGCCGCCGGCCAACCCGTCGAACTCGTCGAACGGCCGGCCCGGGACTGGCGCGACGTGGGTCTGACCCGAGGCCCTGCATGGCCCCTGAGCCAAACGCCGGAGCAGTCGCTGCGCTACCTGCAGTTCCGCCTGCAACGCAACGGCCTGCCGCTGGTGCTCCTACCCGACGCCAACCCCAGCCTCCAGCCCGCTACCGCGCGCTGACGCACCCCGGTGCGCGGCGGTAGGAAAATAGGCAGCTGCGGCGCGGTTCGGGCGTCGCCAACAACAGCCCAAGACCTGACAGATCCTGCCGTCGGTGCTCCTACCCGACTCCAACCCCAGCCTCCAGCCAGCTACCGCTCGCTGGCGCACCCCGGTGCGCGGCGGTAGAACAGCAGGCAGCTGCTGCGCGGTTCAGGCATCGCCAGCGCCAGCCCGGGGCCTGCCAACTCACTACCGCCGGCAGACCACCGCCGGCCGCTGTCGGCATCCTCAAGCGTGTAAACTGCATCGCCGTCCACCCCCCGCAGACGGAAGGCGGCCTGGGTCAACGGGCTGGCGGCGCGACGGAAGGCCAGGATCACCCCGGCGTCCAGGTCCGCGCGATGGAGCTGCAGGGCCAGCCACGCATCGGGCTCGGCAGTGCAGCGCGTCAGCGGGTACAGATCACCGTACCAGAAAGGCCGGGCCCGTCGCTGCTCGTCCAGCATCCGGCGGTGCCAGTCCCACGGGTAGGACGCCTCGTCGTACTCGACATTGCCGACTTCGTCCATGCCGAACACTACCCCGGGAGCGACGATGCTGCGGAAGCGGTAGGTGTCCCCCGGCGCGCTGTTGAACGGACTCGTGGCATGCAGGGGCACCCAGTGGCTCAGCCCGTAGCCGTGCACCTGCAGGACCTCCGGATCGAGGTGCGAGAAGCAGTTGTAATCATTGCGCCACAACGGGATGCTACGGTACAGCAGCTCCAGGTCCAAGCGCCGTCCGCCACTGGCGCAGTTATCGATACGCAGTTGTGGATGCCGCCGCCGGAGCCCGTCCCAGAAGGCATAGAGCCCCTCGATATAGCGGTTCTCGGTCAGCCCCTGCTGGTCAGCGGCGTCGTTGGCGCGCCAGTACTCCAAGGGCGAGATGTTGAAGTCCTGCCGGTACCAATCCAGCCCGTGCTCGGTCACCAGCCCGGAGACCAGTTCGGTAACCCACTGACGGGCTTCCGGGTTCCCCAGATTGAGGATCAGGTTCTCGCCCACCTCCCGCGGCATGCCGGGCTGGCGCTGCAGGAACCACTCCGGGTGCTCAAGGGTGATCGGGGCGCCGTGCAGAGCCCGTTCCGGCTCGACCCACAGCAGGAACTGCAGCCCTGCCTGGTGGGCCTGCCGGCTGACCGGCGCCAATCCGTCCGGATGGTACAGGCGGTTGACCCGCCAGTCACCGGTCTTGCCCCACTCGCCCTCAAACACATTGGGGCACGGTTTGTCCGAAGTCCCGTACCATCCGGCGTCGATCCAGTACACATCGTAAGCCAGAGCTCGGTCCTGGATGAACTGCAGCTGCTGCAGGTGAACTGGGGTGGGAGCTCCCCCCCAGGCCCCGTAACACGAGGGCACCTGCACGGGCTGGCCACCCACCTGGGGCACGACGTGCTGCAGCAGCAGCCGACGGAGCTGGTTCTGGCCGTCCTCCAGCGCGCCGCGCCAATACACCAACAGCACGCGGGGAGTGCGCACGCCGGTCCCCGCGGGGAGGGCCAGGCGCAACCCGTCCATACCGGCGCGCAGCCGCGTCTCGTCCCCGTGGCGTTCGACGGCGGCGTGCCATTGGCCGGACCAACCGACGGCCACCACCAGACCGTCGGTGCCGGTCTGCAGATTGAAGAACGGCAGCCAGTCGACCGAGGAGCGGCCCTCGCAACCGGCGCCGAAGCGCGCCTCGGCCCGCGGTTCGCGGATGGTCTGGAGCGGAAATCGCTGGAACTGGAAGTCCTCGCGCGTCTCTGCCGCACCCGGAGAGCGGTACAGGAACGCGTCGCCGACCGAGCGCCAAGCCAGGTCCAGCGCCGACAGATCGGCAAGCACGGGCGCCGGCGCGAGGCCCGGGTTGTCGACCCACGCGGTCCATTCCACGGCGGCGAACCCGTGGTGCTGCAGTACCTGCCAGGTGATCTGCAGGCCGGTCACGGGATCTGAGAACACGCAGGTGTGTTCCACGCCGGCCGCGCGCACGGTGCGACTGACCTGCCGCGCACACCGCGGCCAGAAGTCGGCCTCGGTCTCGGCGCCGAGGCGGAACGAGCAAGGGGGCGCCAGGACGCCGGCGAGCAGGCCGTCGACCGCCTCGGTGAACACCGTCTGCGGATCTTCTTGTTGGCGGCCACGAGTGACCGCCGCGGCGAACGTCGGCATGGGATAGCCTTTCGGTTCAGTGGGCTGGCGTCGTCGCCGCGCCCAGGGCATGCAGATGAGCCACCGGCGTGTCCGGAGTGATCTCGCAGCCGGCAGAGACGATGCAGCGCCCGTTCGCGGCCACGATGTCGCGACGCGCGGCCGCAGTGATCTGGTCGGGTTGGGCATCGCGCACTACGGTTACTGGGTCCACGTGCCCCGACAGCAGTTGGCCGGAGGCGAGGAGGGCCGCGAACGGCGCCATGTCCACCACCAGGTGATCGACGTCGATGATGTCGGCCCCGGTGGCGATCATGTCTGGCAGAATGGCCCGGGTGTTGCCGCAGATGTGCAGTTTGGCCAGCGCGCCCAGGCGGTGGATATGCTCGACCAGGCGCCGTTCGCCGGGCCAGGCCAGCAGCCGGTACAGACGCGGCCCGATTTGCGAGCAGAAGGCGTCGCCAATGCCGATGCAGTGCGCGCCGGCTTCTACCTGCAAGGTGATGAAGTCCACGGCCGCGTCGACGATCAGGTCCATCGCGGCGGCCACCGTTACCGGGTCGTCCAGCATGTCGATCGCCGCCGCGCTCACGCCCCGCAAGTCGGCGTATTCGGCAACCGGGCCTTCGACCCAGCCGACGATCAGGTGGGTGCTGCCGACGTGTCGACGGTAGTGCCCCAGTTCCTGCAGCCGCAACCGGGTACGCGCGTGGTCCTGCGCCCGGTACCGGGGCAGTGCGGCCACGGCAGCGGCGTCGGGGAGGTGCCCGCCGGTGTCCTTGGGCAGATCATCGGGCGGGTATTCGACGACCAGGCCGAAGGCCGACGCCTCAGCGTAGGGGTCCGAGAGCACCGTCACCCAGTCGAACCCGTGGGCGCGGGCGCAACTGATGTTGGCCTGGCTCTTGGCTTCCGCATCAAGGACGTAGTCGCGGTAGGCCAGGCGCGCCTGACGCGCGACCCAGCGCATGACAATGGGATGGAACGGCAGGCGATCGAGGCAATCGCCGCGCAGGTGCGCGCGCGTTCGATCCAGTCCGGTCATCGGGCGCATCCCCCCAGAGCCGCTGCCCGGCTCAATCTGCGAGGTGATACTCCAACAGGGCCGCTGCTGGCTGGTGCGCCAGGACCACGGTCAGGCCCGAGCTCATCAAGGCTTCGCCCGAGGCCACCACGGTCCACGGCTGGTCGCGGTCGGAAACGTGGTACGACGCCCCCGGCGCCAGGCCTCGCAACCGCACCCCGTACCGCGCCTGGGCGCACTGCTGCCGGCGGAAGACCTGCACGATGCCGCGGTCGAGGTCCGGGCGATGCCACTGCCAGGCCAGCCAGGCGCCGGGATGGCGCGAATAGGGCGCCAACGCGTAGAAATCCCCCCACAGCAGCGGTCGCAGTTCCAGGTACTCGCGCATCAGGCTGGCGAGCAGCGGCAGGTCCAGGTCACGCCAGCGGGCCGCTGGATTCCCGGCCGGCCAGGCCAACTGCAGGACCGGTGCATAGCCACTGCGGAAGGCATAGCAGCTCAGTGTTCCCATGGGCACCGCGGCGCCGAACAGCGGCACCCAGGGGCTGAGCCCATGGGTGAAGCCCTGCGACACGATGGGGTCAAAAGCACCCGAGGCTTGGCAGTCACTGCGCCAGAAGACCACGCTGCGACGGATCGTCTCCAGGTCGAGCTTGCGCGCCCCGGTGCCGCAGTTGTCGATCAGCAGGTGCGGGTTCCGCGCCAGCAGTCCGTCCCAGAAAGCGTAAAACCCCTCGGTGTAGCGGATCTGGTTCATGCCCTGGCGCTCGGGATCCAGGTCGCGGGGCCACAGGCTGAGGCCGTCCTGGCGGAACACGTCGACACCATGCTCGCCGACCACGGCGGAGCAGTAGTCCACCAGGGCCGCGTTGACCGCGGGATTGCCGTGGTCAATGCCATAGAAGACGTTGTCGCCGTACGCCGCGTGACGGAAGGGCTCAAGCACCCAGTCAGGGTGCCAGGCCCCCAGCTCCACGCCGGGTTGAATGCTCTCAGGCACAAACCACAGCAGGAACTGCATGCCGTACCGGTGGGCCGCGTCGGCGACCGGACGCACCCCCCGGGGAAACAGCCGGGTGTCCGGCCGGCGATCCGACTGATGGGCCGCCCACCCCAACCGCATGTCCCCGCTCCAACCGGCGTCCATCCAATAGCACTCCAGCGGCAGCCCCTCGGCAGCCCAGCGCTCGATTTCGGCCACGTGCCCGTCGCCGTCCGTCCAGGCACCCCACAGGCTGTCGCACAGGAGCCCCGCGAAAGGGCGGCCGTCGGGCCGCGGCGAGTAGTGCGCCAGGAGCAGGCGACGCCACAACGCCGTCGAGCGTTCGATGGAACCGTCCCACCACTGCACGAGGACCCGAGGGCCACGGATCTCCTCGCCCGGCTGCAGGCGCAGGCGGACCCCCTCCATGGCCGCGGCCAGGCGCAGTGCCGCTGGTTCGGGGCGGTGGAACTCAGCGTGCCAGGGTCCGGTCCACCCCAGGGCTACAGTCAGGCCGCCGGCTGGTAGAGCGGCCATGAAGAATGGCAGTGCTTCCACCGACGGACTCCCACCGCTGCCGTCGGCACACGTGGGCACGCCGGCCGAATGCAGGTGCAGTCGGCTGCCGACCTCCAAGGGCGTCATCAGGGGCTCGAAATCACTTTCGTGGGCTTGGCTGCCACGCGCATGGTGAATTTCGACCGGCCCCGGACCGCGGGTATCCACCACCAGATCGAGGGCGGTCACCGCCGTCATCAAGGGCGCCGTTGGCGCGCCGTCGCACCGCCACCGACAGACCCACTCGACGGCCGGGAAATCGCGGTACACGGTCACCTCGGCCTGGACGACCAGGCTGCAGCCACGGCGGCGCCATTGGGCCTGCCAGGTGGACTGGCCGGCCGGTCCGGGGCACGGCGGCGAGGCGCTGGCCTGCCAGGCCGCGCACCGGCCCGGCAGGCACGCTTCGTCGGCCACCCACGAGAAGGGCGGTGGCTGCGAGAAGTCACGGAAGCACGCCACGGCCCAGGCGTGTGCCGCGGCGATTTCGTCGGCGCTGGGGGCGGCTGAGTCAGGTGACGCAGGCATGGCAGGCTCCAGGCGGCTGGGCGGCAGAGCGACACCGCGTCAGCAGGGGGATGGGCCGAAAACTGAGGCGCGGCGGCGGCCAGCCACCGCAGGGCCCAGGCAGGATGGGTCGCCGCCGCAGACGCTAGGCCTGGGCCACCACCGCCAGCGCCGCGTCGCGCCCCGGCTATCGGGGGCGCGTGGCTCCCAGGGTCGCCAGAGACCGTTGTCCGGCGATCAGTTCCTCCTTGGCGCGGCGAGGCAGGCGTTTGGCCACCGCTTCGGCCCGCAGCGCGTCGCCGTGGCTACCAACCGACACGACAAAAGCCAGGTGCAGCGGCAGGCGCCCACGCAGGTAACGGGCGCAGCGGCGCCCTTGGGCGGCATGGTCAGCAAAGCGGCGGACGACGTCGGTGGCCACACCCGTGTACACGGTGCCATCGCCGCACCGGATCATGTACAGGCACCAACTGACGCCGCCGGCGGTCCCGGCGCTCGGCGGCTCCGTCGCGACAACCGCCAGAGGGTCGGGGCCGGTGCCGAGATCAACCATTGACCTCGGTTCCGTCGTCGCCGGCTCGCTCGCGCCGCCCCTCAGGACGCAGGTGCGGAAACAGCAGCACGTCACGGATACTGTGGCTGTCAGTCAGCAGCATGACAATGCGGTCAACACCGATGCCGAGCCCTCCTGTGGGGGGCATGCCGACCTCGAGCGCCTGCAGGAAATCCTCGTCGAGCTGCTGGGCCTCCGCGTCACCGGCGTCCAGCAGCGCCTTCTGCGCCTGGAAACGGCGCCGTTGTTCGCGCGGGTCGTTCAGTTCGGAGAAGCTGTTGGCCAACTCGAAGCCACAGGCAAACAGCTCGAAACGCTCGACCAACCCCGGTTCGCTGCGATGGCCTTTGGCCAGCGGCGAAAGCTCCTGCGGGTGGTCCATGACGAACGTGGGCTGCACGAGTCCGGGCTCCACCAGCAGACCGAAGAGCTCGTCCAGAATCCGGTCGCGTCCCATGCCGGCCTCGACGTCGACCCCCTTCTGACGGGCGAGTTGCGCCAGGCTTGCATCGTCCAACTGCCGCGTGCTCACGCCCAGGCGGGCATCCAGGGCATCCAGGAAGCGCACGCGGGCAAACGGCACGGTGAAGTCTAGGAGCTGCTCGCCGTACTGCACCTTCCCGGCTTCGCCAAAGGCCTGGGCCAGGCTGCGAAGCAGTCGCTCGGTCAGGTCCATCATGTCGAAGTAGTCAAGGTACGCAGCGTAGCACTCGAGCATGGTGAACTCGGGATTGTGCGTGCGATCCATGCCCTCGTTGCGGAAGTCCTTGGCGATCTCGTACACGCGATCAAAACCGCCGACGATGCACCGCTTGAGGTACAACTCGTCGGCGATGCGCAGATACAACTGCATGTCCAGGGCATGGTGGTGGGTGACAAAGGGACGCGCCGTAGCGCCGCCGTACAGGGGTTGGAGGGCGGGCGTCTCCACCTCCAGATACCCCTCGTCATCAAGGAAGCGGCGCATGGCGCGCACTATCTCGGAACGCCGCCGGAAACGCGTTCGCGAGTCGACATTCATGGCCAGGTCCAGGTAACGGCGCCGGCTGCGCAGCTCCAGGCTCATGTCGTGGTACTTCTCGGGCAGCGGCCGCAGCGCTTTGGCCAGCAGCTCGAACTCCTGCACGTGGATGGTCAGTTCGCCGGTGCGCGTGACGAACAGGGGGCCGGCAACGCCGACGAAATCACCGATGTCGAGCAGTCGCTCGACCACGGCGAACGCGTCCACTCCGAGGTCGTCACGCTTGAAGTACACCTGCAGGCGCCCCCACTCGTCGTCGACCGGGGCAAAGAGGGTCTTGCCCATGCCGCGCTTGGCCATCAAGCGGCCGGCATAGCGCACCGAGGACTGACTGGCAACGAGGCTCTCCTGGCTGGCACGGATGGCCGCACTGGTGTGGGTCCGCGCGTAGCGCCTGGGATAGGCATCGACATCGGGCCCCAGCCGCGCCAGCTTGTCCTCGCGCTCGGCCATCAACTGCCGCAGTGCATCGCTGTCAGTGCTCACGGACACGTCCTCCTACGGGCCGGCGCCCATGGGGTTAACGCCAACCGGGGCCGCGGGCTAAGCCCACGGACCCGGCGGCAACGACGAGGAACAGATGCGGCCATGGACAGGGCCGGGTAGCGTCCGCACCGGGACCTGCCAGGCGAGGCGAACACCGGGCCCGCGAACCGGCCTGCCTGCCGCCACCCTCTTTGACCAGGACCGGTGCGGCAGCGACCGCGGCGTGCTGACCCGCCAGCCGGCGAAGGCTACTCCACGCGCCCGCCCTGCGCCCGCCACAGGGCCTTGACCTGGGCCCAGGTGGAGCCCTCCACCGCCGTGCCCGGAGCCACGAAGGTGACGTAGCCGTACTCCTTGGGCTCGTGCCAGGCGCCACTGACGGCAGACGGCGACCACTGGGACAGCTCCTCGCGACTGGTCCGACGGTAGTCGTACCGCATCACGTTCATGCGCCAGGTATCGCCGGGCCGCGGCGGAATGGCCATGGTCCCGGAGACAATGCCCGTGTCAACCCAAGGCAGGGCGAGCTCCAGCGCCCAACCGGTATCGGTATCCAGCCGTTCCGCGGTGGTCTTGGACTTGCCGCCAAGGGTACCCACCAGGTTCACCGCGGTCTGCAACCCGGTGGCGTTCCAGGCCACATGCGACGGGCCGCCCTGAGAGAAGAGCGGCTTCTCTACCCAGAGATCGAGAACGACGTTGCGGGGGCTGACCTCAAACTCCATGTAGCCCTGCGCATCGCCTTCCGGGTCGATGAACATCTCCAGCACATCCTCTTCCCACGTGTTGGCGTCGTGGGCCGTGTAGCTGGACCAGATATCTTGGTCGACGGCGTCCACCGCGAGGTACAGATTCGTGGCGTCCCAGGCGATCTTGGCGTGCGTTGCGGTCAGCGGCACGCCGGTCAACGTCCCGTACGAGATGTAGTTCTCCGTCCACGGCACGGCGGCCCAGGCAGCGTCATCGAGGACGCCATCGATGACGATCGGGGCATCAATGCGGGGCGCGTCATAGTGGCGGCGGTACTCCTGAGCCGAAGCGAGGCTTGCGGCGCCTAGCAGCAGGGCCACAACCAGCAGGCGCACAGACGTCATGGGCAACTCCCTCGGGCAATCCGGCAGTGTGGACTGGGCGCATCGCGCGGTGGGCCGAACCCGGCCGGTCGGTTTCGGCCCACCCGGGACAACGAAGCCCGCGCGGTGTCCCTCGTCAAGGAAGCGCACGGGGGCCACCTGTACTGCGCCTGGCGCCCGCCCGGTCCCGCGCCGAATCACGGGTATTCGGTGCACAGCAGGTGGAGCGGTTCCGCATCGGCTTCAATGGTGGGAAACCGACCCACCGGCGCTAGAAAGCAGTTATCAGACTCGTCGTCGTTGACCATCGAGACCTCGCCGATCAGCACCTCGCCACCCTCGCCGTAGAAGCTATGGGCCACGCCCTGGCGCAGCGTGATGCTCTCCCCGGGTGTGAGCACCACCCGTCCCCCGGCCGGTACCGTGCGGCGCACCCCGTCAACCACCACCTCAACCGCCACCGGCTGCAGGCCCCCATTACCGTCCGGCAGCCCCAGTTCGATCACCAGGCGGGCGCCCGCACGGTTGATGATGTCTTCCTGCTTGCTCCGGTGGAAGTGCCACGGAGTGACTTGGCCATCGCCCGCGATCATGGCCTTCTCAGCATACGGCTTGGTCCCCGCCACGTCGCGCGGATCGCCATTGCGCACCGTGAACAGCAGCAGGCCCGTGCGGGCGAAGTCGCCCAGACCGAAATCGGTCAGGTCCCAGCCCAGGCGGCACTGCCGGATCGGGTCGGCCTCCGGGCCCCGGCACCGCCACTGCGCCGGCGTCCAGAAGGCGAACGGCGGCAGGTGGAAACCATGGCCGGAGAAGAAGGCCTTGGCGTGGCGCATGCAGGCGTTGATCTCTGAACGGCGCATCTCAGTTGGCACCGTAGGTCTGCCGGTACACGTCCTTGAGGAACGCCAGACCCTCGGTGGCCAGCTGCTCGGGGCTGTCGGCCAGCTTGCGCCAAATGGCGCACTGCCTGGCCACCTTCTCCATGTCGGGGTCGAACGACTCGATGGTGATGCAGTAGTCGTAACCCACGTCCTTGAGGGCGCTGAAGAACTCGATCCAGGGCACTAGCCCGGTGCCGGGAATGCCGCGCTGATTCTCGCACGCATGGACATAGCCGACCAGAGGGCCCGTCGAACGCACCGCGTCGCCGATGCTTTCCTCTTCGCGGATCATGTGGAAGGTATCGAGGTGGACCTTGACATTGGGCAGGCCGACGGCCTCGATCAGTTTCACGGCGTCGCGGGCCACATTGACGAAGTGCGACTCGAAGCGATTGAGGGGTTCGATGCCGATGATCAGGTCCGACGTCTGCTGGGCGTATTCGGCCGCCGCCCGCGTCGACTCCACGCCCCACTTCCATTCGTCTTCAGTGCGCCCGCGCCCCGACAGGTACCCCCACCCGCAGTAGATGGCGCCGGCGAAAACCTTGGCACCGGCTTCGTTGCTCAGATCGATCAGGCGTTTGGACAGCTCCACACCCTTGCGCCGGACCGCCGGATCAGGCGAGATCGTGTTGCATTCCACGGGCATCCCGAAACCCGTGTTGATGGTCAATCCCAGATCGGCGGCCGCCCGCCGCACCTTGGCCGCAGGGAAGTTTTCCACGTCAAAGGGGATAATCTCCACCGCGTCGAAACCCATCTGCCGGCACTTGTCGAGTACGGGCAGATCCTTCTCGACGAAAGTCTCGTTGAACAGCATGGAGTGGATGCCGAAGATCATCGTGACCTCCTTGGCGGCCGCGCTCAGGCGGTCCGCCTGACAGTGAAGATGAAGGCGTCCCGCCCCAGGACAACGAGGGGCACAACGCGGTCGGGACGCAGGGTCGGGAAACCGCGCATCTCGCGTTCGAGTAATGACCGCTCGCTGGTGAGCAGCACCATCACGCCCTGCGGCCGCAGGACCCGGCAGGCCTCGGCAAGGAAGCCGCGGTACAGGGCCGGCAACGAGCCCGGCGAAGCAATCTTGTGGCCAAAGGGCAGGTTGCAGCCGAGGCGCGTCACGCTGCCCGCGGCCAGCGGCAGGGACGTAGCGTCCCACTGGCGCAACTCGATGGGCTGGTACCGCGGGCCCACGTTGGCGCGCGCCGCGGCCAGGGCCCCGGGGTCCACGTCGCCGCCCAGGAGCCGACCGTAGCGCCCGTGCTCACCCCGTTCAATAAGGATAGTACCGGCGCCGCACATGGGGTCGAGGAAAACATCATCGTCCTGGGGGTCTGACAGGATGACCATGGCCCGGGCGACGACCGGCCGGAGGGAGGCCTCGATACTCGCCCGTTTGTAGCTCCGGTGGCGCAGGGTGCGGTCGGACAGCCGAACCCCGCAATAGAGCTGCTCGCGGTCCTGCAGCACCCACACCTCGATGAGCGCGTCCTCGGCCACGTGCCGCCAGCGCGGGAAGCGCGCTTCGATGCCCTCGACGATCCATTTCTGCAGCGCCCGCCGGGTGTACTGGTGGTCGCCGTGGGGTCTCTGGGTGACGACGCGGAAGGTCACCCGATGCACGTGACGGGGCCGTATCAGGCGGTGCGCACCGAGGGCCGCCTCCCACAACGGGGCTTCGCGCACGAGCGCCTGCGCGTGCGCCAGTCCGGCGGCATCGCCGGGCACGAAGCCGTGCGCCACCAGGGCGAACACGTCTTCGACTGTCCCCAGGCCGAGAACCTGACGGGGGTCGCCGCGAAAGGTGAACAAGACCCGTCCGGAACCCACGTCTTCCACGCGGGCGCTGGTCAGGCGCCGATGGATTTCCGCCGCCGCCACGCCCTGAAGCCCCGGCATGGTATAGGCATATAGCCGAAGTCCAGCGCTGACCGCAGCGCCAGGGCGCCGCGCTCTTCCGGCCGCAGCGAGGCGCCGCTCAAACCGAGACCCGTCGCTTGTGTCGTCCTCCTCGGCGTCGTCCCCGGCCGCCTCATCGCCGCCCGCCGGCGCAGTGCCGGGGGGCATGGCCTCGACGGTCGCGGCAGCGCTGTCAACAGGTTCGGTCACCGGCGCCGGGTCAGGCCCACGGTTTGGCCCGCGACCGCGGTTGGGCCCACGGGCGCCCGGGCCGCGCGGGCGGCCGCGGCCA
>CAITNQ010000355.1 GCA_903893785.1 uncultured Gemmatimonadota bacterium
CGCGTTCTGCCCTTCCCTCCCCTTGACCGCGGTGCGTTGGGTGGCCGCGTCGCCCTGCTTCCGGGTCCCTGCGGGTCTCAGGGCGTTGACCAGGCCCGCGCGACCGCGGCCAGCAGTTCGGCGCGGCGGACGGGTTTGGCCACGTAGTCGTCCATGCCACTGGCCAGGGCCGCGTCGCGGTCTTCCTGGCGGGCGCTCGCGCTCAGCCCGATCACCGGTAGATGACGGCCCGTACCGGCTTCGCGGTCGCGGAGCGCGCGGGTGGCCTCCAGGCCGTTCATCACGGGCATCTGCACATCCATGAGCACCAGGTCGAACCCCGGCTCGGCCAAGGCGGCGAGGGCCTCCCGGCCATCGGCGACCACCTGCACTTCGTAGCCGGCGCCGGCCAGAAAGCGCACCGCCACTAACTGGTTGACCTGGTTGTCCTCGGCAAGCAGGATTCGCCGGGGCGTGACCGTCGCGGGAAGGATGGCCGTGGGTGCCTGATGTGCCTGGCCTGTCGGCCCGACCACGTCATCCTGCCGGCCGCGCCGACGAGCCATCTGCGCCGCCAGGGCCGCGCCCAGTTCGGGGCGGGTGACGGGCTTGCGCAACACCTGGTCGATCCCGGCCTGCCGGGCCTGCCGGGCCAACTCGGCATCGTCGGCCGATGACAGCAGCAACAGCACCGGCCGCGGCATTTGGGTCATCCCAAGCAGCGCCCGGGCCAGGCCAATGCCATCCATCCTGGGCATCATCAGGTCGAGCAGTACGGCGTCGATGGCCTCGCCGGCGGCCGCGGCCTGGGCGCACATGGCGAGCGCGCTCTCGCCGTCGCCGCACGCGGCAACTGCTGCCTGCCAGTAGCGAGCGGCCTCGCACAGGATCAGCCGGTTGGTCTCATTGTCGTCGACGACCAGCACGCGCAGGCCGGCCAGCGATGTCTCCGGCCCTTCCGGCGGGGTGGCCAGAGTGGCACCTGCCGCGGTACCCAGGCTGGCTGTGAAGCAGAAAGTCGTGCCTTCTGGGCCGCTGCTCTCCACCCAGATGCGGCCATGCATCAGCTCCGCCAGCTGCGCACAGATCGTCAGGCCCAAGCCAGTACCACCGTACCGACGAGTGGTCGAACTGTCGGCTTGCGAGAATGCGTCGAAGATGCTCGCCTGCTTGTCGGCAGGAATACCAATGCCGGTGTCGCGAACTCTCCCCAGCAGCAGCACGACGCCCTCGGTCGCCGGCTGCGCCAGGTCCAACAGCACCGACACCTCGCCCTGCTCAGTGAACTTGATGGCGTTGCCGACCAGGTTCATCAGGAGCTGCCGCAGGCGGGTGGGGTCGCCGACGACGTGTTCGGGCACGGCTGGGGCGATGTCGCAGGTCAGTTCCAGGCCTTTCTGGCCGGCGCGGTGGGCCATGGTCTGCCCGACACCGTCAAGGACGGTCCACAGACGGAACGGCACTTCCTCCAGGCTCATTCGCCCGGCCTCGATCTTGGACAGGTCGAGGATGTTGTTCAGCAGCGACAACAAGGCGTCAGAGGCGGTGTCGATGGTCCGCAGATAGGATCGTCTGGTTTCGTCGTGCTCACTGTCCAGCAGCAGTTCGACCATGCCGACCACGGCATTCATCGGCGTGCGGATCTCGTGGCTCATGTTGGCCAGGAACTCGCTCTTGGCGCGGTTTGCGGCTTCGGCGGCGGCGCGCGCGCGCAGGGCCTCCCGGTGCTGTCGAGCGATCTGGAGCGACAGCACCAGAGCCAGCACCCCGACGCCAACCAGGCCGGCCCAGAACCCGGCCCTGGCCAAGGGCCAGCCGACGACCAGGTCTACCGTAGCCGGCGTCGGGCTGTAGGAAAGGTCGCGATCCATGGCCACGACCTCGAAGCGGTACGTGCCGCGCGGCAGACTGGGGTACGCCGCCTCTTCGTCGCGGGTGGTGCGCCATTCCGGATCGTAGCCCCGCAGTCGGTAGCGGTAGACCAGGCTGCCCGGTGAGGTGCGGAAACTGATGCCTCGGAAGTCGATGGTGACCTGGGGCTGGCTGGTGTCCAGACCCAGTCGCGTCACCGGGCCGTGGCTGCGGTCGGTGTGGACATCGGTGATGGCCACGGGCGGTGGCGCTTGCCGGGGACGGTAACGCACCAGGCCCTGCTCAGTTGCCATCCAGATCTGCCCGGTGCGGTCGGCCAGCACTCGCTCCACGCCGCGGAATCCATCCCGTCGTCGGAGCGCCTGCATCACCGTGCCGTCGAAAAGGTTCAGGCCGCTGTAGGTGGCCACCCACAGGACCCCGTGGGGGTCCGTGGCCAGGTCGATGACCGAATCGTCGACCAGGCCGCTGCGGGTGGTGTAGCAGTCCAGGCCAGTGCTGTCGAAGGAGCACAGTCCGCCCGGAGCCAGGCCGATCCACAGGCGCCCGTGGGCGTCGGTGTGCAGTGCCTGGGCGTAGCTGCCTGGCAGGCCCTGGTCGGTGCTGATGCGGGTGGTTACCCGGTCCCCCAGCAGCGACACGCCCGTGGCCCAGGTTGCGACCCACACCTGCCCGTGCGTTGCGGGCGCGATCGCGCCCGCGGAATTGGACGGCAGGCCGTCGGTGGTGGTGTAGCTCTGCCAGCGGTTGCCCTCGTGGCGGAGCACGCCACCACCGTTACTGGTGAACCACATGCGGCCCTGTGTGTCGCACGCCATGCTGCCCAGGCGGTCGTCCACCAGACCCGGATCCGTGCCCGGGCGCGTGAACACGGGCGGCGCGTCGCTGCCCCGCGCGGGCGGGTGGCACCAGGCCGGGCCGCCACCGTAGGCGTTGACCCAAAGCCGGCCGGCAGGGTCCTCGCACATGGCGCGGATGGGGCCCGCCGGGTACCCTGACGGGTGCAGGTACCGCCTGAGTTGGCCCCCATCGATGCAGGTCAGTCCGCTGTCCGTGGCTACCCAGACGCGACCGCGGCGGTCCTCGAGGAGGGCGCGGATGACCGGTCCGGTGAGGGCCGTCGCTGGCGCGAAGGAGGCAAGGTCGCCCGCGTCGTGCCGGGCCAGTTCGTTGGCGGTGCCCATCCAGACATTGCCTTCGCGGTCCGCGAACAGCGACATGACTTCGCGGTCACCCGCTGGCCCGCCGGCGGGTTCCCACCGGTCGGCGGCATAGCGCCAGGTGCGGTAGCGGGGCGACACCGAGGCGTCGCTGCTGCTGACCCACACCCCACCGTCCCGGTCCGGGCACAGCGCGACGATGGACCGCACCAGTCCAGCCCCATCGGCGGCAAGTCGCTCCCAGGACCCGGCGCGGCCGCGGTACAGGCCTTCGCCGGTACCGACGAAGACATCGCCGGCCGCGCTGACGGCCAGATTGCGGACTGCGGTCCGGTTGGCGGCAAAAGGTCCGGCCGCGGCGAACGGCCCGTCGCCGCCGCGCACGGTCAAGCCGCCACAGGCCACCCACAGGCGCCCTTGGGCGTCCAGCGCCAAGCCGGTGACCGCGTGGCGCGACAGCCCTTCGGCGGGGCCGACGGCAACGAAGCCGACGCTGTCGCGCCGGCACAGGCCGCTGCTCGTACCCACCCACAGGCTGCCTGCACGGTCAACCAGAAGGGCGCGTATCTCCAGGTCCGGCAGGCCCTCTTCGCGGCCAAACCGCGTGAAGGTGCCGCCGGCGTAGCGACAGAGCCCCGAGGATGAACCCACCCAGATGCCGCCGGCGGAGTCCGCCGCCAGAGCGGTGACCGGCAGGTTCGACAGGCCGTCGTCCGGACCGAACAGCGTCAGTTCGATGCCATCGTAGCGGCTCAGGCCGGTCCCGGTGCCAATCCACAGGAAGCCGGCGCGGTCCTGACAGATGGCCGCGACAGCCCCACTGGGCAGGCCGTCTTGAGCCGCTATAACCTGCCACCCTTCCTGGCGGGCGCCATCGGGGCGGATGACTCGCCCGGGACCGGCGGGGACGGTCCGCCCCCTGCCCGGCGCCCCGTTCAGGGATACCTCCACGCCGGCTGCTGTTGGTACGTGGACCAGGGCCCGCTCGGCAGCGACGCCACCCAGCTCCAGCCTGACGTCGTAGTCGCCCGTGGGCAAAGGGATGTTGAAGCGCCCTTCCCCGTCGGCGACCACCCGCGCCCACAGGTCCGGGCAGGACCGGGACTGCACGATGATGCCGGCATCGCCCAGCGGTCCTCCGGAGGGCCCGTGGCGTGCCTGACCCGCCAGGGTGCCCAACGGCGGTTCGGCCGGCACCAGCAGCAGGTCGCCACGCGCCATCGGCCGTGCCGCCTTCTGGGCTCCGGGTCCCCAGGCTACCCAAGAGAAGGTGCCGTCCAGGTCGCGGTCACCGGCAACCACGTCCCAAGCCAGCGTCCGCGGTACCGCCAGCGAGTCTGCGGCTCCGGGAATGGGCAGGGCCCATTCGTAGCACGTTCGGCGCCCGACGATGGACCAGGCCACCATGGCTTCATCGGTGCGCTGACGGCCGAGTTGCCCACGGCCATGCACGCCGCGGAGGCTGTGCTGTACGGCCACTGAGCTGTCGCCGTGGCGCGTGTCCAGATAGAGCTCGCACCCGTCTTCGGTGTCCCAGCTTCGCCATGCCCCGCCGTCGACCACATGGTCGTCGTCGTCGACTACCAAGGCCACCAGGAGCCGGGCTGTGGCCGGTTCGTAGCCAACGGTGTAGTAGGCGGACAGGTCTTCTGGGCCCTGGGGCTGCACGCCGTACTCCGGTCGCGCCAGCGGGTACCGAGCCGCGTCGGCAGGCCAGTCGTCCAGGTTGCCGTCGATCACTACACCCCGCAACGGCGGCGCTACGGCGACGGCGCCACTGTGAGCCCAGGCCTGGCCGCACGCGAGCAGCAACCCGGCCAGCCAAGCGAACACCCACGGACCCACCGCCCGGCGCCATCGTCGCCGTGCGGCAGGCGCCGGGCCGCGTGGGGGCAGGGGCCAACGCAAGCGACGGCCCCGTCTCAACGCCCCTGATCCCGCGAGGCCGCCTCGAGGTCAACGATGGTTCCCTGACCGTCCATGTAGTCTTTGGCGCGATAACGGGTTACCGTCATCACCTTGCGCGTCAGGGCCGCGACCCGATCGATACCGTCTTTGATCCCGGCCAGGCGGCGGTACAGGGGATCCGACGGGTGGATGTCCTGCAGCAGGAGCTCCGCATAGCCCAGGACGTACTGGAGCGGTTGGTTGAGTTCATGGCACACGGCCCCCGCCATTTCCAGCACGCCGTGGAGGCGCTGCTCCTCGGCCGCAGCGGCCTGCAGTTCGAGGATCCGTTGCCCGACCTGAGTGCGGGCGCGGAGCTCATCACTGTCGTAGGGTTTCGCGATATAGTCGTCGGCGCCGCTCTCCAGGCCCTGGATGATGTCCCCGCGGGCCCCGCGCGCGGTCAGCATGATGATGTGGAGCGGCAACGGGCGTGCCTGCTGGCGCAGGTCGCGGCACAGGGTCAGGCCATCGCGGCCGGGCATCACCCAGTCCAGGAGGAGCAGCTGCGGGGCATCCTGGCCCTGCATGGCGGCCCAAGCTGCGTCACCGTCAGCTACCGCACAGACATCGTAACCCCATTTGCGCAGGGCCGCCTGCAGCATCAAGCGGGAAGTCAGGTCGTCTTCGGCGATCAGCACGCGCATACCACACCTCCGTGGCGACACCAACCCACAGGGGGCTGGCGCGCCGGGTCTCCGCACGATGGCCGCGGAACTCGTTGCCCGAAGGCTTATATTAACAATGTGCGGTCTTTGGGGCGACTGGGGCGACGATGCCAGGATCGGGAAGAGCGCTATGGACATTTTCGTCGGCAACATCTCGTACCAGGCCACGGCTGATGATCTTCGGAGCCTGTTCGAAGCCTTCGGGGCGGTGACCTCAACCGCCGTTATCAGCGACCGCGAGACGGGACGCTCCCGCGGTTTCGGCTTCGTCGTCATGCCGGATGGCGGCGCTGCCGAGGCGGCCATTGCCGCCTTGGACGGCAGCCCCTGGTTGGGGCGGCCGATCAAGGTCAACCAGGCCAATCCGCGCACGCCCCGGCGTCCTTCTGCTCCCTGACCGCCAGGCACGCGTCCGCGGATGGCTAGCCCGTGACGGCGCCGTACGCGGGCAGGCACTTCCGGCACTGTCGCCGCTTCACCGTCCCAGGAGGCTCGGCCCGGCCACTCTATGGATCTGCTGGAAGCGCTCCTCGGCCCCGAAACCATGGCAGGCATCCTGATCATTGGTGCCTTCGCCATGGCCATACGATCGGTGCTGCACTTCACCCGCGAGGCCGCCGACATGCGGCCACGCCTGGCCGAGCTGGACCGCGAGTTGAAGCGTCGACGGGAGGGCAGCGAGGAAGCCCGGCGGCAGCTTACCGCCCTGCTGGCCGAACTGGCACCCGTCCGCGCGCGCGAAGCAGCAATGCGAACGTACCAGGAGCAGCTGCTGGCGACGCGGGTCGACCACGAGCGCCTGGAGCTAGAACGCAGCGAAGACGATCAGGCCAGCAAACGCAAACGGATACAGCGCAAGAAGATCGGCCTGCCCGGGGACTGACTCCGGCGGCCCCGGGGCAACGTCAGACAGCCAGGCGATAAACGCGGCGTGCGGTGGCGGCAAACAACCGTTCCCGGTCATCGCTGGCCGTCCCCGCCAGCAGTTCACCGACCGTATCAACCCACTGCTGATACCCTACCGCCAACGTGGACACCGGCCAGTCGCTGCCGAACATCAGGCGGTCGAAACCGAAGGCTTCCACCGCGGCGTCGAAATAGGGGCGCAAATCAGCCGCGCGCCAGCGCCGCCAGTCGGCCTCCGTTGCCAGGCCCGATACCTTGGCGGTAACGTGGGGCATCTGTCCCAGTTCCCGCAGGTGCTGGCGCCAAGGGTCCAAACCGCCGTCACGGATCGCTGGCTTGCCTAGATGATCCAGGATCACGAGTACGTCGGGGACCGCCCTGGCCAACTCGATCACGGCGGGCAGTTGGTGATGGTACACGCAGACATCGAAGGAAAGACCCAGCGGACCCAGGCGCTGCACGCCGGCAACAAACTCGGGGCGCGCGCAGAAACCGGGATCGGGTTCGGACTGGATCAGTCGCCGGATGCCTTTCAGGCCAGGCGCCTGGCCCAGGTGCTCGAGGTACTGGGGCAGTTCCGGCAGCTCGATCGGCGCCCAGGCGATGACGCCGGCAATCGGGCCGCCGTCGGCGGCCAGGGACAGCGCCCAGCGGGCTTCCTGCAAGCCGTGCTCAGGCAGGGCATCGGCCTGGACGAACACCGACTGAGTGACCCCGGCGGCTCGAGCTGCGGTTTCGTATTCGGGCAACCGGCAGTCGCGGTCCAAGGCTGGTACGGTGCGCAGCCAGGGATACGAGAACCGCTGCCGTTCCCACAGGTGGTGGTGCGCATCGATTACGGCCACAGCGGATTACCTCTACTGCTGCAGGGTCTGCGTACGGTCCGCGGCGAACTGAACACGGGCGACCCGCGTCTGGCCGACGGGCTTGGGCACGACGCCAAGATAGCCCGGCCGGTGGCTGCGGGCAAGGGAGCGGGGCGTCACCGCGGGCCCACCACGGCGGCCGTTGACAGCGGTTCGGGCCGGGGCTAACTTCGGCCCGGATGCGCTTCCCGCCCAGCGGTTTCGGCGCCCGTGCCGCACCCCGGGGGGAGGCGATTTGAGGGAGGTGTAGCCATGGCAGACCGCCCACGCTCGTCAGAGCGCCCGGCAAACCCGTCGTCGGGCGGCCTTGGTCCGTCCCAGGGTCCGGCGGCCGATGGAGCGCGGCCTCTATCTTATGATTTCCGGCGGCCCCAGCGAGTCGGCAAAGAGCAGGGCCGCCTGCTCGAGAGCCTGCACGAGCAATTCGCCCGGTCGCTTGCCGGCACCTTGGCCGGCGCCCTGCGGGGCGTGGTTGACGTGGATCTGGCCTACACTGACCAGACACTGTACGGCGAGTTTGCGCAGACCCTGGACCGTCCGTGCACGGCGTACAGCTTCGGCATGGAGCCACCCGGGAACCGGGCGGTCCTGGCGCTGGCGACCGACCTGGTGATGGCCGTCATCGACCGCTCATTCGGTGGCCGGGGTTTGGCCACCGGGACCAAGGCCAGGCCCCTGACCCCGATCGAGGCCACCGTGGCCAATCAGCTGGCCCAGCGCATCCTCGACGATCTGGAGACGACCTGGGCGGCCACCTCGCCGATGCAGGTCAAGGACCCAGCGCTGGAGAGCAACCCGGACCTGATCCAGGCCACCGGGCAAGGCGACCCGGTGCTGGTGGTAGCTTTCGAGGTCAACGCCCCGCACGTGACCGGGTTGGTGCACCTGTGCTATCCCATGCGGACCGTCGAACCGCTTATCGGCCGGCTGACTGAACGGCACCGCCAAGGGGGGGCGGCCGCGCCCAGGCAATTGGAGAGCCGGGCCCGCGATATGGCCAAACTCAAGGTCCCGGTGGTCGTGCAACTGGCAACGGGTACTCTGGCATTGGGTGACCTGGCGCGGCTGAAGCCCGGTGACGTGGTGAAACTGGACACTCCACACGAGGAACCGGCAGTGGTCTTCCTGGGTAAACAGCCGAAGTACCTGGGGAGGCCCGGGCTTGATGGCAGGTACCGGGCGGTCAAGATCGTGCGCCTGGTCAGCCCCGAAGAGGAGGAGCTCTTCCGCTGACCGCCAAGCTGGCAGGCCAGCACAGCGGCCGAGGATAACCATGGAAGAGGGTTCCCGGGCAAAGGCTCCCCTGCGGCAGGCCCTGCCTTTGCTGGCGAGTTGGTTTGCCGGCGGCCTGGTATTGGCGATCTGCGGTCCGCAGCCGAGTTACCTGGCCACCGGGGTCGTGGCCACCGTCATGGGGCTGTCGATCCTCGGGCCCGCGGCCGCCTGCCTTAGCCGGACCTGGGCCCGCCAAGGTCGCCCCGGCGCGGCCTGGCGCTGGGGGTTCTGCCTGGCGCCCGCGCTCGTCGTGACCGGTCTGGCGGCCCCTGCCCTGCGCCCCGTGCCGGGGCTGCCGGCCCTGGCTGCCCTGGTGCTGATGGCGGCCACCGTGGTAGGACACGATGCG
Organism: uncultured Gemmatimonadota bacterium; assembly: GCA_903893785.1. Taxonomy (GTDB): domain Bacteria; phylum Latescibacterota; class UBA2968; order UBA8231; family UBA8231; genus CAITNQ01. Next base: position 9,023 of record CAITNQ010000355.1, read on the forward strand.
GCCCTGGCGGCGCGTCGTTGTCGCGCCCAAGCGCGGCTGCGGCGGGGGTGGGCCGCCCTGCTGCCCGGCCTGTTGAGCCTGGCGGCCATTGGCGGCTATGCCTGCCTCGGCTGCGCGATCGGCGTGTTCCGCCTGCTCGCCTCGCTGCGGGGTGGATCGTGAGCCAGTCGCTGGCGGCAGTCATCGCCAGGGCCTGCGAGCGGGTCGTGGTGGGCCCGCCTGCCTTTGACCCGTCGGGCCAGGCCACGACGGCGGTGGTGTACCCGCTGTTCGCGCCGGAGTTGACCCCGGACCCGCCTGACCTGCTGACGCTAGACGAGGCGCGGCGCCTCGGACTGTCCCTGCTCGATGTGGGGTTGGTGGACCGTATAGAGGCTGATAATCCGCTGCCGGTAACCGTGCTGGCGGGCGAGTCCGACCTGCTGCTGGGCGCGACGCAGGCCCGGGCGGTGGAATTCAGCTGCCTCGTGCCCGCCAGCAGGCGCGCGATGCTGCCCGTGTGCTGCGTGGAGGAAGGCCGCGCTGTACACCACCAAGTCCCCTTTGACCGCGTTGACGCGGCGCCCTGGCGGACCCGCTCATTCCGGCTGCAGGAGCTGACGCATCGCGGTGAGGCGCGCCAACCCTGGGTGTGGGACAGTATCCGCACGTACCTGAGCACCGTAGGCGTGCAATCCGAGACCCAGGACCTGCACGCTGTCATGGAACTCAGTGACCGCGCGCTGGCAGACCTGAGCGCCTGGTTCCCACTCCGCGCCGGACAGGTGGGTGTCGTCTGCAGTGTCGGCGCCGAGTTGTTCTTGGAGCTGTACGGCGACCCGGAAATCTTCGAGGATCGCTACCCGCAGGTGCTGCGCAGTGCGCTAGTGGAGGCGACGACGACACGGCCCACCCAGGTGCTGCCGCCGGCGGCGATCCGCGCCTTCCTCGAGCAGTTGGGGCCTGCTTGCCGCCACGCCCGCCGGCTCGAGCGTCGGAGCCTCAAGCAGAGCAGCCAGACCGTGGCTTTTGGCGATGCCACGCTGGTTGCCTCGGCGCTGATCGCTGACGGCGAGCTGGTGCACCTGGCCGCGCACCGGCGGTGCCTGGGACAGACCCGACCGTGGGCCGACGGCGTTGGCGACCTGGTGGTGGCCGGCGCCGCCTGTGCCGGGGCCGCCAACGCCAGCCGCGAAGCCGCCCGGCGCGAGCAATACGCTCGGCGTCGCGCCCGGTACGAGGCGCTCAAATCGCGTCTGGCCGCCGCCCGGCCAACACCGGCGGCGTCGTCCCCGCCAGCGGCGGCGCCGGCCGCATCGCCCCCACGCCGAGCCGCGGCTGCGTCCTCACCCAGCCAGACCGAGGCCGCGCCGCTGTCGCCACGGCTGCACCGGCTTCTGGTCGGCCTCCTGGGCACCCGGCCGAGCCCCCGCCGCTGACTGCCATAGCGGCTCCCCGCTCGCCCCGAAGGCGCCGCGGCCGGCTTGACACGAGCCGCTCCCTAGCTTTCTTGTAGGCGTCCCCTCCGACGGAGTAAATCAATCTTTTTCATATGGTTGCATCGGTCCTGCGGCGCCTCCTGACGCTCCATCCGCTGGTCGGTCCGGCCGTGGCAGCCGTGTTCCTGCTGGCCTTCACGGCGCTGGGATGGGTCTACTACCTGAACCAGCCGACGGGCCAGTCTGCGATCGCGGTTACGGTTGAACCGGGCCTGAACGCTCGCACCATCGGTCAGCGTCTGGACGAACTGGCCCTGGTGCGGAGCGGCCACGTGTTCGCCGTGCTGGCGCGGCTCAAGGGGCTGGAAGGGCGGCTGCAGGCGGGCACCTACCGCCTCGACGGACGTCGGTCCACGGCCCAGCTGGTCGAGGACCTGCTGCAGTCGCCGCCCGCCCCGGTCCGCGTTACGGTTCCCGAAGGGGTCACTCGAACCGACATCGCGGGACTGCTGGCGCGCGCCGGGGTGGTCGACTCCGGGCGGTTTGCGGCGGTGACCGGCGACAGCAGCCTGGCGCGGCGGTTGGGCCTGGCCGCGCCATCCCTGGAGGGCTACCTGTTCCCGGAAACGTATTTCCTCGCCGCGCCTTCCCCTGCCGAAGAGGTGGCGCGAACGATGGTAGCGCAGTTCCGCGCCGTAATGTCCCCCCACCTGGAAGCGCGCCTGGCCGTGCTGGGACTGAACCTGCACCAGGCCGTCACCCTGGCATCCATAGTCGAGCGCGAAGCTCGGGTTCAGGAAGAACGGGCGCTGATCGCGGGCGTCTTCCGCCGGCGCCTGCAGTTGGGCATGCGGCTCGAGTCGTGCGCCACAGTCGAGTACGCCATGGGCGTCCACAAGGAGCACCTGAGCAACAGCGACATCGAGTTCGCCTCGCCGTACAACACCTACCTGGTGGCTGGGCTGCCCCCGGGGCCGATCGGTAACCCTGGGTTGGCTTCTCTGACCGCCACGCTCTTCGCCGCGGACACCGACTTCCTCTACTTCGTCGCCCGTGGCGATGGCACGCACGTGTTCAGCCGCGATCTGCGCGCCCATGAACGGGCGAAGCACCGCCTGCGGCAGCCGCCGGCCAAGCCGGCCCCGCGCCCGCACATCCGCCGTCGTCGTCGCTGACCCGATACCCGACGCCCCCATCCTCTGTCGCCAAGGAAACCGTCCCAGATGTCGCTTCTGGACCAGCTGAACCCGGCCCAGCGTGAGGCCGCCGCCACCGTTTCGGGTCCTCTGCTGGTCCTGGCCGGCGCCGGCTCGGGCAAGACCCGCGTGTTGACCTATCGCATCGCCCACCTGCTCCATGACCACGGCGTGCCGTCGTGGGCTGTCCTGGCGGTCACCTTCACCAACAAGGCCGCCGGCGAGATGCGGGAGCGCGTCAACCAGCTGGCGGGCGCCATGGCCCAACGAATGTGGGTCGGTACCTTCCATTCGGTCTGCGCGCGCCTCCTGCGACTGGAAGCCGAGGCATTCGGTCTGGACCGGAACTTCACTATCTACGACGAGGACGACCGCCGGGCGGTGGCACGCCGCGTCTTGCAGGCGCACCGTATCGACGAGCGCGATCTGGCGCCGCGGGGTCTGGTAGCGCTGATCAGCCGGGCCAAGAACGCGATGACAGACCCGAGCCAGTTGACGGCCGACGATGGCGGTGACGCCAAACGACTGACGCAGCTGTACCTGGATTACGAGTCCGAGCTGCAGCGCAATCAGGCCCTCGACTTCGACGACCTGCTGGTGCAGGTGGTGCGGCGGTTCGAGTCGCACCCCGAAGTTCTGCTCCGGTACCAGGAACGGTTCGTCCACCTGCTGGTCGACGAGTACCAGGACACCAACAAGCCCCAGTACCTGCTGTGCCGCCAATTGGCCGGCATGCACCGCAACCTGTGCTGCGTCGGTGACGACGATCAGTCGATTTACCAGTTCAGGGGCGCCGACATCCGCAATATCCTGGACTTCGAACGCGACTACCCCGACGCCCGCGTGGTGCGCTTGGAGCAGAACTACCGGTCCACGGGACACATCCTGGCCGCGGCCAATGCGGTCATCCGCCATAACCGCGACCGCAAGGGCAAGCAGTTGTGGACCGATGCGGGCCAGGGCTCCCCCCTGGAAATGGTGGTCTGCGAATCCGACCGCGAAGAGGCCCGGTTCATCGTCGGTACCATGCGCGACCTGACGCGGCAGCAGCGCTACCAGTACCGCGACCTGGCCATCTTGTACCGAACCAACGCCCAGTCGCGGGTCCTGGAAGAGGAACTGCGGCGCTCAGGCATGCCGTACACGATCGTCGGTGGCACGCGCTTCTACGAGCGGAAGGAGGTGCGCGACCTGCTGGCTTACCTGCGTCTGCTGGCCAACCCTGCCGATGACGTGTCCCTGCTGCGGGTCCTCAATGTCCCCCGCCGGGGTATCGGGGAGACCTCGGTCGAGCGGCTGGCTGCCCAGGCGCGGCAGCAGGGCCTGGGTCTGCTCGCCGCCTGCAGTGACCTGACCGCGCTGGACGATCTGGGGAGCCGTGCGCGGAAAAGCCTCGAGGACTTTGCGGCCCTGATGAAGCGGTTGGCTGAACTGGCTGGCACGGTGTCGCTTGCCGAGCTTGGGCAGGCGGTGTATCGCGACACCGGATACGAGCAGGCGCTGCAGCAGGAAGGCACCCCGGAAGCCGCCGCCAGGGCCGAGAACGCCGAGCAGCTGGTGTCGTTCATGGCGGAGTTCGCCGATACCCAGGAGGAACCGACGCTGGCGTCGTTCCTGGAAACCGTGGCCCTGATGACTCCGGGTGACGAAGACGCCCAGGCCGGGCAGCACTTGACCCTGATGACCCTGCACAGCGCCAAAGGGCTGGAATTCCCGGTGGTGTTCATGGCCGGGATGGAAGAGAATCTCTTCCCCACTGCCCGCGCCGTTGAGGAGGGGCACCGTGACCCGCGGGCGATCGAAGAGGAGCGCCGCCTGTGCTACGTGGGGATCACGCGCGCGAGAGAACAACTTTATCTGACCACAGCCCTCACCCGATATGCCTTCGGCACTGTCGTCCAGGGAGTGCCATCCCGGTTCCTCAGCGAGATACCCGCGGAACTGACCCGCGAGCAGACCGCCGGCGACACGCGGGGGGCGCGGCCGGGCGCGCCGGGCCCTGGCCGGGTGGGCGGCAGCAAGACGCGGGCGCCAGCTCGTTCGGGGTCCACGTCCGCCGGCCCGGCACCGGTGCGGCGCGTCGCCCCCACCAAGGCCCCCGCGCCCTCGTCGCCAGCTCCGGGCCCCCGCTATGAGTGGGACGAGGCGCCCCCGTCCTCGCGCCAGACTGATTTCGCCCAGTTCACTGATCAGGATGACTTCCTGTCCGTAGGGCAGGTGGTGATTCACCCGACCTGGGGGCGGGGCCAGATCGTGGCGCGCGAGGGTGCCGGCGATGGCTTGCGCCTGAGCATTCGTTTCGACCGCGGCCAGATCAAGAAAGTGGCCGCGGCCTACGCCCAACTCGAACCGGGCTGATGGAGCCTTGTCGGCCGTGACCGCCTGCTCGCGGGCCGCCACCGTGGCCCTGCACCATATCGGCTGTCGCCTGAACCAGGCCGAGATCGAGGCACTCGCGGACCATCTGCGGCGCCGGGGCTTCGGCATTGTGCCCTTCGCCGGCCAGGCCGACGTCTACGTTATCAACACGTGTACCGTGACCCGTGCCGGCGATGCCGACTCGCGCCGCGCCGTGCGCCGCGCTCGCCTGCTGAACCCCGAGGCGACCGTGGTGGCCACCGGCTGCTACGCCCAGCGTCGCCCCGACGAGTTGCGCGGCGCCGGCGCTGACCTGGTACTCGGCAATGGCGACAAGAGCAACCTGGTGCAGTGCCTGGAGAACCACCTGGAGGGACGCAGTCAGGCGCCCGCGGCGGCACTGGGAACCGGGCGCTTCCTGCCCATCGAAGGCGCGGTGCCTCACGGCCGTACGCGCGGGGCTCTGCAGGTGCAGGACGGCTGCAGCGAACACTGCACGTATTGCGTTATCCCGTCGGTCCGGGGTCCCAGCGTCAGTCGGCCCCTGGCCCAAGTCGTGGCGCAGGCACGGGTCATGGTCGACAGCGGTTACCGCGAACTGCACCTGACCGGCGTCAACACCGGCGCCTACGGGCGTGACCGCGACGGTGCCGAAAGCCTTGCAGGTCTGTTGAAGGCCCTGCTGCAGGTGGACAACCTGCTGCGGGTGCGGCTCGGTTCGGTGGAACCGCGCGAGGTGTCGGAGGCGTTGATTGACCTGGTTGCCGACTCACCGCGGGTGTGCCGGCATTTCCACGTACCGCTGCAGAGCGGCGACGACGACGTGCTGCGGCGCATGGGACGGCGCTATACAGCGGCTGGCTATGCGGAACGCCTGGTGCGCGTGGCACACGCGGTGCCTGACTGTGCGATCGGCGCTGATGTGCTCGTGGGTTTCCCGGGCGAGACCGAGGCAGCTTTTGCCAACACGGTGGCGCTGATCCGTCAGCTACCCTTGACCTACCTGCACGTGTTCCCCTATTCGGTGCGCCAGGGCACGCCAGCGTCGCGCTGGTCCGATGCCCCGCCGCCTGCCGTAACCCGGGCCCGGGTTCAGGAGCTTATCGAACTCGGGCAGGGGCGGCGCCAGCAGTTCCATCAGGGATTCGTCGGGCGCCTCCTCGGCGTGTTGGTAGAGGACCAGCGCGATGGCGTTGGCTCAGGGCTGAGCGACAACTACGTCAAAGCCACTTTCGCGGGGGTGCGAACTCTGCCGAATGCCCTGGTCACGGTGCGCGTCACCCAGGCTGATACAGACGGGGTGCGCGCCGAGGTGCTGCCATGAGCGACGAGCTACCCGTTCTCGGCCAAGCGCCTTCGGCCCCAGGGCCCGCGGCGCCGCTGGCCGCGCCACGCCCAGGGGCCCGCAGTGTGTACCTGGAGACCTATGGCTGCCAGATGAACCTGGCCGATACAGAACTGCTGCGCCGCATCCTGTTAGGGGCCGGGTACCGGATGGTGGACGCTCCCGAGGACGCCGATGTCATTCTGCTCAACACCTGCGCCGTGCGCGAGCACGCCGAGACGCGCGTCATCGGTCGGGCGGCTCAGCTACACGGCCTGCGGCGCCACCGCCCCGGGATGACCCTCGGTGTCCTGGGGTGCATGGCCCAGCGCCTGGCGGCCGAGTTGCCGCGGCGGGCGCCCTTTGTCGATCTGGTGGTCGGCCCCGATGCGTACCGGCGTCTGCCCGAACTACTTGAGCAGACCGGCGAGGATGCGGTGCTGGATGTGCGCCATCGCCGCGGCGAGGACTACGCCGGCATCGAGCCGGCCCGCCGCCAGGGGTGCACCGGATGGGTCACCATCATGCGCGGATGTGATCGCTTCTGCAGTTTCTGCGTGGTTCCCTTTGTCCGCGGGCGCGAGCGCAGTCTGCCGGTTCGGGAGATCCTCGACCAGGTGGCCAGGGCCGCCGAGACCGGCGTCCGCGAAGTCACGCTGCTCGGACAGACGGTGAACTCGTATCGCCATGGCGGCACGAGTTTCGCCGATCTGCTGCGCCAGGTTGCCGCGGTGCCGGGCATCTGGCGCGTGCGCTTCACGTCGCCTCACCCGGCAGACTTGAGCGCCGACACCATCGAGGCGTTGGCTTCGGTGCCGTCCGTCTGTCCCTCGCTCCACCTGCCGGTCCAGAGCGGTTCCGATGCTCAGTTGGCCCTCATGCACCGGGGGTACACGGTGGCACACTATCGCGGCTTGGTCGAGCAACTGCGATCCCGGGTGCCCGATCTGGCGCTCACCACCGATGTGGTGGTGGGTTTCTGCGGCGAGACCGACGCCGACTATGCCCTGACCGTGGCGTTGATGGAGGAGGTGCGCTTCGACGGCGCCTTCCTGTTCAAGTACTCGCCACGCGAGGGCACCCACGCCTGGCGCCATCTGCCGGACGACGTGCCCGCCGCCACCAAGCAAGAACGCCTAGAGCGGATCATTGCGCTGCAGGAGCGGATCTCCGAGGAGCGCAACCGGGCTTGGACCGGCCGGTCCGTCGAGGTGCTGATCGAGGCCTGCAGCGGTCCATCGGCCGGCACACCCGCCACGGCCCACGGCCGCACGCCACAGGGCAAGAATGTGGTGGTTGCCGGCGAGCAGGTCGTGGGGACACGGGTGCAGGTGCGCGTGGCGCGCACGACGGCCCATACTCTCATCGGCACCGGGGTAGACAGCGACGAGCCCTGAGCACCGGGTCCCGGGCCGCCTGGGCGGTCAGCGGCGACAGCCGTTGAAGATGGCCAACACCTCGGCGGCATCCCTGGCCTCGACCAGGGCCCGCCGCACATCGTCCTGCTGCAGCAACCGGGAGATGCCGGCCAGCAGTTCCATGTGCTGCTTCTGGTGCTTCCTGGGTGTGGCCAGCATGGCCACGATGTGGACCGGCGCTCCGTCGATGGCCGCGAAGTCGATCCCCTCGCGGGAGATGCCAACCGCCAGCAGCTGACGGGCTATGCTGTCTTCGTGGGCGTGCGGGACGGCCACGCCCTTCCCCACTCCCGTCGACCCCTGCTGTTCGCGCTGAATCACGTCGGCCAGGAAACGTTTGGGGTCGAACACCCCATCGTCCTCGTCCAGCAAGTCGGCCAATTCGCGAATGGCCTCAATGCTGCGGCGGGCCTTCATGCCGACCAGGATGTTCTTCGGGCGCAAGATGCGATCCCACTTGTCCATCGGCGCTCTGGGGACGGGGGTGCCGACGCCGGCAGATCAGACGGATCACCGATATCCGGGCTGGGGCCGGCGGATCCCCCTGTCGACGACCCGCGCAAGGTAAGCCGGCGCTGCGGTTACGTCAAGGCGGATCGGCCAGTGCCTCGGCCAGGCGGCGTTGCTCGGCGGCCAATGACCGCTGGCCGAGATCACTGGCCAACCGGGCGGCCAGCCGGTGCGGTCCCGCTTGCCACGGGTCGAGTTCGCAGGCGGCAAGCGCGTGGGGCAGGGCCGCGGCGGGTTGGCCGCAGCGGACCATGGCCAACGCCACGTTGAAGCGCATACTGCGCGAATCGGCTGCCGTGGCCGCCGCCTGAGTGTAGCTGCGGGCGGCGGCTTCCGGCGCGTTGCTGGCCAGTTGGTGCTCGCCCTGCATATACCAGTAATGCGCCTTCAGCTTGCGCACCCAGGGATCGGCGGCTGGAGCGCTGAGAAACCCCTGGTCGAGCACCGGCGCCCGACCAACCCACCCTTCGCCCTGGCGGACAACCCGGTAGGCCAGACCATCGGGCACCAGTTGGTGGTCGGCCGCCGGCAGGCCTCGGGCCGCCAGGTAGTACACCGGCCGGTCGTGACGACGGATGAGCTCGGCTTCGGCGGCGGCTTCCAGGTCCTGTTGGCGTTCCATGGGGAGGCGGCGTTGCGCTGGCGTGAGCAGGTCGTTGTCCGTGCCGCGGCCCATCCGGTTGTACAGGCGTACGTCAGGGCGCATGGCTTCCAGGCGCAGCAGGTAGTCCAGGACAAACGACAGGTCGTCGCCCTCTGCCACGACCACGGCATTGGGCGGCAGGCTGGCCAGAAGGTCAGCACCCAGGCGGTGCGCGGTCCACTCGTCACTGCGATTGACCTGGCCCCAGTTTGTCGCCAGCAGGGCTCCGGCGGCTACCACCGCGATACCAGCAACCGCGCCGTGGCCCACGCGCCGGCCCACGTCATCGGCACCGTAGGCCACGAAAACGGCGACCACGGCGAAGCCAGTGAGGAAGAAGACCCCCAAACCATTGGGGTCCCGGTGGTAATTGAGCGCCGCCGCCAGGTTGACGCCGAGGCTGGCGCTGGCCAGGAAGGCCAGGACCCGGTCGCGACGCCAGCAGCACCACGCCCCCCAGACCGCCAGGGGTACCAATACCGGCGTGAAGTCGGTCAGCACCTGGTGCAGCCAACGCCAGCCGTTGCTGACCATGGCGGTTACGGGAAGGGCGAAGAACGAAGATCGGTACAGGGCGCCGGTCAGGTGGTCCCACAGCGACCCCACAGTGTCGAGGTGACTCCAGTGGAAGCCACTGCCGACGCCGTTGCGGAGCGGTAGGTAGAGGACCGTGCTGTACCCGGCGGCGGCGGCGATGGCGGCCAGGACCCAGGCGCGCGGTTGCCGCCGCAGGGCCGGCCACCGCCAAGCCAGCGTGGCTGCCAGCACCGGGAGCAGGAGGACCTGGGTCAGGTGCGCGGCCGCGCCCAGACCCCACGCGTAGGCTGCCAGCAGCAGGGACCGTGGTTCGCGGCGGGTGGCCGCCGCGGCAGTGGCCCACAGCGCCAGCACCGCGGTCAACAGGCTCAGTCCGTAAACCTCGGCAATGACCGCCTGCGACCAGAACGTGCGCGAGAAGGCCAGGGCCAGGGCCCCGGCAGCCGCGGCCCACGGGGACACGCCCCGGTCGAGCAGCAGCCAGGCGACGGCGGCCACCGCGGCTACATGGGTCATGGCGGTCGCTGTCGAGACCGGCCACGCGGGGTTGGCGGTGGGAAGAGCAGCGCACACCAGTCGGCCCAGAAGGCAGAACAGTGGGTACCCGGTCGGATGGGGCGTGCCAAGCAGGCGCACCGACCCGATCAGCTCGCCGCTCCCCTCGACATAGACCGTGGGGCACAGGGTAAGCCCATAGACCAGGGCCGCCATCGCCGCGGCTCCGCAGATCGCCGCCACGCGGCCACGTGTCAGCTGCCCCATACCTGCAGCACCCGGCAGCGGTCCACCAGCGTGGCCCACAGGGGCCACCGCGTCGCCAGCGCATGCACCACCAATACCAGGGCCGCCTGCAGCGCCCAACCAGCCAGCGGCCATTGGGCAGCGTCCCAGCGGGGTTCGACGGACTGGGCCCGTCGGCGCCACAGCCCGATGGCAGCGGCAGCGGCTGCTAACAGGCACAGGCCGCTCACCCAGACGCCGCGGACCCACGAATCAGGCTGGTAGGTGAACGCCACCTGCCGCGCGCCGGCAGGCAGCGCCACGGCGCGGAAGACATGGTTGGCGCGCATAATGGGCGTGGCGACGCCGTCAACCTGGGCCTGCCATCCCGGGTAGTCGGTGTCGGCCAGGACCAGCAAGCCGCCGTTCGGGGCCTCGACCTGCAGTTCGGCGCGGTCGGGTTCGTAGGCAACGAACTGGGCTGATCCCGACGAGCCGCGGACGAAGGCGGCGGGGGCGCGCTCGAGCAGTACCTCCCGCCGGGGGTCGAAATCCGGGCTGCGCAACACGGCCAAGCGACGGTCCGGGTCGGTGACGACGCGGAACGCCGGGACCACCCAGGCGTGGGGCAGAACGCTCTCGTTCCGGTACACCCGGACCTCGCCCTGATGGATCTGTGTCAGGCCCGGATGCTGCAGCGGACCGTGGCTGACGACATAGTCGACCCCTGCCAGGTTGGCCACGGCCGGGTACCCGCGGACGAACTCCCAGTGCCGCTGCAGGTGCAACGGGCTCCAGCCCGGCAGCGCGCCCGCCAGGCCGAACATCGCCGGCGCATACATGCGCAGGGTTTCCGGGTAGACTCGGTACGATCGCTGGTCAAGTGCCCACCCACCGTGCCAGTCATAGGGCGCGTTGCGCTCTGAGACGAGGCTCAATACCCGCGGTGGCACCACGCGACCGGGGCCACGATCCGCGATAATGGCCTCTGCCGACGCGGGTCGGGCGGTGAACACCCGGGCATCTATGACACCGTTGGCGTCGGCGCCGAAGGTCCAGGCATCGGCGTACAGGAGCAGGGGCAGAACCACAGGGGCCCAGGGCGTACCCCGCCCCGGTCGCCGGCGGGCCACGGCCGTGACCACGGCGACTGACAGCACCACCAGGCGTACCAGGTCGGTGGCCAGTTCGCCCCGGTAGCGGCCCAATGCCGCCGCATGGGGCGAAGCCGTGGCCGCCCAACCCAGGAACAGATCACGGTTCAACCAAGCCATGGCGCCCGCGGCGGCGATCGGCAGCAGCAGCAGCCACCATCGGCGTAACCGACGGTCGGCGGCTTCGCGGAAGAGCCGATCGGCTCCCAGGCCGGCCAGTACGGCCAGGCCGATGGCGTACCAGAGCAAGAACCGCGTCGGGATGCGGAACATGCTCATCCCGGGAACCTGGTACAGCCAGGTGAACAGGGCCGTGTACCGCCCCAGCGCCAGGACCAGGGCGACCACGCACAGGGCGGCGAAGAAGCGCGTTGCCGGATCGCGGCGCTCGCGAATCGCCACCAGGGCCAGAAGCACCGGGATGACGCCGCCGTAGGCGCACAACTGGATGTAGAAACCCGCCTCACTGCCCCAGTAGGTGGCGTTCCCGTCAGCGCCGAAGGCGTTGGGCAGCAACAGCGAGAGCAGGCGCTCGGGAGGGAGGGACATGGCCGCGAAGTCATCCCAGGCCAAGCCGGTGCCGCGGGGTGTCAGCGCCAGCAGCTCGGCCGTGGGCAGCAGCTGCACAGCGGCCAGTCCGGCCCCCAACAGGGGCACCGCAAGGGTCAGGGCCACCAGATAGCCGGCCGTCAAGCCTGCTGTAAGACCCCGGTAAAGGCCATAGGCGGACGCCGCGATGGCGCCATAGAGCGCCGCCTGCGGATGGCCGGCGAGCAGCTGCAAGCCGACCACGCCAGCTGCGGCGACCAGGACTACCCATCGTCGGCTCACCACCGCCAGTTCGAGCAGGGCCAGCAGCGCGGGCAGCCAGGCGCAGACGGCCAGGAAGTTGGGTGAAGTAGCGCGTACCACCAGATAACCGCCGCAGCTGTAGCACAACCCGGAAACTAGGGCGGCGGCCGGCACGGCGCCGAGCAGGCGGACCAGGGAATAGGTGGCGGCAGCGGCCAGGAACAGGTGGCCTATGACGGCGTAGTTGAGCGCCGTACCTGTACTGAGGCACAGCGAGGCGATCAGATTGGGCGGGTAGAGCACGCCCGCCTGACCTTCGGCGAACAGCGGGAAGCCGCAGTTGATCGCCGGCGTCCACAACGGCAGGTGACCCAGGCGCAGTGCCTGGGCGGCCAAGTCGCGGAAGGGGTAATTCTGGAACATCATGTCCTCGACGAACAGGGTTCCCTGCAGCGTCGCGGCACGCCAGAACAGGAGCACCACAGCCACGGCCAGCACGCCCACCATGGCCAGGTCCAGACGGTTCATGCGCTCGGTCATGGTTGTGTTCCGGACGTTTCTGTGGCGGTGCCCAGGGCCTCGGCCAAGAGTTCCCCGGCCAGGGCATGGCCAGCTGCGTTCCAGTGAGAGTCGCGGTAGTACAGCACCTGATCAACCGCTCGGGCGCGGAAAGCCGGGGTCAGGTCGATACAACGCAGGCGACGGGCGGCCGCTACGCGCGCCAGCTCGCGGTTGGGGCGGTCCAAGTCGAAATCGTCGCCCAGATGCGCCAACTCCCGCTTCGCCCGCCAGTCAGCGGGCTCAACCTGGACGATCGACGGTACGTAGACGACCACCAAGCGGGCCCCATTGGCCTCGACGCGGTCGGCGAAGGCTCCCAGGATCGCATCCGCAAGGGCCCAGAGCCTGGCCGGTTGGGGGTTATTCGCGGGGCCGAAAAGGCCGGCGTAGTATTCGCCCCTCTGGGCCTCGCCTACCTCTTCGGGGGCCAGGGCCCGTCGCGCCAGGGCATAGACGTGAATCCGTTCCCCCAGGAACCGATCCCAGCGGCGCGGCCACGGCTGCGCGTCCCACCATTCCTCGTCCCACTGGGGCAGCCGGCGAACCGGGGTTCCTCGCAGCGCCAGCCGGCCGTCGCTGTCGAGGCGGAAATACGGTTTGAAGCCTCGCTCAGCGCCGATGCCGCGATCGCTGGCGTTGTTCCACAGGTCGTTCCCATAGAAGAACAACAACACCGTATCGGCGGCGAAGCGCGGTGCCAGGGTTTCATACAGCAGCAGCTCCTGGTCCGTGCCATACCCGGCGATGCCGCAGTTCAGCACCTCCACGGGTTCCGCTGCCGCCAGGCGCTGCTCCAGTTGCTTGCTCACCGAAGCCTCCAACGGCACGCCCCACCCCTCGACAAAGGAGTCGCCGAAAGCCAGCAGCCGGCGCCCGGCGGTGGCTGCCGGCGTGGCGCGATCGCGGAGGCCGTCGGCGTTTATGACCATGGGCACGTCAAACTCGGGGGTCACCAGGCGCCCGGCCGCTCCCGGGCGATGGCGCCATCCCAGTCGGGCATCGAACTCCCACACCGGCGGTCGGCGGTACACCTGGGGAGCGACAAGGCGCGTAGCCAGTTCGCCCAGGAGCAACCCGGCCACCAACCCCAGCGACACGGCTGTTACGGTACCTTTGGCCACCGCAGTCCCCCCATGGCGGCCCGGGTGCGGCCCGGCGCGTGTGGAAGTACGGTTCGTCCATGTCGGGCCGGGTGGCCTCTATCTGGTCTGGCCGGGCCGGCGTGGAAGTACGCCCGCAGGCCACCGCGCGGCGCGGCCGCCGCGTCCCGCCTCCCGGGCGGCGCGCCGATGGCGGGCCTCGCGCCACTAGCCCGTCGGGACGGCCGCCCGCGCCCCCTTCCTCAGTCCTCAGGCCGCTGACCATGGCGCAGCCCCGGCCCGAGGGGAAAAAAAGCGTAAACTACCCCCCCACCTGCCGGCTGTCAACCAACTTCGGGAAGACGTGTTTGCCGGCCCCCATCACCCGGTTTATATTGGGCGCTCGTTGTCCTCCCAGGACCCACCCGCAGGCGCGAGGCAGTCTGGTGAACCAACGTGTTCTGGTTACCGGCGGGGCCGGTTTCATCGGCTCCCACACAGTGGATCTGCTGCTCGGACAGGGTTACCACGTGCGGGTGATGGACAGCCTGCAGCCGCGCGTCCACCCTCACGGCTGGCCGCGCTATCTGCACCCCGACGCCGAGCGCCTGCAGGGTGATGTGCGCTGCCGCGACGACTGGGAGCGGGCTCTGCCGGGCGTCGACGCGGTCGTCCACCTGGCGGCGTACCAGGACTACATGCCCGATTTCAGCACCTTCGTCAATGTCAACGCCGCCGGTGCGGCGCTGCTCTACGAGCTGCTCGTCGAGCGCCGTTACCCCGTGCGCCGTGTGGTGCTGGCCTCGTCCCAGTCTACCTACGGCGAGGGCAAATTCCGCTGCCCTGAGCACGGCATCGTGTACCCCGCGTGCCGGCCGGCCGAGCAGCTGGCCAGAGGCGACTGGGAGGTGCACTGCCCTGATTGCGGCGGGCCGATGGAGCCGCTGCCGTTGACCGAGGACCGGGTGAACCCGCACACCGCCTACGGGATTTCCAAGTATGCGGCGGAACTGCTGTCCTTCAACCTGGGCCGCAAGTACGATATCCCGACCGTGAACATGCGCTACTCCATCGTGCAGGGGCCGCGCAACTCGTTTTACAACGCCTACTCGGGCATCTGCCGGATTTTCACCCTGCGGCTGCTCCACGGCAAGGCCCCGATCTGCTACGAAGACGGTCAGCAACTGCGCGATTACGTCAACGTGGCCGATGTGGCCCGGGCCAACCTGTTGGTCCTCGAACACCCGGAGGCCGTCGACCGGGCCTTCAACGTTGCCGGTCTGACGGGCACCACGGTCAACGAGTACGCCCAGCTGGCGGCCCGCGTTCTGGGCGTGGACCTGCCGCCGGTGCTCGGGGGGGCATACCGGTTCGGCGACACCCGCCATACGGTGTCGTCGTGGGACGCCCTGGGGCAACTAGGGTGGAGACCCAGCGTCCCGCTGGCCGAGACCATCGCCCAATACGCCGCCTGGGTGCGCGAGCAACCAGACGTCGAGGACTTCTACGCCGAAAGCGAGCGCCGCATGCGTGCCGCTAACGTGCTCCGCCAGGCGGCGCGATGAAGGCGATGGTCCTGGCGGCGGGGGCTGGTTCGCGCCTGCGCCCGTTGACCGACCACTGCCCCAAACCGATGGTGCCTATCGGCGGCCAACCGCTGCTGGTCCACGTTCTGCGGCTGCTGGCCAAACATGGGTTCACCGACCTGGTGATCAACCTGCACCACCTGCCCGAAGTCATCGAGGGTCATCTGGGCGATGGTGCCCTCTGGGGAGTCCGCATCACCTATTCCTATGAACCCGTTTTGTTGGGCACTGCGGGCGCCCTTCGGCCTGTGGCCGCGTTCTTCGACGAACCCTTTCTGGTTTACTACGGCGACAATCTGGCCAATTTCGACCTTGGGGCGCTGTGGTCGCATCATCGCGCTGCATCGGTGCCCGCCACGCTCGGGCTGCTACCCATGGACGAACCGACGACGCGCGGCATTGTCGGCTTGGACGGACGGGGGCGGGTCAATCGGATGATCGAGAAACCGCGGCCCGAGCAGGTGTTTGCTGACTACCTCGTCAACGCCGGTACATACGTCCTTGATCCATCTGTGTTCCAGTTTATTGCGCCTTCGGGGACGTGTGATTTCGCCAGCCAGGTGTTCCCTGCCATGCTGGCCGGGGCAGTTCCCTTGGCCGGACACCGCCTGCGCGGTGACCTGCTGTCCACCGACACTCACGCGCGGTACCGCCAGGCCGAGGCAGCGGTGGCCAGCGGTGCCTTTGCCCTGCCCTGAGCGGAGGCTGGTCCCGTGATCATAACGCGCGCGCCTCTGCGAATCCCCCTGGGCGGCGGGGGGACTGACCTGCCGGGCTACGCGGCCGAATTCGGCGGGTTCATCCTCAGTGCGGCGATCGACAAGTACGTCTACGTGCAGCTGAACACGCTCAAGGTAGAAGACTTCATTCGGGTCAAGTATTCGCGGACCGAACGCGTGGACGACCCGGCCGCCATTCAGCACCCCCTGCTGCGTGAATGCCTTCTCCATGCGCGCCTGGGCGGCGGCGTCGAGATCAGCGCCATGGCCGACATACCTGGCCGCACCGGCATGGGGTCGTCGGGGGCCTTCACCGTGGCCCTGCTCGCCGCTCTGCACGCCCACCGCCGCGAGCACGTGTCGATGCAGGAACTGGCCGAGGAGGCGTATCACGTCGAGACGGCCCGCGCCGGGCAACCAGCCGGGCGCCACGACCACTACCTGGCTGCTTTCGGCGGCGTGACGTGCCTGGAGATCGAGACCAACGGGCAGGTGCGCGTGGCCCCGTTGCAGGCGTCGCGACACACCTTGGAGGAACTGCGCAACTGCCTCTTGGTATTCTTCACCGGCATTGAGCGCGAAAGCCTCGACATCCTGGGACAGCAGGAAGCGGATACCCGTCGGCATGACCCCACGGTGCTCGACAGCCTGCACGCCGTCAAGCAGCTGGGGTACCAGGTCAAGGCGGCGCTGGAGGCGGGTGAATTGGACCGCTTTGGTCGGCTTCTGGACCAGCACTGGCGCACCAAGAAGCAGCGCTCAGGGCGCATGTCCAACGCCGACATCGATCGCTGGTACGAGACCGCCCTGGACGCGGGAGCTCTCGGCGGCAAGATCATGGGCGCGGGGGGCGGCGGTTTCCTGCTGTTCTACTGCCCGGCGGACCGGCGCGCCGCCCTGCGCCGCACCATGGCCACGGCCGGACTGCGGGAGATGAGCTACCAGTTTGACCACGAAGGGGCTCGGGTGCTGCTGCACGTCTAGCTTGCCTGATGCTCTCCGACGGTGGGCCACTGGGCCAGGCGCCTGTCGCCCCACATCCGACGACTGAGGCCGCCCACCGGGTTGCTGCCGTCACAACCGGAGATTCGCCATGCCGCTGGAAGTGATCGAGATCACGGCCAAGCACCGCCAGCTGCTGGTCCGGCTGTCCGAACTGGTGCCAGGGCTCGACCCTGACGCGCCTGACAGCCTGCAGCGCGTCTTTGGCCTGGGCCTCATTGCCCTTACCCTCCAGGTAACCAACAAAGCGCGGCAGCGCGAGCAGACCGAACTGGTCGACGAACTGGGCGCGCTGGCGCGGAGCATGGTCGAGGCAGAGAATTGGGAGCAATCCTGACCACGGGGGAAGCCATGCACATACCTGCGAATGCGCTCGACCTGTTCTCCCTGCGCGGCCAGGTGGCGTTGGTCACCGGCGGCAGCAAGGGGTTGGGGGAAACAATGGCCACGGCCCTGTCCGGGGCCGGCGCCACGGTGGCCATCACCAGCCGCAACGAAGCCGAATGCACCGCCACTGCGGCAGCCATCGCCGCACACACTGGGGGCCGCGTGCTAGCCGTTCCGGCCGATGCCGGCGAGCGGCAGCAGGTCGAGGATTCCGTGGCGCGAGTGGTGGGTGAATGCGGCCGGATCGACATCCTGGTCAACAACGCCGGGATCAACATCCGCCGGCCGTTGCTGGAGTTGGAGGACGAGGACTGGCAGGCCGTAGTGACCACCAACCTGTACGGCCCCCTGTGCTACTGTCGAGCCGTCGGGCCGCATCTGGTCGCCCGGCGCTATGGTCGCATCATCAATATGGGGTCCACCCTGTCTTTCATCTCGCTCCCCGATCGGACGCCCTACGCGTCGACCAAAGGGGCCATTGTGCAGTTGACGCGGACCCTGGCCCTCGAGTGGGCCTCGTATGGCATCACAGTAAATGCCATCTGCCCAGGCCCGTTCGCCACCCCCATCAACGCGGTACTGCTCCAGGACCCGGACAAGGCCGCGGCCATGCAGGCCAAGGTGCCGGTGGGGCGCTGGGCTGACCCGGCTGAACTGGCCACCACGGTGCTGTACCTTGCCTCTCCGGCTTCGGCCTTCACCACCGGCGCTGCCATTCTTGTCGACGGTGGTTACACTGCTCAGTAAAGGGACCCGCGCGGCGGGCTGCCGCCGGCTCCGGGGCGCGCCGCCATGACCACGACTGCCGAACGCTTCGCCACCAAGTTGACCTGTCCGGCCTGCAGCGTGGCCGGCCTGTCCGCCTGCGGTGGCGCTCTGACATGCACGCAGTGCGGTGCAGCCGTGCCGCAGCGGTATGGGGTCCCGGTCCTTGTGCCGCCAGGCAATGCGGCCCAGGAGACCCACGAAGCGGCCCTGGCGTCGGCAGCCGGTCGCTTCCAGCGCCCTTGGAGTTACCGTCTCGAGAAGGCTGTGCTGGAATGGATCAACCCCAAGGAGCACCTGCCAATCACGCCCCATCTGACGGGCCGTGAGGTACTGGATGTGGGGTGCGGCCCGGAAGCCTTCGGCTACGACGCGGCCGCGGCGTCCCTGCATGCAGGTCTCGATGTCTCCCTGCCCTTCCTGTGGCGCGCCGCCGCGGCGAACCCGGGTAGCCACTACGTATGCGGATGGGCGCACCGCCTGCCCTTCGCCGATCGGTCGTTCGACGTGGTATTGCTGCTGCAGGTGCTGCACCATATGACCCACCCCCACCGTGACGTGCTTTACGAGGCCTGCCGCGTGGCCCGTGAGCGGGTCATCGTTTATGACCATCTGCAGAGCGATCGGGGCCCCAAGCGTTGGGTCAAAGCGAGCTGGTGGCGCCTGGCCGACGGGGGCCGGCAGTACAACACAGCGGTCCAGTGGGAGGCGACGCTGGCCGGCTTCTCCGTCATTGAGCGCCGCGTCACCGGCCGCTATCTCGAGAACATCTTCGAGTTCGCCCTTTCCGTGGCGCCCGACGCCGACCGCACACCCGATCGCTAACCGCTGCGCGCGTCCGATGGCTCGCGACCCCGGTCGCGCCGCCGTCGGTCTGGACACCAACCGACCCGCCCGGGGCCCCCGGGCACCACCTCACCCGCGGTGGCGAGCGTACGCCCGCGCAATGGCCCGGGCGAACACCCAGTGCGCCAGACGGGGGCAGTGGCGACGGAAGGCGATGGCCACGGCGGCGAACCGATCCGCGACGCAGTAACGTTGGCGCCTGTGCACCGCGCGCAGAATGGTGGCGGCCACGCGCTCGGGCGTCTGGTGGGGTACCTGGCGGAACCGAACCAGAGGCGTCCCGCTGACTTGGGCGAACTCGCTGGAGACCAGACCCGGCGCCACCAGCGTAACGCGGATGCCCCGTGGGCCGAGTTCGTACCCCAGGCTCTCCGCCAGGCCCGTAAGGGCGAACTTGGTGGCGCCGTACACGGCGTGCTCAGGCGCCGGCAACTCACCGAGCACACTGGAGACGAAGACCACCTGGCCGCTCCCCCGCACCAACATGCCCGGCAGAAAGGCCCGGACGCAGAAGACGGCGCCGGTCAGGTTAGTCGCGATCACGTCCGCAGCTTCGGCCGGGGCCAACTCGACTAACGGCCGGAAGGCCCCGCGCCCTGCGTTCACCAGCAGGATGTCAGGCACGCCGACCATCGTCTCCACCTGCTGCCGCAGGGATTCCACCGACTCGGCATCACGGACGTCGCAGGCGACAACCAGTGGGCGCGGCCGGCCCGCGGCCTCGATCTGGTCCGCCAGATCACGCAGGCGGTCCAGGCGCCGGGCGGCCAGGGCGAGTCGGGCCCCCTGCTGCGCGGCCTGGAGGGCGACCGCCCGGCCAATGCCGCTGCTCGCGCCGGTGATCGCCAGCAGGCGGTTGCTCAGCCGAACCATACCGGGTTCCTCCTGTCTGTCCGCGGGTCGCTGCAGGCAATGCCACGATGGCGCACGTCGGCGCGGCACACTGGCAGAGTCGCCCTGTCACACGATGTGCCATAGTTGCAGTCGCTGGCAGGCGCTGCCGTCGCCGTCGCTCTGGGGCAGTTCGCAGCTCCGAGCCGCCCCGCCGACCTTCTCTGGCCCAACAGCGCGACCCGGGCGCTCCTGTTCCGCCGAGTCGTCCCAGATCGGCAACGGCCGCGCGTAATTCCCATTATGGTAAACTCATATAAGTGCAATAATAACAATCTACTAAACGATATCACTGGAGGTCTTTCAGGTTTCTTGTGCCGAATCGGGAAATCCTTCAGGAGCGCGTGCGGCGACGATCGCCTGCCCCCGGGCACCGGGCTCCGGGAGAAGTGGCCCCAACGGGGCCCGCGATGGCAGTGGCACGATAGTTGCATTAACAGAAGCGACTTCTGGGCCGGCAAGGGGTCGGCCGCGTTCCACGTCACCAACAGGAGATGGCATGATGGCCAATGTCAGGATCAAGCCGCTGGCGGACCGCGTTCTGGTGAAGCGCCTCGACAACGAAGAGGAGCAGAAGGTCGGCGGCATCATCATTCCCGACACCGCCAAAGAGAAGCCGCAGGAGGCCGAGATCATCGCCGTGGGTCCCGGCAAGGTCGAGGAGGGCAAGCGCGTGGCCCTCGAGGTCAAGGTGGGTGACAAGGTCCTCATCGGCAAGTATTCCGGCACCGAAGTGAAGCTCGACGGCGAAGACTATCTGATCATGCGCGAGGACGATATCCTGGCCGTCGTCGGCTAACCGGAGAGGACTGATCCATGGCTGCCAAGAAGATCGCGTTCAGAGAAGAGGCCCGTGAGA
This sequence comes from uncultured Gemmatimonadota bacterium, assembly GCA_903893785.1. Taxonomy (GTDB): domain Bacteria; phylum Latescibacterota; class UBA2968; order UBA8231; family UBA8231; genus CAITNQ01. Next base: position 29,788 of record CAITNQ010000355.1, read on the forward strand.
AGATCCTCTCGGGCGTGCAGCAGTTGAGCCGGGCGGTCAAAGTCACCCTGGGGCCTCGCGGCCGCAATGTGGTGTTGGCCAAGAGCTGGGGCTCGCCGACCGTGACCAAGGACGGCGTCACGGTGGCCAAGGAGATCGAGCTGCCTGACAAGTACGAGAACATGGGCGCTCAGATGGTCAAGGAAGTGGCTTCCAAGACGTCCGACGTGGCCGGCGACGGCACCACCACGGCGACGGTCCTGGCCGAGGCCATCTACACTCAGGGGTTGAAGGCGGTGACCTCGGGTTTCAACCCGATGGAGATCAAGCGGGGTCTCGACCGCGCGGTGGCGCTCGTGGTTGAGAACCTCAAGACCCAGAGCAAGACGGTGCAGGATCACAGTGAGGTGGCCCAGGTCGGCACCATCTCCGCCAATGGCGAGAAGTCGGTGGGCGATATCATCGCCGACGCCATGGACAAGGTGGGCAAAGACGGCACCATCACGGTTGAAGAGGCCAAGAGCACCGACACGGCCCTGGAAGTCGTCGAGGGCATGCAGTTTGACCGTGGCTACCTGTCGCCGTACTTCGTCACCGACCAGGAAGCCATGGAGGCCGTCCTTGAGAATGCTTACCTGCTGATCCACGAGAAGAAGCTGTCGAATCTCAAAGATATGCTGCCCCTGCTCGAGAAGGTCGCCAAGTCAGGCAAGCCCCTGTTGATCATCGCCGAGGACGTCGAGGGCGAAGCCCTCGCCACGCTGGTGGTCAACAAGATCCGCGGCACTCTGCAGACGGCTGCGGTCAAGGCGCCGGGCTACGGTGATCGCCGCAAGGCCATGCTGCAGGACATCGCGGTGTTGACCGGTGGCCAGGTGATCAGCGAAGAGTTGGGCATCACGCTCGAGAGCGTGCAGTTGTCCGACTTGGGTCAGGCCAAGCGCATTGTCGTCGACAAAGACAATACCACCATTGTCGAGGGCACTGGGAAGGCTGCCGACATCAAGGGCCGGGTAGAGCAGATCCGCCGCCAGATCGAAGAGACCACCTCGGACTATGACCGCGAGAAGCTGCAGGAGCGGCTGGCCAAACTGGCCGGCGGCGTCGCGGTGATCCGCGTGGGCGCGGCGACCGAGAGCGAGATGAAGGAGAAGAAGGCCCGGGTCGAAGATGCGCTGCATGCGACGCGGGCTGCTGTCGAGGAGGGCATTGTCCCCGGCGGCGGCGTGGCTCTGATCCGCGCGCTGTCGAGCCTCGAGGGCTTCAAGGGCGACAACGAAGGCGAGGATGTGGGCGTCAAGATCATCCGTCGCGCCCTGGAGGAGCCGTTGCGCCAGATCGCCCTGAATGCGGGTGTCGAGGGCGCGGTGGTCATTGAGAGCGTGGCCTCGAATTCGGGCAGCTACGGCTTCAATGCCCAGACCGAGGAATACGGCGACATGGTCAAGATGGGCGTCATTGACCCGACCAAGGTCGTGCGCACCGCGTTGAGCAACGCGGCGAGCATTGCCGGTCTGCTGCTGACCACGGACGCCATGGTTACCGAGGAAGAGGAAGAGAAAGAGCCCGCGGCCGGTCACGGCCACGCGCACTGAGCTTCCCGTAGTTAGTTGACCGAACAAGAGGGTGGGCCGGGAAACGGCTCACCCTCTTTCTGTGCACGCGGGCCACCGGGGCCGTCGCGCCAGGATGCGGCGGCTCGTCAGCGCGGCACGGCTCGCCCGGGCGGCGCCGGAGCCGTCAGCCCGGGATCACCTCAGTCAACTGAACGGCGTAGTTACCGCCTACCAGAACCAGCTTGCCGCGGCCGAACAGCTGCCCGTTCACGCGCACCTCAACAGGTTCGTCGATGGTGGACGACGTGCGCAAGAGCGCGTTCGGACCGAGGTTAAGCGCCTCGGCCAGGGTCAGGTCGGTGCGCCCCCATTCAACGGTGACCGGAACGCCCACAGCCTGCAGGCCGGACAGGGCCGTAAGCGCATCGGCATGCTGCCGTCCCCGCGACGCCTGTCTTGACCTCGGCGGCTGGTTTGGCGCTCGTTGCGGTACCGCCATGGGCCCGGCGTTGGCGGGTGCCCCCTCCGTTGGCCTGTTCTGGCCGGGTCTGTCAGTCGCCAATTGGCCTCGTCGGTGATTGTGTGCGCATGGCCGACAAGTTAGTTTCTCGGTCACTGCAGGTCAACCACGAGGAGCACGCTTCCATGGCAACCCCGTCGCTGTATTCGCGTCTCGGTCTGCGTCCCTTCATCAATGGCTGTGGCACGATCACGACGCTGGGCGGGTCGATCATGCCGCCTCGGGTTGTCGAGGCCATGGTCGAGGCGTCGCGCGCGTTCGTCGATCTGAATGAGTTCCAGGCCCGGGCGAGCGAGCGGATCGCCGCCCTGACCGGCGCCGAGGCAGCCTATATCTGCTCCGGGGCCGCTTCGGGCATGCTGCTTGCGGGCGCCGCCTGCCTGGCCGGTGCCGATCCCGAGCGCATCCAGCGCCTGCCCGAAGTGATGGGTGCCCGGCGTGACATTGTCATCAGTCTGGTGGACCCGCACTACTACGTGCACCAAGGGTTTGAACTGTGCGGGGGACGCCTGCGCCGGATCGGCACGCCTGAACGGGTGACCCCGGACGACTATGCCGCCGCCCTGGGTCCGGACTGTGCGGCCGCCGTCTTCTTTCTGGGGTGCCAACCGAGGACCGACATCACTGAGGTGGTGCAGTTGGCCCACGCGCATGGCGTTCCCGTCATCGTCGACGCGGCGGCGCAGCTACCGCCGCGCGCCAACCTGACCGATCTGCCGGCAATGGGTGTCGATCTGAGCGTGTTCAGCGGTGGCAAGGGGCTGTTTGGACCGCAGTCGAGTGGGCTGATCTTGGGACGCCGTGACTTGGTGCAGGCCTGCGCGCTGAACAGCAACCCTCATTCGGCGATCGGGCGGGGCATGAAAGTCGGAAAGGAGGAAATCGCCGGCCTGCTGACTGCGGTCGAGATCTTCTTCGAGCAGGACGAGGAGGCACTCATAGCTGAGTGGCAACGGCGCTGCCGCCTCATTGGCGACGCGGTGGCTGACCTGCCCGGCATCCAGGTCAGGTACACGCCGCCTTTCGCGAATCGCTTCCCCCCCGCCAGCCCCCTGGTGCATGTTGACTTTGGGGCCGATGCCGAAGTGGGGGCGGGTGAAGCGCGGCAGGCCCTGCGTGACGGCGAGCCTTCCATTCTCGTCAGTGGGTCAGACGCCTCCCTGACGGTGGGGCCTCAGACGCTGCAGGATGGCGAAGCTGAGGTGGTAGCGGTCCGGTTGCGCGCCGTCCTGACCCGAAGCTGAAAAGGCTATCGTGCCCCGTGCCGGACGGGCTCGCAGACACCAAGGGGCCCCCTGCCGGAAGGCAGAGGGCCCCGAATCACGCCAGGCAGGCCGCCTGGATCTTACATGCCCATGCCACCCATGCCGCCCATACCACCCATGCCACCGCCGCCGCCGTACATGTCGCCGCCCGGAGGGCCACCGGCTGCCGGCTTCGGCTTCTCGGGGATCTCGGCGATCAGGGCTTCGGTGGTCAGCAGCAGGGCCGCAATGGAAGCGCCGTTCTCCAGCGCCGAACGCGACACCTTGGCCGGATCCACGACCCCG
>CAITNQ010000356.1 GCA_903893785.1 uncultured Gemmatimonadota bacterium
CGGCCGGCGAAGGAGACGCCCGTGCTGTCGGTCGGCTCGAGGAAGTGCGACAGGTCGGCACTCATGAACTGCTGGTTCAGCGTGCGGTACGCCGGCACACCGTGGAGCACACCATGGGCGTCGTGCAGCGCCAGGTCGTACGCGGCCGCACAAACCAGGGCCGCCAGCCACGGCATTTCGTGATCTGAACGGGAGTTGTGCTCTTCCAGCAACTGCGGCAGGGCGTCTTCCAAGAAGGTGTGGCCCACTTCCAGCGGATGGCCCACCAGGGGGCAGTCGCCCCAGGCCTGGGCTAGCTGGCCACAGAACTGCTGCAGCGATTGGTGCCGTGTCTCGTAGTCCAGCTCACTCGGCCAGACCCACTGCACGCTGAGGGGCGTCTCGCCCCACCCCAGGGCGGTGCGGCCACGACGGTTCTCGACGCGAACACAGACCCGGGCGCAGGTGGCCGATGTCAGGGTCTCGGCGCCGAACTTGAGCGGCACGCGGGTCCTGACCGGCAGGAAGTAGAGCTGGACAGAGCGTACCCGGACATCGGTGTCGCGCGCCATGGCGGTCCCCCATGCATTGGTGGCCTGGGCCCGAACCGGGGCCCAGGGGTAGCCCAGCGCGACTCAGCCGGCCGTCCCGGCGGCCAGGGCCGCACGGGCTTGGGCCAACTGCCGGTTAACGGCATCCGGACCGGTGCCGCCGGCGATATTGCGCTGCGCCAGGCTGGCCTCGAGGTTGAGCAGTGACATGACATCGGCGCCGAACGCGGCATCGTGGGCCTGGAACTCAGCCAGGCTGTACGAAGCTAGCGCGCGGCCGTCGGCGATGGCGCGACGAACCAGACTACCAATGACCCGGTGGGCCTCGCGGAACGGCATGCCGCGGCGCACCAGGTAGTCGGCCAGATCAGTGGCGAGCGCCTTGTCATCGATGGCCGCGGCCATGCGCTCCGGACGCAGAGTCATGGTCTCCCACGCGCCGGTGAAGACCTCGACGCTGATGAGCGCGGTCTCCAGCGCGTCGAAGAAGGGCTCCTTGTCCTCCTGCATGTCTTTGGCATAGGTCAGCGGGATGCCCTTCATGGTGGTCAGTAGGGACATCAGGCTGCCGTAGACCCGGCCGGTCTTGCCCCGGACCAACTCCAGCGAATCTGGGTTTTTCTTCTGCGGCATCATGCTGGAGCCGGTGGCAAAGGCGTCTGCCAGCTCGATGAAGCCAAACTCCGCCGAAGACCAGATGATCAGGTCTTCGCAGAACCGGCTCAGGTGCATCATCACGATCGCGGCCGCCGCGATGAATTCGAGCAGGAAATCACGGTCGCTGACGGCGTCGAGGCTGTTCTCAGTAATGCCAGCGAAGCCCAACTCGCTGGCCAAGGCGTCGCGGTCCACGGCAAAGGTGGTGCCGGCAAGCGCCCCGGAACCCAACGGCAGGCGGTCTGCCCGGGCGCTGGCGTCGGCCAGCCTGCCCCGGTCGCGCTGCAGCATCCAGAACAGCGACAGCGCGTAATGAGCAAACACGATGGGCTGCGCCTGCTGCAAGTGGGTGTAACCCGGCAGCACCACGGCAACGTGAGCCTGAGCCGAGGCCACGACGACTGCCTGCAGTTGCCGCAGGGCCCGGTCCAACTCCGACGCCGCCCGGCGCAGGAACAGGCGCTCGTCAAGGTTCACCTGGTCGTTGCGGCTGCGGCCAGTGTGCAGCTTGCCCCCCACCGGGCCAATCAGCTGCGTCAACCGCTGCTCCACCGCCATGTGGATGTCTTCCAGCTCGGGCCGGAAGTCATACGTACCGGCCGCCATCTCCCGGCGCACCTGCTCCAGTCCGCCGACGATGAGGTCGACCTCGGCCGGCGCCAGCACGCCCGCCCGGGCCAGGGCCCGGGCCCAGGCCACACTGCCGGCAATGTCGACGTCCATCAGTTTCCGGTCGAAACCGATGGACGCATTGAAACGCTCCATGAGCGCCGCCGTACTGCCGGCAAACCGGCCCGACCAGGCCTTGGTGCCTTCCGGCATATCGCCCCCGGCCACGTCAGGCCAACGCCTGGACGATGTCGCCGAAGACGTCGACGACTTCGTCGAGCTGTTCCGTTGCCATCACCAACGGTGGCAGGAAGCGCACCACCTGAGGCCCGGCCACCGCAACCAGAATGTGGCGTTCGCGGAAGGCGGCCACGTAGTCGGCAGCCGGCCGCTCGGTGACCATGCCCAGGATCAGCCCGCGGCCGCGGACCTGCTTCAACTGCCCCGGGAAGCGCTGCTGCAGGGCCTGCAGCCGCTCGACCAGGTGTTCGCCCCGGTCACGCACGCCGGCCAGGAAGCCCTCCTCGGTCAGTTTGCGCATCACGGCCAGCGCCGTGGCGCAGGTAACGGCGTTGGCACCGAAGGTGGAGGCATGGTCACCCGGTTTGATGGCGTCGGCCACCTTCTGCCGCATCAGGGTAACCCCGATGGGCAGACCGCCGCCCAACGCTTTGGCCAGCGTCATCAGATCCGGCTCGACCCCGTACGGCTGGTGGGCCCACAGCGTGCCGGTGCGCCCCAGACCAACCTGAATCTCGTCGAAAACCAGCAGCATGCCCCGCGAGTCGCACAGCTGGCGCAATCCCTGCAGGAACTCGGGCGTCGCCAGATGGATGCCGCCCTCGGCCTGCAGGGGCTCCACCAGGATGGCGCAGGTCTCGTCCGTGACCAGCCGCTCCACCGACGCCAGGTCGTTGAAATCGGCGAAATCAATGCCCCCCAGCAGCGGCTGGAAACCCTGATGGTACTTGGGTTGGCCGGTCGTGGAGATCGATCCCAGGGTCCGACCGTGAAACGAGTTGTGCATGGCGATGAAACGGAACTTCGGCTTGGCGAAGGTGGTGTTGCCCCACTTGCGGCTGAACTTGAGCGCCGCCTCCCACGCTTCGGTGCCACTGTTGCAGAAGAAGGCCCGGTCCGCGAACGAGCGCTCCACCAACTCCCTGGCCAGCAGGACCGACGGCACGGTGTGGAAAATGTTGGATACGTGGATGAGCTTGGCGGCCTGCTCCTGCATGGCCGCCAGCAACTCGTAGTCGCCGTAGCCGAAGGCATTGACCGCCAGGCCGCTGACGCAGTCGAGATAACGGTTCCCGTCGGTATCGAATAGGTACACGCCGTTGCCGCGCTCAAGCACCAGCGGGGCCCGGCTGTAGCTCTGCAGAACGTACCTGTTTTCGAGCGCGATGATGTCCGCGGTGCGCATGATAGGGCCTTCCGTCCTACTGGACGATCTGGGTGCCGATACCCTCGTTGGTGAAGAACTCGAGCAACATGGAATGGGGAATGCGCCCGTCGATCACGTGCGTCTTGCGCACGCCCGCGCGCACCGAGCGCACGCAGGCCTCGACTTTGGGGATCATACCGCCGTTGATGACGCCGCTGCTCAGCAAGGCATCCACCTCCTTCAGCCGGATGGTGGAGAGCAGGCTTTCGGGGTCCTGGGGGTCCCGCAGAATGCCCTTGACGTCAGTGAGGAAGACCAGCTTCTCGGCTTGGAGGGCTGCAGCGATCTCGCCCGCCGCCGTATCGGCGTTGACGTTGTAAGCCGCCCCCCGAGGCCCCAGACCAATGGGCGCCACGACCGGGATCATGCCGCCGTTGATCAGATCCCACAGGGGCGCCGCATCAATGCGCGACACTTCGCCGACGAAGCCCAGGTCGACTGGCCCGTCTGGCGTGGCGGCCAGGTGCTTGCGGACGTGCATCACCCCGGAGTCCTTTGCGGAGACTCCCAGCGAGCGCCCGCCCAGGGCGTTGATGGCCGCGACCAAGCCCGCGTTCACCTCACCGAAAAGCACTTCCTCGACCACTTTCATGGTGGGCGCGTCGGTGATCCGCAGGCCGTTCACCTTGTGGCTTTCGACGCCCAGTTCCTTCAACCGGCGGTTGATCGCCGGGCCACCGCCGTGAACGATCACCGGGTTAATGCCCACGCTCTCCATGAACACGATGTCTTTGAGCACCGTGTCGTCCTCGGCCTCGCCGGTGATCGTGCTGCCACCATACTTGACTACCACCACTTTGTCGCGGAACGCCTGGATATAGGGCAGCGCTTCGATCAGCGTGCTGGCTTTGTCGATGTACTGCTGCAGGTCAGTCATGGCCGTGCCTCAAAGGGGCCTAGGGGTCCGGGGCGGAGCTGCGGGGCGGCCATCCGACGGGATGCCGCCGGGCGGTCAACGGGGTGGCAGGGCCGAGCCGACGATGGTGCCAACGCGGCCGGCCAGCGCCGCGGCTTCGGCAGGCGAACGCGTCGCGACGAAGATCGTGTTCTCGCCCGCCAGGGTACCGACGGCTTCGGGCCACGCCATGCGGTCGATGGCCTCGCACACGCTCTGCGCGTGGCCCGCAACCGTGTGGACCACCAGAAGGCTGCCGGCTGGCTGGACCGACACCAGGAAATCTCCCAGTTCGCGTTCGAGGACCCGTCGGTCGTGAAGCGTGGCTCCCGCCTGCGGCATGACGTAGCGGAACCCACCCTCCGGCAGCGGCACGCGCACCACCCCCAACTCGCGCAGGTCTTTGGACAGCGTCGACTGGCTGACATCAATGCCGCGCGCCGCGAGCGCTTCGACCAGGCTCTCGTGGGTGTCGATGGCCTCGGCAACCAGGGTCTGGCGAATGGTGGTCAATCGAGCCGTCTTCGCGCGCATTGTGCATCCTAGATAATTAACGGATATTGCGAATAATTATGATAGCCTGAGGACCTTTCGCTGTCAAGCACCACCACCGAAGGCTGCCCCTGAGGGAACAGGACACGGCGACGGCGCTCGATGTTGCCGGACGCAGCCGGTCTCTGGTTCCGCCGCCGGGCGAGGCCGAACCCGAGGTGCCGGGACAGAACCCCGGCTCCGGCGGCGGTGGGACGCATCACACTTCCTCAACAGGCTCGGGACGCAGCACCGGACGAGCCGGACCCATCAGCTCGTGCAGGCGCAGGCCCAAGTCGTGGGCACTGAGCCCGCGCACCAGGCCGCCCCCGGCGGCCAGCGAGATGGTGCGCGTCTCTTCGGAGACCACCACGGTGACCGCATCGGCTTCCTGAGACAAGCCCAGTGCCGCCCGGTGACGGGTGCCCAGTCGCTGGTCTTGGACGGCTTCGGCAAGAGGTAGCGTGCAGCGGGCCGCGACGATGCGCTCGCCCTGCACGACGACCGCCTGATCGTGCAGAGGTGACCGAGGCGTGAAGATGGTGGTCAACAGGTCGGCAGACACCTCGGCATCGAGCGGTACCCCGGATTCGAGAACGGAATCCAACCGATCCTGACGCGCCAGCACCACCAGCGCCCCGTACCCGAGACTGGCGAGTTGGCCCACGGCGCGGGTCACCTCGTCGACGGCCCGACTGGGTTCGGCGCGGTAGAGCCACCGCAGTACCGGCGTCTGCCCCAAGGACACGAGCAGCCGCCGCAGCTCGGGCTGGAAGAGGATCACCAGGAGGATGAGCAGGATGGACCGCAGCTGCGCCAGCAGCCAGGCAAGGGCGTCCATGCGCAGCCACGGGGCGGCTGTGGCCACGGAAGCCATCAGCAGCAGGCCCACCAGGATCTGCGCCGCCCGCGTGCCACGCATGAGGGCGAAGAGCCGGGCAAAGATGACCGTGACCAGCAGGATGTCCAGGAGCGACACCAGCGAGAACGGCATGAAGCCGAAGAGGCGAAAGAGCACCAGGCGGTCCTCGCTCACGGCGCCCTGCCCGCCGCCCGGGCGACCGATGCGGCCGAACCCAACACGGCTTCGGCGGCGCGGAGGGCCCGCACCGTGGCCGCCACGTCGTGGACGCGCAGCAGATGCGCGCCTTTGGCCACGCACAGCGTCGCCACCGCCAGGCTGCCTTCGAGGGCCTCGGCAGGCGACAGGCCCAGGGTGCGCCAGATGAAGGCTTTGCGCGAGGCACCCACCAGCACCGGATGCCCTAGAGCCACCAGGGCGTCGAGCCGCCGCACCAACTCCAGGTTACCGGCCACGGACTTGCCGAACCCTAGCCCAGGGTCGATGGCGATCTGGTCGGCGGCAACCCCGCCGGCGCCAGCCGCGGCGACGCGCTGGCGCAGGAACTCGGTGACCTCGCCGATCAGGTCCGCGTAGACCGTGTTCCGCTGCATCGTGTGGGAGGTGCCGCGGCGGTGCATCAGCACCACCGGGACGCCGGTGCGTGCCGCCAGGGGCAGCATCGCCGGATCGTCGCGCAGGGCGCTGATGTCGTTGATGATGTCGGCACCCAGGTCGAGGGCCCGCCGGGCCACCTCCGCTTTGACCGTGTCCACGGAGATGGGTACCGAGGTGTGCCGCCGCAGGCCGTCGATCACCGGCAACACGCGGGCGCATTCCTCGGCAGCGGTCAGCACCTGCATGGTACCGTACAGCGGTGGCCGCGAGGACTCGCCGCCGACATCGACGACATCAGCGCCTTCGGCGACCAGCCCCAGACCCCGGTCCACAGCCGCGGCCACGTCGCGATCGCGACCACCATCGAAGAACGAGTCGGGGGTGATGTTGAGGATGCCCATGACCCGGGCGCGCGCACCGAAATCCAGGCGCCGGTCGCGCAACTGCCAGATCACGGCGTCCCTGGCGGCGGCGGGTCGGCGCCGCCAACCCCGTCGGCGGCGACCGCCGACGGGGCTGGCGGAGCGCTCGCGTCGGGGGCGCCGTTGGCCGCGGCCGGCGCCGTTGGCAGGGAGCTCGTGGCGGGGCCCGCTTCGGTGCCCGGAGTCGATCCCGCGGTCGCCGTCGGCGGTTCAGGGACCGCAGCGTCAGCCGCCCCCGGCCGTGGCCGTGCCGGGCGCGTCAGGGTTTTCCCGGCCAAGATGGCGCCGATCTCCTCGTCGTCCAGGACCTCGAACTCGAGCAGCGCCGCCGCCAGGGCCTGTAGTCCATCGGCATGCTCGCGCAGGAGCGACAGGGCGGTATGCTCAGCGTCGAGGACCAACTGGCGCACCTCGCGATCGATGGCTTCAGCGGTGCGGTCGCTGTAGGTCCGCCGACGCCCCCATTCGCGGCCGACGAAGATCTCGTCCGTATCGCTGCCAAAGGAAAGCGGGCCCAGGTCGCTGTTCATGCCCCAGTCGCATACCATGGACCGAGCCAGGGCCGTCACCTGCTGGTAGTCGCCCTGCGCCCCGGTAGAGCGCTCGTTGAACACCAGACGCTCGGCGCAGCAGCCGCCAAGGGCGGTGGCCAGGTGGGCGCGCAGGCGTGTCTCCGTAACCGAGCGCCGTTCATCGGCCAGGAAGGAGACCATGCCCATGGCCTGGCCCCGCGGGATGATGGTCGCCTTGTGTATGGGTTGGGCGCCGGGCAACCGCTTGGCCACCAGGGCGTGGCCAGCCTCGTGGAAAGCCGAAAGCCGGCGATCCTCGTCGGTCATCACCAGGCTGCGACGCTCCGCGCCCAGCATGACTTTGTCCTTCGCCTCCTCGAAATCGGCCATGGTCACGGCCGGCAGGCCGCGGCGCGACGCGAGCAAAGCGGCTTCGTTCACCAGGTTCGCCAGGTCAGCCCCGGAAAGCCCCGGCGCGCCCTGGGCAACCCGTTTGAGGTCCACGTCATCACCGAGCGGCACCTTGCGCGAGTGAACCTTGAGGATGCCTTCCCGGCCGCGCACGTCCGGCAGGTCCACCACCACGCGGC
>CAITNQ010000357.1 GCA_903893785.1 uncultured Gemmatimonadota bacterium
CGCCGGCGGCGCGTTCGGCGAGCCACGCTTGGATGGCCGAGGGGCTGAAGCGCAGGCGACCGCCAGCCTTCACGCTGGGCAGCTCTCCGCTACGAGTGCGCACGTAGACCCAGTGACGCGAGTAACCGAGCACAGCAGCGACTTCGGTGACTGAAAGCAGCTTCTCCACTTGATCACGCTCCCTCGTTTTGGGGGTTCTGGTAAGCCAGGCCGTGTTCGGCGGCCCACTGGCGCAGCTCTGACTGGCGAAAGCGCAGCAAACGGCCCACACGGTAGGTAGGAAGCTTCCCCTGGCGGGTCCGTAACCGGAGCCAGGGGAGGGACCGGCCCAGGGCCTTGCAGGCCTGGATGGGAGTCAGAAGAGAGTCCTCGCCGGTCACGCATAAGCTCGAGTCGGGGTTCTCATCGAGGTCGGCCGAGTCGTCCGGGTGGAAGTACCCGTGCCACTGGCGGACGCGCTCAATCAGGTCCGCGAAATCGAGTAGCACCACCACCCCGAGGAACAGGCGGGGACTGCTGTGCGGGCCAAGGGTCCGCATCAGGTCGGCGAGGGCATCGAAGCGGCGGCAGTCGTCGTCCGGCACCTGGGCGACCAGCTTGTAGACTACCCACTCGCCGTGGGGGGATCGCCCGATCCTGACTGGGGTTGGCTGGCCGACAGTCCCCTGCCGCACGTAGTCAACGGGGATGCCCGATTGAGCTGTCGTCGGTTCGTTAACCACCACCCAGAGGTGCCCAGACGCCACGCGCGGGAACACGTGGCCGCGAACAGCGAACACCGTGGGGTCAGCCAGCAATTCGTTAACCACGAGCCGCGCCACCTCGGACGACGTGGCCTCTGCCAGGGCGTCAGCCACGAGCATACAGACGACTTCGGTCAACGTGTAGGTTGCCAGGCTCCGCCGCCCCGGTGTTTGGGCTGAGGGGCGCGGCACGAAGTTCAGACGCTCCAGCTCCTTCGGCCGCTTAGGACCCCCGCCGAGTACCGCTCCCGCTTGGGCGCTCGAGAAGAGGTACTGGTCGCCCGGCGCCAGCTGGTCTCTCGTGATGTGAACTCTCACTGTGGCCTCGTTCCGTTCGGGATTGGGTCCGCCGCCCGATTTGCCTGGCGGCCGTATCATCAAATGCGGCCGATTATCGCGATTGCTGATAAAACTCGCGTCTCGGCATATGCGATGTGAAGCAGTATACTCATGCCATCGCGGAAGGTCAAGAAAAAACACAATCCACGGTGTCTGCCGGCTGCTTGACCACAATCACATGCGTCTACTCGCGCCTAAATCCGTCGCACTCAACCCGGCCGCGCGGCCGAGTGCAGTTTGCCTCCGTCACCCTTCCCACATGCTCGTGCGACTGCGGCGCGCTGGCGGTGGCAGACGTTCGGCCTCCGGCAGGCCGCCGACATACGCCGCGGCCCCCAATGCGGAGACAGCGATGGCCGCGGTGGTCGGGCTCCACCCGCACTTGGCGCCGAAGAGGACCAAGCCGTGTCGCGACTCCCCCGGTTCGTCATAGCAGTCGAGCAGGATCCCTCCCAGGTCCGCGGGGTAGGCCAGGCACCCGCGGAGCCAGTCACCCAGGTCGACGCAGAGCGGCAGGTCCCAGGTCAGCCCCATGCCGGCCACCAGCGCCGCCAGCTCGCGCTCGTCCAGGACGATGGGCGAAGCGTCGGCCGGAACGCGCACCTTGGGGCGGCACGGGGCGGGCGGGTGGTGCGGCCCGAACTCGGGGGCGTCAGCCGGGCGCGAAGCCATGGCGCCCTGGCCCTGCAGTCGGGTCTGCCACCGGATCAGCATCCTCACCCACGTCTTCAGCGTGGTGCGGAGGGCCGTGGCCTGCTCGTACAGGCGCGCGGTAACGTCGCGGTCGACCACCACCAAGGGGGTCAGGAGGTCCATGTCGGGCCGCCCGGCCAGTAGCACGAGCCGCCGCGGGCCTTCGTTGGCCGCCGGCTGACGGACGCGCCGGTGCGGGCCGAGAACGGGCACCGGGTACGCCTCGAGATGCTCGGGTGCGGCAGCGGCGCGGTTGGAGCGAGGGCCGACGACGCCCCACATGTGGGTCGTCGTCCGAGGGCGTGCGATGGCGGCGTGCATGGCGTCTCCGGTGGTTCGGGTGAGGGAGTGGGGCGTGGTGGGGTTGGCGGTGTCGGGGGCGGAAGCATCCGGGGCAGACGCGCCGCCGGCGGTGGCCGGGCCGAACAGGTTGAGCGTGCTACCGAACGAGTGGAACTGGAACTCCGCGGCAGGGTCAGGTCCGGGGTTGGCGCCGGAGGCGGCACGGCTACCGGGCCTCACGGCTGCACCACCTGGACGAACAGGACGGCGACGATGCGCACGGCGAGGTAGGTCAGGCCGAATGCCAGCAACCAGACGGCGAGCTGCTGCGACCGGCGCCAGAACGCATCTTCGTGCCCGTAGGCGCGTTCAGTGCACCTGGAAGGGTGGCTGCTATGCCGAGGTGCCGAGGCTACTGCGGGGCGAACCAGAGTGCAGGTAGGGCGGTCGGCCGAGCCACCGAGCGGCGCTGGACGGGCAGACCGGTGGCGTTGCAGGGACGTGCGGGTTGGCGCCATATTAGGGACAGCCTCCTGGGCGTAGTACGCCCGGTGACGGTGAGGGGGCCCTACCGACTAGCTTCGCCGGCCTGACGGTGGGGCCCGTCCTATTGCGCGTGGGTCGGCTTGATGCGTGGGGGCAGAACGCAAAGAGGGCCGACGCAGTGTGTCGAGTCAAAGCGCCGAGGCGTTTTCACTTCGGGACCTCGCGGTCGCCGAGCACTGCGCCGGCCCAAAGAAAGCGGGGTCCGGCAGCGGGGTGGAGCTGTAGGGGCGTACCTCACTGCTTTGACTCGACGCCTCAACGATACAACGGCGGCGCCGGGCGTGTCAAGGGCGGATGGGGGGTGGGCGTGCCGTTGGCTGAGTTCTCAGCCGACTGCGGCATACCGGGAGCCGTCCAGCGGGTGGGGCCGCACTGACGCGCTCGCGTGGCCCGTGTTACCCCAACCTGAACTGGAGCCCACCATGCACCCACATTCCTTGCCCCAAACGCATCACGGGCCCGTTCGCGGCGCCTTGGGCCAGGCGCGGACGCCCGCGCGCCAGGTCAGGTGAAGAGGGTGGCGCGCGAGACGTGGGTGTTCATCAACAGCTTCGCTGGCTGGGTCGAGGCTCTGGGCACCATCGGGGCCGTGATCGTGTCGCTGTACCTGTCGACGCGAGACAGGAGACAGAGCCTGCGCGTAACCTGCACGCGCAGCGTGGTCTTGGCTCCAGGGGCGGCGTGGGCCCAGGGCACCGAATGCGTCTGGGCCGAGGTGACGAATTCCGGCCGGCGCCAGGTCACCGTGACGCATCTCTACTGGCGCCTACCGTTCCGAAAATGGAGCGGCTTGTGGTTGCCGCCGCGCGACGAATGGTCTTCCGAGCTGCCGGTCACCCTCACCGACGGGCAGTCTGCGCGCTGGCTCATCACAGGAGAGCAGTTCGCCAACGCGACGTGCCCAGCTTTCGCACCGCTGTCCACGGGAGCCCTCTGGCGGTTCCGGTTACGGTCCCTCCGGCTTTGCGTCATGCCGTCCACCGGATCCACCGCGTCCGGGCGCCCAGACAGGGCCGTGCGCGTCCTGATTGCCGACGCGGCCAGGCGCCTGGC
>CAITNQ010000358.1 GCA_903893785.1 uncultured Gemmatimonadota bacterium
GGCACATCAGCGCCCTCGCGGCCTCGTTCTGCCCGGCCGCGAGGGCAGAACGTCGGTCGCCTCGGCGCACCGGGCCGGTCGAGGCCGACGCGTCGGCCACGGAACCCCCGTGACACGGCAGCAGCCACGAGCGCTTTGACCGATCTTATCCCCGTGAACCGTGACAGACCCGCAGCGGGGTGCAACGACGCCCCCGCCGACCGCCGCTGGCACCCGGTTTCAGCAGGACCACGGGCGCCGTCGGGTCGGACCCGGGTCCGCCAACCGCCGGGCGACGGCCCGGGCCAGGAGATCGGCCATGGCCCACGATGTGCCGGGCACTGCCGCGCCAGTGCGCATCATCACCGCGCCGCAGCCGCCGCCGCTGACCATCCGGGCGGCGCACGAACTCCGCGACCTGTTGGCGGCCCTGTTCGGCGTACAGGCGACCATCGCACCCGCCCCGCAGGATGGCGAACCGGGCACGCGTTTCCTGCTCGGGCAGCCTGGGGCACCGCCCTTCGGCCAACTGGAAGACCGGCTGCCCCGGCTCAGCTCCCAGGGGCACCTGGTCCGGCGCGTGGACGCCCACACCATGGTGCTGGCCGGTGGCTCGCCGGCTGCGGTGTGTTGGGCGGTGTACGAACTGGCCGAGCAGTACGGCGTTACCTTCCTCCTGCACGGCGACGTGTTCCCCCAAGCCCCGGGCTCCTTCCATCTGCCCCACGTCGATCGGCACCTGGAACCCGTGCTGCCGCTGCGCTCGTGGCGCCAGTTCAACGACCTGCCAACCAGCCCCGGGTTGTGGACGCTGAGCCAGCAGCAGGCCTTCATCCGGCAGATCTTCAAACTCCGCTACAACGGTATCTACCTGTGCCTGTGGCCGCACCATCCTTTCGTGCATTTCGAGCTGCACGGCATCCGACGGCAGACGGCCTGCCTGCTCTTCGGCCAACGCATTCCCATCGACGAGGACACGATCGGACGCGAGCACCTGCGCGGTCGGTCGTTGCTGGACAACCCGGAGTTGGCCGGAGCGCAGACATACGAGGACAAACTGGCCGCCGGGCAGCAACTGCTGCGGGGGATTCTGGAGGCAGCTCACGAACTGGGGCTGCACACGGCGGTGCATTTCCAGCCACTGGAGTTCCCGGCTGAATTCCGGGGACTGCTGCAGCAGCCCACTCGAGGGGCCATTCAGTTGGGCGGCCTGACCTGTGCCGAACAGGGGGACCTGACCCATCCCGCGCACATGGCGCTGATCGAGGCTAGTTTCCGCGCTCATCTGGAACAGTGTATCGGAGTGGACGAGTTCCACCTGTCGCTGCCGGAGCACCCGCATGCAGAGCAGCACTACGAGCGCTGCTGGTACGAGCTTGATCACCGCCACGGCCTGGGGCGCGTCACCTCGCTGGCCGCCGTGCTGGCCCACGGAACAGGCAACCAACTGATCCCCGGTGGCCTGGAGCGCGCGGCTCGTGAGGTGAAGTCGGGTATTTCCATCTTGCACTTCGTGGACCGTTTGTTCGCCACCACCGACCTGCTGGACCGCGCCGGGGCCCAGGGGGCCACCGTGCACCTGAACCTGGGCGGCAACAGCGAACCGCTCTTCCCTGTCCTGGGGCAGGTGCTGTGGCCGGGAGCAGGGGTCACCACCTCACTGGGGTACACGGCGTCCAGGGCCGTGCGGGCCATGCGCGCCATGGACCAGTTGGACACCCGCCAGGTGCCCGCGACCCTGGTGGTGACCCTCCAGGACGACAACGTGGGATCGCTGCCCCAGGTGGCCACGCGCAGTCTCCACCAACTCCTGGATGCTGCCGCGGAGCACGGATGGCGCGGTTTCTTCACGCGCCACTGGCCGGTCGGCGACCTCGACCCGGTTGCGGCCTTCCTAGCCCGGCGGTCCTGGGATGCCAACGAAACGCCGCCGGGGGCGTACCAATGGCACTTCAGCCGCGTGTACGGCCCGGCCGCGGCCCGCCCCATGGCGCGGGTAATGGATTTGCTCGAGGATGCGACGGTGATCCTCGACCTGGATTTCCTCGGGCTGCTTTTCCCGGTTCTGGGGGTGGCGGTGCGAGCGCTGGAGGCCCCGGCTCCCCCGCAGACGGGTCTGGCCCACGTCCGCGCCGCGTACGAGGAGGCAGCGCGCCAGCTCTGCGCCGTCGAAGCGGCCCTGGTGGGGCCGGCGGGCCGGCGCGAATGGGCGTACTGGCGCAGCCGCCTGGACTTCGCCATTGGCGCCCTTGAGGAGCTGGAATGGCTACAACAGGCGGCGGCTCACGCCGCCCGGCTGGAATCCGGCGCCGGGACGCCCAAGGACGCACAGGCGCTGAACCTGGCGCGGTCGTGCGTCGATCGAGCCCTGCGGGCCGGCGAGCGAGCCCTGGCAGCAACGGCCGCCACGGTGCGCGACGAGACCGACGCGAACACCCTGGCCGCCTACCACCACTTTCTTGTCCGCGAGGTGCGGCAGACGGCCGCCGCTCGGTGGGGCGCGACGCAGCCCGCCACGGGGACGCGACCCGGCGAGGGGAACTGATCATGTCCGGCAGTCTCTGCCCGAAGCGGCGAGGGCGCCTGCGGCGCATTACAGCCTTGTTTGTGCTGCTGGCGTCGCTGCCCGCCTCGGCGGCGGTTATCACCGGACAGGTGGTTGACGCGACCGACGGTGTCCCCCTGCACTACGCCACCGTCCTGCTCGTCGGTACTGGCCAAGGCACGTTCACCAACACCTCGGGGCAATTCGTCCTGACCGCGGTCGCGGCGGGGGTCTGCACGCTGGCGGTCAAGCACGTCGGCTACGCGCACTGGAGCGACACGCTGGCGGTCTTCGAGGGCAGCGCGGTGCACCGCGACATTCGCCTCCAGCCGATGGCGATCGAGCTTGAGCAGACGACGACAGTGACCGCCGACCGCGTGAGCGCCACCCCCGGGCCCTCGCCGGGCCTGGTGGAACTGGAGGCCCCGGCGCTGCGGCAACTGCCGGCCGTCGGCGAACCGGATCTGCTGCGAGCCCTTGAGCTTCTCCCCGGGGTGCAGACGGCATCCGACATCAGCAGCGGCCTGTACATCCGCGGCGGCGGCCCGGATCAGACGCGCATCCTGCTCGATCAGGTTCCGGTGTACAACCCGAGCCATGCCTTCGGTCTGTTCTCGACCTTCAACCCGGACGTAGCCAAGGAAGTGGCGTTGTACAAGGGCGTGTACCCGGCTGTCTACGGCGCCAATCTCGGGGCCGTCCTGGACGTCAGCAGCCGCGATGGCAACTACGACGGCGCGGCGGGGATGGCAGGAATCAGCCTGGTTACCGGCCGCTTCCTGGTCGAGGGCCCGGTTGGTGGCCGCGGCCGCGGCGCCTGGATGGTCGCGGCCCGACGCACCTATCTGGACCCGGTCCTGGCCGCCCTGCGCGCCGCCGGGCAGGATGTGCCGAATTACTACTTCTACGACGCCAATGCCAGGATTGCCTTCGCTCCCGATCCCTCGACGTTCGCCGTCGCATCGGTTTTCGGCAGCCGCGACCGCTTGACTTACGACAGCGATCAGGAGACCGCCTTCCGCCAGCATTGGGGCAACTACACCGCCGTGGCCCGCGTCGAACGTCTGTTCTCCCCCACGCTGAGCGGCCGCCTGCGCGCCGCCACCTCGGCTTACACTAGCCGCACCAACGCCAACGTTTTCGCCACGCCGGTGGGATTCGCCAACAGCGTGCGCGACTACAGCCTGCAGGCCGATATGGACTGGGCCGCCGGCGCCCGGCACCGCTTGGCGGCAGGCGCCCGAGCCACGCAGTACCGCATCGGCTACGCCTCGGCCTTCAATCAGGTGGAACAGGTGTCGATCGCGCCGACCCCGTACCTGCTCGGTCTGTTCGTGGAGGACACCTGGCAAGCCGGCGCCCTGACATCGGCCCGCATCGGGCTACGCGGCGAATACTACGGCCCTGGCGGGCGGTTCACCGCCATGCCGCGCCTGACTGTGCAGCGGACGCTGCAGCCGGGCTGGCGCCTGGAACTGGGCGCCGGATCGTACCGGCAGTACCTCCAACTGGTCAGCACCGAGGGGTTCAGCGGTGCCGATTTCCTGCTGCCCGTTGACCGCCGCACGGCTCCCGGTCGCGCAGTGCAAACCACAGCTGGCCTCCATTGGGAACCATCGGTCCGTTACCACCTGGCGGCCGAGGCCTACGGCAGCCGCATGCACGACCTGGTGGAACTGAACGAGGACGCGGCCGCCGATGACCCGGGCAAGGCTACGGCGGACATTTTCCGCACGGGCGGTCGTGGGCGCGCCTACGGACTGGAGCTCTTCGCCGAGAAGCGTGCCGGCCGCACGCGTGGCTGGCTGGGGTACACCCTGGGCAAGACCTGGCGGCGCTTCGCCGACCTGAACGATGGCCGGGCGTACTACCCCAAGTACGACCGCCGCCACGACTTCACCGCCGTAGCCTCCCGACGACAGGGAGAGTGGACCTGGGGCGCGACATTCACCTGGGCCACGGGTCAGGCGTACACACCAGCGGCAGCCCGGTACAGCCTGCGCGACCCGGCCACGGGCGTGGTCGAGGACTATGTGTTGCCGGCGGCGCGCAACTCGGCCCGCCTGCTGCCGTACCACCGGCTCGATCTGAGTGCCCGACGCAACGTGCGATGGTGGGGGGTGGAGGGGCAGGCCTATGTCCAGGTGTTCAACGCGTACAGCCGCCGCAACGAGTGGTTCGTTCAGTATGATACGGACAGCCCTGTGGCCGAGGCGCGAGTAGTTGGCATGCTGCCGGTGGTCCCCACATGCGGCCTTGACTTCGCCTTTTAGGGGGTGCTGTGATGCCTTGGCTGGGGGTTCTCTGCTTCCTGATGGCCGGCTGTTCGCCGGAGCGAGATCCCGCCACCCTGTTGGGCGCCGATGCCGCCGGGCAGCTGGTGGTGGACGCCGTGCTCCTGGTGGGTCAGCCCTTGCCGCCCGTTTACCTGCGCCAGACGCGGCCGTCAGGCGCTCCCTACACGCGCGCCCAGGCAGCGGTAACCGAGGCCCAGGTGGTGCTGCGGCAAGGGGGTACGGTTTACCCGTACACCGTTCACCGGGATTCGGCCGGCTGCTACCTGCCGCCCGCCGATGCGCCCACGGTGGCACCGTTGGCGACCTATGAACTGAGTGTCGCCTGGGCCGACCAGGAGTTGACGGCCGCCACCACGACGCCGGCGCCCGTGCGCCTGACCGAGGTAGTGATATTGGACGCGGTCAGCCTGAGTGAGGTCCGGCGCCTGCGCCTTGTCGGCGCGGCCGGGGACGACCCGTGGGCCGCGCCGGAGAACCAGCTGCCCTACCGCCAGGGGCTGCTGGAGGCGCGCCTGGACGATACGCCGGCACTGGCGTTCCAGGCGGCAGTGGCCAACCTGGAGACCGATTCGGAGTTCCTCGTCGATGAGGGCTTCCTCGAAGCGGGCGACCAGGCAGACTTCGAGCGTCAGGGCAGTTCGCCGCCGACGCTGCTGCCCGACCGCCGTTTTCGCCTGCCATGGTTTGCCGTAGCGTTCGCCGGCCGGCACGTGCTCCGGATCTTCTCCATCGACGCCAACTGGTATGCGTACATCCGCACCGCCGACCTGGGTGGGGCTTTCGGCGGCTTGGTCGGTGACCGCTTCGACCGGCCCCGCTTCAGCGTCGATGGCGGCATCGGCCTGTTCGTATCCGGCAGCGTTGACTCGGTGGCCTTTGTGGTCACCGGGCGAGCCCCC
This sequence comes from uncultured Gemmatimonadota bacterium, assembly GCA_903893785.1. Classification (GTDB taxonomy): domain Bacteria; phylum Latescibacterota; class UBA2968; order UBA8231; family UBA8231; genus CAITNQ01. The sequence goes on from CAITNQ010000358.1 coordinate 5,721, forward strand.
GAGCCGTAGACAGACCACTGTCATCACCGCCAGAACCGCCTCGGATTCCCGCGCGGCCCGCGCAGCAGGCAGCATGCTCGAAACGACGTTCGCCCGTTATTTTGCCCGGCGCCCGGCGCCGGCGCGGTTGGGTTTCTTCAGCCTCGGACACGCGCTGTACTGGCCGCAGTTCCCGGGGTTGCAGCAGGAGTTGCTCGCCTCCCACGGCCTGGTCGCCCGGCGTCTGGCGGCCACGGGCGTGGAACTGATCGACGCCGGCATGAGCGACAGCCCCGAACGGGCGGCGGCGATCGCCGAGGAGCTGCAGCAGGCCGATTGTGACCTGCTGGTGGGTTGGCTGGCCACCTATGCGCCTTCAGCCGACCTCCTGCCCATCGCCCGGCGCACGCGCGTACCGCTGGTGCTGGCCGCGCTGCAGCCGCGCTCAGCCCTGGACTATGCCCGGGCCACGACGTACGCGCAGTTGGCCAACGACAACATCTGCAGTCTGCCCGAGATCTGCTGTGCCCTGCGTCGCGCGGGCCTGGAACCAGCCGACGCCATCGTCGGTCAGTTGGGCGAGGACGGTCGCGCCTGGCCGCGACTGGAGGAGTGGTGCGATATCGCCCGCTGCCTGCACGCCCTACGCCGCGGCCGGCTGGGCCTGGTAGGGCATGTGTACGAAGGCATGCTGGACATGAATTCGGACCCCACCATGATCGAGGCCCTGTTGGGCCCCCACGTGCAGCATCTGGAACTGGACGACCTGGCGGTCCTGGTCGATGGCGTGACGCCGGCTGACATCGAGCAGCAACTCGCCCTGATTCGCGAACTGTTTGTTTTCCCGGCGCCGGGCAGCGACCCCATCGCCGGACCGGTGGATCCGGACGAGTTGCGCTGGGCCGCCCAAGTCGCGGTGGGCCTTGAGCACCTGGTCGAGCAGCACTGCCTCGACGGCCTCGCCTACTACTACCGTGGCCGCGACGGCAACGCCGCCGAGCGCCTCGGGTGCAGCTTCACCATTGGTGCCTCGCTGCTGACCGGGCGCGGCGTCCCAGTGGCCGGCGAACTGGACCTGAAGAACTGCGTGGCCATGCTGCTGATGGATCGCCTCGGCGCCGGCGGTTCCTTTGCTGAGATCCATCCGGTGGACTTTGACGGCGACTTTGTGCTGGTCGGTCACGACGGCCCGCATCACGTGGCCATCGCCCAGGGCCGCCCCATCCTGCGTGGTCTGACCGTGCTGCACGGCAAAGCCGGCCGGGGGCCAGGGGTTGAGTTCTCCCTGCGCCACGGCCCGATAACGCTGCTGGCCCTGACCCAGACCCACGGCGGAACCTTTGAATTCGTCGTCGCCGAAGGTGAGTCACTGCCCGGCGCCATCCCCGCCACCGGCAACACCAACACGCGAGCCCGTTTCGGCACCGGCATTGCCGACTTCCTCGAGCGCTGGTGCCTGGCTGGGCCGACGCACCACTTCGCCCTCGGGATCGGGCATCGGGCACGGGCGCTGAAGGGACTGGCGCGGGCTCTGGGCATACGCTGCACTGTGGTGGCGCCCGCGGCCCCGGCCTGAACCGGCCGCCTGCAAAGAGCCCGCCGTACCGCCGCCGGGTCCAGGATCCCGGCCGGCCACCGCGGGCAACACGCCAGGGGGCCCATCGGTCGGCCGCGCGCCGCCGGGCCGGCGCCGGCCTTCGGGGCAGGGGGTAGGGCCGGCGATCCGGGGACGGCAGGGCACCGGTGCAGGCGCCCGATCGGCGCGCGAGCCCGGCGGACGCCGCCGACGCCCGGTTGAACCGGTCGCCCGGTGGCGACGGGGCTTGGCCGAACCCCGTCGCCACCGACAGGAACCTGACCGGCGCCTACAACCGGTGGGCGGTGCGGTTGATCAGTTCCTCCTGATGCTCCGGCCGCAGCGACACGAAGCGATCGGAGAAGCCCCACACACGGACGATCAGGTGCTGGTATTGGCCGGGCGCGGCTTGAGCCGCGCGCAAGGTCTGCCGATCCACCACGTTGACCTGCAGCTGCGGCCCCCGCAGACGCAACCAGGTACGCACGAGGTCGGTGAACTTGCGCTGTCCCGCGGCCCCCTGCAAACTGCCGGGGTCGAAGACCATGGTCAGCGAAGCGTTCCACTGGACGGTCCGCGTATCGAGCTTGGCCACCGATCGCATTACGGCCGTGGGGCCCTGCGTCTCGCTACCACTGGCCGGTGCCAGCGTTGGCGACAGGGGTTCACCGGCGGCTCGGCCGTCGGGCGTGGCCCCCAGGTTCTGCCCCACGGCCACGTGGTGCGCCTGGTGAACCCCGCTGAGAAAGAGCGAACCGTCGGGCAGGCGCCAGCGTTGGATCTGCTCGGCAGCGAAGCGCAGCATGGCGATCCCCGGCAGGTCTACGGCATCGTCGTCATTGCCCCACTTGGGCGCCGCGCGCAGGCGGCGCTGCAGCGCCGCGGCCCCCTGCCAGTTGCTCATGCATCCGGCGCGCACCTCGGCCAGGGTCGCGGCCCGGTCGACGAAAACCACGCGCCGCAGAGCGGCCAGCGAGTTGATCATGACCACCGGCTGAGCCAGCATGATCCCCTTAGCGCGAATCGCCAGACCGCCATCGGCCATGTCCAGGCCCGTCTCGAGGCAGTCGTCCAGGGTGACCGACAGGAGCGGACAGGGCAGCCCGGGGCGACTCTGCAGGCTCTCGTTGTACCGCCCGCAGACCTGCTCGACCTCAGCCGTGATGCGGTTCCGGTAGGCGTCGACGAACAGGTCCCAGTCGGCGTCGTCCGGGGCAGCGGCGAGGACGTCGCGCAACAGACGCCCCAAGTCCACGCTGCCGGCACAGTAGAAATCCGAGCACCCCTCGATGGTCAGGTCCTGGCACGCATCAATGGCGTAACTCCGCGCGGCGTCGGCGGCGAAGCCGGCCTGTGCCAGGGCCGGCACGAACACGTCGTCGTTGTACACGGACAACTGGGAGCGGCCGGCCAGCCACAGGCGGCAGACCTCGTCCACCAACGCCGGGGGGCTCTGGTCGTGCAGGCGCACAGCCGGCTGCGGATCGGGCATATTGAGTCGGTCGACGGCGCTGAGCACCGCCCAGGTAACCGGGTTGGTGCCGTCCGCGCCCGAAGCAGTCAGGCCACTCAGCACGGGTTCGTTGTTGATCAGCGAGTGGCCGGCCCACAGGGCGTTGTGGTCATTGCACTTGATGATGAAGCAGTCCAGCAGTTCCTGGGCCTGCTCCTGTTCGTCCGGGCCCGTTGGCCAGTAGGGCGCCAACCACTGGTCCACGCGCCCCATGGACACCAGGTAACCCACCTCCAGTACAATCAGCGACCATGCGGCCCAATACAGCTGCAGCGCCTCCTGCAGGTCGCGCGGGACGCCGCCGGCCACCCATGAACAGCACGCGGCGACGCGGACCAGTTCAGCCCGGCGGCGGTCGTCGTTCTCGGTGGCCGCCAACTGGCGCGCCAACAGGGCGTGGCGGTTCAGGTACACGGCGGCGGCCTGGCAGACAATGCCGAAGCTGCTGAGGGCCGCGCGCTGAGGCGGTTCACCGGCGACCGCGACGCCGGCCCGCGCGCGCGCCGTCAGTTCGTCCAGGCCACAGCGCAGCAGCTTGCCGAAACCGGGTACGTTGTGACTGGCGCCACGGCCGTGGTCAACCGCGTCACGCTCAGCGTCGTCGCGGAAGTAAGCCGGCAGAGGACTCAACCACCCGGCACCGGCCTCTGGCTCCGGCGGCAGCAGCGTCCGAGTCCCGACGATGAGCTCGTCCGCTTCGATGGTAATGGGCATACGTTCGCAGGCCAGGTACAGCGACCAGGCGCGCCGTTCGGCCAGCGAGCAGGCCATGGAGCTGACCGACCAGTGCGATGGGCGTGGCTGGCGGTGTGCACCCTGGGCATCCTGTTGGGCGCGCTGCCGCAGGCGGGCCACCCGCTCGGTAGTGCGACTAACGTTCGGCGCGGAAACCATGGTCGTATCCTGACAGCGCCACCGGGCGCCGACGGAGAAAGGGACACAGTCAAGCCTGGACCGGGTCCAGGTGGCCGTCCTGGCCGTCCTGGCCGCCGGCGACGCCGGGGCTGCGGGGCAGCAGTGGGCGGCCGGGACCCTCCGATCGGCCCGCCGGTCGCGAACCCGCGTGCGAGGGACCGGATCGGATCCCCGGCGGCTGGGTCAGCCGGACGGCAACAACGCCTGAGTCCCTCGCCGGAAGGCGGTTGGGCTGGCCCCCTTCGCGTGCACGGGTTGGGTCGGACGGCTACGGCGTTCCCGGAACTTCAGCCACCGACTGCGACGAAAAGGAAATGCGGGTGAAGCGCTCGGGGACGTGCGAATCGAACACGGTGTGGCAGTTGAAGGCCCAGCCGGCCGACAGCGTGGTGCCGTGTTCGCGGACCTGCTCGAAGCGTGACAGATCCAGGCGCCACTCGTCGCCATCGCGCGGCGGCAGTGCCCGGTCGTCGGCTAACCACTTCATTCCCCGCCAGGGCAGGGCGATTTCGACCGTCCAACCGCGGTCGATGTCTCGGTCATCGTTGAGGGTGCCGTCCAGCTGCACAGCTACCTGCAGCCCCGGAAAGTCCCAATCCAGGAACCCCCAGCGGGCACCGCGCGGATGATGGTGGCCAAAGTCACCCAGTGTCTGGACCCGTTGGTTGAGCAGATCCAGCTCCGGAGCATCGAAACGACTGCCGCGCCGGTAGGCATCCTTCCACACCCACAGCACCTCGTAAATCGTGCCCAGCGCGTTGATTTCCAGCTCGTAGTACGCGTCGCGCCCGGCAATGAACAGCTCCACGTCGTTATCGTTCCAGATGAAGGAGTCGCGGGCGGTCAGGCTGGCCTGCAGGAACGGCTCCTCGATCCAGTAGCCGACAAAGAGGCACTCATCGTTCCACAACAGGGCGGCGCGGGTGTCGAGCAGCCCGGGTCGGCCGCAGGCCAGGTCTTCGAAACGCGGCGAGCGGGGCGCCTGCTGCCAGCACGGCTCGTCCAATCGGCCGTCGATCACGGGAGCGCTCGGCGCGCGATAACAGGTGTACTGCCGGACACCTTCCTGGCTGAAACCGAAATGGTTGTCCATGGCTTCCTCGTCTGAGTCAGGCAGGTTGCATGGCAGACAACGCCCGGAACTCACGTCCGTCGCCGGACCCGGCCCACTGGCCCCGCGGGTAGTGCCCCCGGCGCGGCCCGCGGGCAGCGATCAGCTTCGGTTGTACCCCTGGTCGGAGATCACCCACGCCTCTATAATAGCGCCGCAGGCCGCTCGCGTCAGCAACCTCCGCTTCCTACCTGGGACAACCACCATGAGCCCCTTGCGCGCCCCGCAGCTGGTCCCCGTGAACGTGGATGCCGGCGCACCGACCGGGCCCCTGGAGGCATGGCGACAGGGCTTGGGGCACGGCGGCATAAACTCGCTGCCGCTGCCGGAGACAGTGGTTGGCGGCGTGGCGCGGCTGAGGCCGCGCCTGATCCGCATCTTCATCCAGGAATTCTTTCGAGTCTACCCGGACCACGGCTGCTACGACTGGACGCGCCTGGACCCATACATGGCAGCGCTGCAGCGCACCGGGGCCCGGGTCATGGCGGCCCTGTGCATCAAACCACCGCCGCTGTACCCGACGGTCAATGAATCGGTCTGGCGCCCCACGGATCTGGGCGAATGGCAGCACCTGGTGGCGACCATGGTCCACCGCTACTCAGTGGCCCAGCCCATCGTCACTCACTGGGAGATCGGCAATGAGGTGGACATCGGCGAGAACGGAGGGTCGCCCTACCTGATCACTGCGGGCGCTGACTACGCGGAATACTACGCCAGCACGGTCGAGGCGGTGCGCCGGGCGTATCCGCAGGCCCGCGTCGGCGGACCCGCGGCGGCCTCGGTACACAGCCCAGTAGTCGCGGGCTTCCTCCAGGAATGCGGCCGGCACCGCTGGCCCTTGGACTTCGTCTCCTGGCATCTGTACCACTCGGATCCGGCCCTGCACCTGGCCCACCTGGGCACGGCCCGTCGCCTGCTGACCCAGGCCGGGCTGGAGGAAGTGGAGGTCATGATCACCGAGTGGAGCCGCCGGCTTTTCGACGGCGTCTCGGTAGAAGAGGACGCCTTTGACCCGCGCCGCGCCGCGGCCATCGCCACGACGGCCATCCGCTTCGCCGACGCCCGCGTCGATGGGTCGTTCTACTACCACATCTGGGACCAAACCTGCTACGCCGACGACTTCCGCCCATTCTTCAGCCCGGCCGGCGTCGCGAATATGCTGCGGCACTGGAACGAGGTGCCCCACCGCCTGGGCATGTTCGGCGTTGCCGGCGAGGCCCGGCCGCAATACTTCGTGTATTGGATGCTGTCACGCCTGGGCAGCCAGCGACTTGCCAGCCACTCCGGCCATGCCGATGTGGCGACGCTGGCTGGCAGCGATGAGACGGGACTCCGGGTACTGCTGTCCAACTACTCGGTCGAGGGGAGTGCCGACCGCGTTGCCGAACTCAGGTACGAAGGCCTGCCGCCGGGAGTCAAGCACCTGTCGGTGTGGCGGATCGACGGCGGGCAACGCTGGGACGGTGCCGACGCGAGCCTGCGGCTGCGCCCAACTGAACGCCGCGAAGTCGACACCAACGGGGCCTTCCAATGCCAGGTGTGGCTACCCGGGGACAGCGTGGCCCTGGTGGAGTTGCGCCCCGCGCCCACCCCCTGAGCCGAGGCCCCCGCCGCGTCGACGGCCGAACGGCGCGGATTCCGCCCGTGGCCAACGCCAAGGGCGTTGCCGCGGCCCCCCGGGGCCGGACCGACCGGCTCAGAGGCCCAGAGCCCTCTTGGCTTCGGTCACGGTGAACCGGACTTCGTCGAGCGTGCCCATGCCGAACATGCTGGCCGCGACCCCCACTTCGTTGAGGACGTAGTCGAAGGCCTCGCGCCCGAGCAGACGCCCGCCGGCCATGGGCTTGATGGCAATGACCGGCCGTGTGCTGGCGCGTACGGCGCGCAGAGCTGACTCCGGGGTAGGCAGCATGAACACACCGAGACGGTTCAGGGGGGTGATGTAGCCGTCAAAGGATACCCCCTGGCGCTCCAGCAGTGGCAGTGTCATGCCCGGGTGGTGCACGCTGGCCACCACGGCCCGGAAGTGGCGCCGGAGAAACGCAATGTACCCCTCGATCAGGTCGAAACGGCCGGCGGGCGCCAGCAGGTCCACCTCGGCGCCCGGGTCGGCCACCAGGCCAGGATAACCGGCGAAGAACCCCACTTCACGCTCCAGAGCCGCGTAGTCCACCTCCAAGCGGGCCAGTTCGTCGGGCGTGTAGGGCGGCACATCCTCGAAACGGACCAAGGCCTCGTCCTCTACCCCGTGACCGCTGGCGAGGTAGCCGACGATGGGGTCGTCCGCCAAGTGCCGCCGGTACGACTCGCCAAAGGCCAGGTAGTTGTTGCGGTCGAGAGTGGCGTGCACGCGGCGGGGTTGGATGGGTTGGCCATCGAGCCGCAGGGGGACGACCAGGAAGGGCACCAGACCGGGCTCCACCCCAGTCAGCTGCTGCACCTGCCACAGAGCCGACAGGTGACGCCGGTTCAGGTGCACGGACATGTGGTCGGCCTGCGCTACGGTCAGGCCGTTGTCGACCCCGAAACGCAATACCTCCACCAGCCGGTCGAAAACCGAGAAGTGCGCCAGCATGGCCGCATCGCGATCGGCGCTGACATAGCCGTAGCCATCGAAGGGGTGGATGCCCATGATCAGCCGCGGCAGCTGCACCCCGCCGACCGACACCGTGGGGACGGTGCACGCCTCCAGATAACTGCGCATGCTAGCCCTGACTCCGCGCGAGGGGGGGACCACATCCCGGCCGTCGGTGGGCGTCGCCGGGCACCCGGGGGAAAGCCGGGACAGGGGGGGCAAGCATACGCGCTGGGGCCGCATGTGTCCAATCCCTCGCCGGTTGCCCCGGCGGCGGCGCGCCGATCAGCTGGCGCCGGATCTTGGGCCGTCAACGCTACGGCAAGCATGTCATTGACAAACCCGCCTTTTCTGTATTACTTATCTAGTACACTCGCACCCCAATACAGCAGAGAGGATCGTGGTGGGCAACGAATTCGACCCGCATCGGCCGATTTACCTCCAGATCGTCGAGGAGGTGAAGCGCCGGGTGGCGCGCGGCGACTACACCCCGGGCCAGCAGCTGCCGTCGGTGCGCGAGCTGTCGCAGGACCTGGGCGTCAACCCCAACACGTTGGCCCGGGCGTACCTGGAGCTCGAGCGTGAGGGGTTCGTCGTCAGTCGCCGCGGCCAAGGTTCGTTCGTTACCGCCGAACCGGGCCGCGTGGCCGAGGAACGCCGCCGGCTGGCCGAGGCCGCCGCTGACCGTTTTGCCGCCGAGATCAGCGGCCTGGCGCTGGGCGTTACCCATTTCGAGGCGTTAGTCAATCGCATCCGGAAGGCCGTGCGATGATTGAAGTCAGCCAACTCACCAAGTGGTACCTGATGACCCGCGCGCTGCGCGGGATAACCCTGAACCTGGCGACGGGGCGCGTCATCGGTGTTCTGGGCGAGAACGGCAGCGGCAAGAGCACCCTGTTCAAGATCCTGGCCGGCGTGACCCGCCCCACCTCGGGGCAGGTGCGGCTCCTCGGCGAGGATGTCGGCCGCCGGACCCGTGCCTTCACCGCCTACATGCCCGAGGTGAACCCCTTCTACTCCTGGATGCGCGTCGGTGAGCAGCTCGATTTCCTGGCCGAGTTGTACCCCGGCTGGGACCGACACAAACAGGACGAGTTGATGACCTTGATGGGGTTGATCGCCGGCGCCCGCGTGGGTGAGCTGTCGCGAGGCCAGCAGGCGCGCCTGAAGGTGGTGGCGGCGTTCTCCTGGCCCAGTCGGGTGGTCATCATGGATGAGCCGTTCAGCAGCATCGATCCGCCGTCGCGGACGCGTATTGTTCGCGCGCTCTTCGACCAATACCGCGCCGGCGAGCAGACCGTGCTGGTATGCACGCACCTGGTGGAAGAAATCGAGAGCGTGGTCGAGGAAGTGATCTACCTCCGGCGGGGCGAGGTGGCGCTGCAGGGGCACGCCGATCAACTGCGCCAGGAGCGCGGCAAGTCACTGGGCGAGCTATTCGAGGAGGTGGCGCTGTGAGAGTCTGGCGCGCGCTGTTGTCCAAAGAGATCCGGTCGTCCCAGGGCGTGCTGGGTTTCCTCCTCGGGGCGACGCTGGTGCTGGGGCTCTACGTCCACCTGCAGGCCATCGACGCGGGCACGGCGTCCGGTGGGCTGGGGCTGCTGGCGCTACCCTACGCCGCGGTGTTTGTCCTGCCGCCGGTGCTGCTAGGCTCATTCGCCGAGGAGTTCCGCGCCCAGACACACTATCAGCTGCTGTCACTGCCCGTGCCGCGAGCCCTGTGGGTGCTGGCCAAGTACCTGGTCGTGGTGGCCACGGGCATCGCCGTGTTCGTGCTCACCACCGCCCTGTGGCAGCTGGCCCTGTACCGCCTGGGTCGCGGCGGCGCGGTACCCACGGCCTTGGTTTGGGCCGGGATCGGCAGCCTCTATACAGCGGCGCTGCTCTTCCTCACCGGCCTGGCGACGGCGATGGCCGGCCTCAAACTAATCATCCGGCGGTTCCAGAAGCTGGCCATGGTGGCCTTCTTCCTGGCCGTGCTTTACGCCTATGCCCGCGTCATCGGCTGGGTGCTGATGGGCTGGGCCGACCCGGTGACGGCGTCGCTGCCACCGTCGGCCGGTCCGGCTTCGGCCGCCGCCCTGATACCGCTGGCCCTGATGGGCTTGGACGCCTTCCCGGCCGGGGCTCTGATGCTGGCCACCGTAACGTTCTCGCTACTGCTCACCGGGGTCGGGGTGGTGCTCTTCGAGGTCTTCGCCGAGGCGTGAACAGAGGGTGCGCAGTGCCGTCACATTGGCCTCGACCCCGCCGAACCCGGGCGCGACCGTGGCCGACTCGTGCTCGAACACCAGCCATCGGCGAGTAGCCCCGACGCAGGCCGCCAAGATGGCCGCCCAGTCGCTGGCGTCCGTGGGCGCCCCCACCGTGGTCTCCCAACCGCACGCGTGGCCGTAGGGTTTGGCGTGCACCCACGCCGCCCGCGCGCCGGCCTGGTGCAGGGCGACCACCGGGTCGACGCCCGCCGCCAGGCAGTTGCCAGTGTCAAGTTCCAGGACCAGACCGGGATCGCTTTCGGCCAGCAGGATCTGCCACGGCGTGCGCCCGTCCGCGTAACGGACACAGAACTCGTGCTCATGGGTGTGGTACCCGGCCCGCATACCATGACGAGCAGCGGCGATGACCAGTCCGTTCAGCCAGGCGGCATGGCGCTCCCAGACTGCTGGACCGTCCTGCGCTTGAGTGTGGCCGATCTCCCAGGGGCCGCCCAGCGCCGGCACGACGACGCATTCCACGCCCGCTGCCGCGCAGTCCGCCAGGGTGGCCGCCATGCAGGCAGGCTGCAGGCGGCGCCATTCCACATGCGCGCCCGCATGCCGGAGCCCGCAATCGGCCAGGTAGCGAGCCAACCGCGCGCCCGGCATGACCGGATCGCCATAGGACTCGACCGCGGCGAAACCCAGGGCTGCCACGCGCGCCAGGGTGGCCTCGGGCTGAGCCCGCCATTCGCGGTCGACCGAGTACATCCCCAGGGCCCAGGCCCACCCGGCGGTCATGGTTCCCCCGGCGCCGCGCTTCCGCCCTGGCCAGAGCTGCGGCCGCACCACGCCGCGGCCTGGCGCAGCAACCGCTGCATCATCGGGTGCAGCAGCACCTCGGATGTATGCCCAGGGGTGAGGCAAGCCACCCGTCCGGCGCCAGCGGCGTGCGCCCAGCCGGCTACCGAGGTGCCCACTGCCGAGGTGCCGGCCAGCAGCACCTCGGTACGCTCGACGGCCACCTGACACCAGTAATGCTCGTCACGGCCGCCGAACGCTTCGACACCTGCCACCACCGGGTGACGCACGGGGCGAACCGGAGCATAGACCACGGGGTATTCCACGCCGCCGTCGCTGGGGGGATGCGATACGAAGCGCCCGGTGTTGAGTTCGAGGCACAGGGGGCTAGCGGGTTCGATGAGCACCAAGCCCGCGTGGACACGCAGCAGCCCCATGCCGTCGTGCACCCGACGGACCAGGTCGCGCTCCTCGGCAGGGCTCAGCGCCGCCTCACCCGACGGGCGGCCGCAAGCAAAGAAGACCGCCAGATCCAGCCGCGGCGCCGCGGCCAGCACGTCGCGGGCCCGGCAGGTCAGGTGGACCTGCCAACCGGTATCGGCCCAGGCTGCCGCAATGGCCTCGTCTACCCGACTCGCGGGATGGTATTCGTCGCCGCGCACCACCCAAACCACAGCGGTTGCACTCGCCATCGCGTCTTCACCTCTGCCGCTTCGGCGCCCGGATCACAGCCCAGGCCGCCCCCGCTCCCAACGCCCGGATGCGCTCACGGCGCCGCGGCAGTCACGCCGGACAGACGTCCGGCCCCCGCCGCCGCGTCGGCGCTGAGGCCATGGACACAGCATAGCGGCAGTGGGTAACCTCGGCAAACCACAGGCGACGGGCTAGCGCGCCGTCGCCTGTGGGCCCGCCTGCCACCGTGACTTATCTTCTGGGGACTCCACCCCGACCCCGATGTCGTGCCCGTGCGAAGCCTGCCGGCCCGAGCCGATTCGGCCCTGGCGACCGAGCGGTTACGTCGGCCGGCCCCCGCCCTTTCCCTGGACCGTACGTGACTCGGCTGGTCAACTGGCTTTACGCCCTGCCATTCATTGGCGCGATCGTCGTTATCCCCATCCTGTCAAGCCTGAACCTGGGCGTGCCGCGGGACGACGCGTTCGAGGCCAGCGAGCAACGCCCGCGCCGCCAGTTACCCCCGTTGACCCTGGACGCACCGGGCCTGCGGGCCTTCTTCGGCGCGGTCGAGGCGTACTGGGCTGACCGTGTTCCCGGCCGCCTGCAACTGATGTCGGTGCGCGCCGCGCTCAGCGGCTGGCTCGGTCAGTCGTTGAACCCGGAACTGGTGGTGATGGGCAAGGGCGGCTGGCTGTTTTTCGGCAACCAGGCCGGCCGGGGTCTGGACCAGCACCGCGGCTTGGTACGTCTGAGCGACTCGCAGCTGGCTGACCTGGACGGCTATTTCGCGGCCATGGCCCGCGCCCTGGCGGCGCGGCAGACGCCCTTCGTCGTCGCCATCGCGCCGGACAAACACTCGATATACCCGGACTACCTCCCGGACTACCTGGCCACCGCGGGCGACACCCCCTTCGACCAGTTCCTGCGACAGAACCACGATTTTCATCTGGTGAACCTGCGCGACGAGTTGCGCCGGGCCCGGCAGACCGCGCCGATCCCGCTCTACTCCAAGACTGACTCACACTGGAACGAGTATGGCGCGTATCTGGGGTACCGCGCCATCATGGCGGCTCTGCCTCCGCTTTTCGGCGCCGCCTGCGTGGCGGCCAGCGTCGAGGACTTCCGCCCCCTGGACGGCCACTCGCGGTCTGATCTCGCGCTGCGCGCCGGCCCGGGGTTCCGCTTCGGCGACACATATTGGTACCTGCGCCGGGATCTTCTGCCCGGCTGGGTCCAAGTCGAGAACCGCGAGGACCAGACCACGCGTCGCTGGCCGGCCAGCGACGCCAACCGGATCTCGGCGCAACCCTCGCTGACGGTCACCCGCGAAGGCCATAGCGGGACTCTCTTGGTTCTGGGCGATTCGTTCACCGAGGCGCTCACTCCGTACCTGAACAACACCTTTGGCCGGGTGGTCTATCAGCACTACTCCCTGCGCCAGGCAGAGGGCCTTGAGCCTCTGGTCGCCCAATTCGCGCCCGATGCCGTGGTCTATGTGCTGGTGGAACGCAACCTGCTGCTGCCGACGGCGGAGCTGATCGCACTGGGCACACGGGTGGCCGGGACGGCCCGACACCGCCTCAGCGCCGAGGAGGTGGTCCACAGCGCGGGGTACCGCAACCAGGTCGACAGCCTGCGCCTCGAGGGCGGCCGGGCCCGCTTCCGCGCCACGGGCGACGATCCGTACCTGGAACTGCCGCGGATCAGCTTGGATCCCGCGCCGGCGATCGTCCGCGTGCATCTCACGCTGCCGAGGGAGGTAATGGTACAGCTGTACTACCAGACTGCGGCCCGTCCTGAATTCGTCGAGGACATGTCGGTGCGCACCGTCCTGCCGGCGGGCGAGCACACGCTGGAGTGGCGCCTGGACGCCACGCTCAATGGCTGCTTCCGCCTGGATCCGGGGAACGCCCCAGGAGCCTACGCGGTGCAGGGGGTGGAGGTGGTTCAGTGATAACCTGCCCCGGTCGGCTGGCCCGGGCGGCTCGCAGGCGCCCGTCGAGTCCGCCGGTACCGGGAAACGAGCCTGGCGCGGGCGCCGGCCGGCCGCACCCATGGCCATGCCAACGCCAGCGCCAAGTCGGAATGCGCATGGAGCAACTCGCAGACGGGCGCGGGGGCGAACCAAGCGGGTTACGGGCGGCTCGGACGGGGTCGGCGCGCCGAGCCCCGGGCCAACCGGCGCATCCGCCGGCCGTGCCGCCCACCCCGGCGGGCCCTGACCGGCGCCAGGCCCGGCCGCCATGCTGTTTTGGACCCCGGTAGGCTCACTCGCCATGGTTTTCAGCTCGATCGCCTTCCTGTTCCTCTTCCTGCCGTTGGCCCTGATGGGCTTCGCCGCTGTCCACCCGCGGCTGCGCCTGCTGGTGCTTCTGATGGCCAGCCTGGTTTTCTATTTCTACGGCGAGAACTACCTGATCTGGGTGATGCTCACCACCACCCTGGTCGACTACACCTGCGCCCTGATGATCGCCCGGGCCTGGCGGCCTGGGCCGGTGGTCCCCCTGAGCATGGAGGGGCCGCGATGCGGCGGCCAACGAGCCTGGCTCTACCTGTCAATCGCCACCAATCTGGGCCTGCTCGTCTACTTCAAATACGCCGGTTTCGTCTCGGCCAACGTGCTGGCCGCGGGCCAGGCCCTGGGGCTGAGCCATGCCAGCCAACAGGGCGTCCTTCAGGTAGCGCTGCCCCTGGGGATCAGCTTCTACACCTTCCAGTCGATGAGCTACACCATCGACGTGTACCGTGGTCGCGTCGCCGCCAACCGCAGCCTGCTGCGCTTTGCCACCTTTCTCACCATGTTCCCGCAGTTGGTGGCAGGGCCGATCGTGCGCTACGCCGATGTCGAGTCGCAACTGGAGCGCCACGGCCTGTCGATGGCGCAGTTTGCCCTGGGGGTTCGGCGTTTCCTGATCGGCCTGGCGAAGAAGGTCCTGCTGGCGAACCCCCTCGGGGAGGTGGCCGACGCCGTGTTCGGGCTGCCCGGCAACCACCTGTCAACGTCGGTGGCGTGGTTGGGCGCAGTGGCCTATTCGCTGCAGCTCTACTTCGATTTCTCCGGCTATTCGTGTATGGCCGTCGGCTTGGGGAAGATGTTTGGTTTCACTTTCCCGGAGAACTTCGACTACCCGTACTGCGCCCGATCCGTGCGCGAATTCTGGCAGCGCTGGCACATGACGCTGTCCCGGTGGTTCCGCGACTACCTCTATTTCCCCCTCGGCGGTAACCGCCGCCCCGGTTGGCCAACCTGGCGCAACCTTTTTGTCGTGTTCCTCACCTGTGGCCTCTGGCATGGCGCCAGCTGGAATTTCGCCCTCTGGGGCCTTTTCCACGGCGGCTTCATGGCCCTGGAACGGACCGGGCCCGGGCAGCGGTTGCAGCAACTTCCCCGGGCCGCGCGGCACGTCTACCTGTTGCTGGTGGTGGTGCTCGGTTGGGTGATCTTCCGCTGTGAAACACTGCCGGCGGCCGGGGGTTTTCTGACGCGGATGTTCGTGTTCCAGGCATCGACGACCCGGGTGGTCGCTGAATTTCTCCCTCCCGGGGCCCTCCTGGCCATGGCCTGCGGCCTGCTGCTGGCCACACCCATCGTCAGGCGCGCGGCAGCGTGGACGGCGACGCTCTCACGCGCCGGTCAGCTGGCGGCCGAAGCAGGTCAGGCGGCGGCCCTTTTCGGGCTGTTCTTCCTGTGCGTCCTCAACCTGCTTTCTGGCAGCTACAATCCGTTCATTTACTTCCGCTTCTGATCCGCGGCGGGTAACGCGCCGCGCTGACAGTCGGCCGCATCATGGACCCATCGGCCGTGCTACGCCAACGGCCGACTCAACGTGCCTGGCCCTGGCCCACCCAGGGCTGGCGAGGGAGAAGGCCTCGGATGACCGGACGGGAACGCTTGCTGGCCCTGTGCCGCCACCAACCTGCTGACCGCCTCTCGTGGACCATCCTGGTCGACCAGCACACGCTGGGAGGACTGCCGCCGGCCCTGCAGCAGCGCGGCGGCCTTGCCCTGTGCCGTCACCTGGGCTGCGACGTGTTCCTGCTGGACGGTTGGGGGACGCCGCATACCTTCGCGTCACCCGCGCTGGTCTGGGGCGCTGGTGTGGAAGAGCGCTGGCATCACGAAGGCGAATGCAGCTCGCGACGGTTGGTTTCGCCGGCGGGGCCCTTGCAGGCGGACTTCCGTCGCAGTCACCCGGTCCGCTTCCTGGTCAACGACGTCAACGAGTTGCGCCTGTACCGCCGCCTCTGGGAGGACGCCCGTTTCGAGGCCCGCGACGACACGGCGAGCCACCGTCAGCTAACTCTGGACCTGGGCGACGATGGCATCTACACCCGGTTTTGGGGGCCATCCACCATCCCGCGGCTGCTGGAATACGACCTGGGGACCGAGGGGTTCTACTACCTCCTGCACGATCACCCGGCCGAGATGGAGGCGCTGATCCACGTCATCCACGAGCGCGAGCTGGAGGCGTTCCGTCTGCTGGCCGCGTCGCCGGCCGAAGTCATCACCCTGTGCGAGAACACCAGCACGTACTACATCAGCCCGGACGTGTACCGGCGCTACAACGGCCCCCATGTGCGCGACTTCGTCGACATCGTGCACGCCAGCGGCAAGACCGCCCTGGTCCATATGTGTGGCCACGTGCGCCAGCTGCTGCCGTTGATCCGGCAGACCGGCCTGGACGGATCCCACGCCCTGACGCCGCCGCAAACGGGCGACACGCCCTGGGACTTGGCGCTGGAGGTGCTTGGCGATGATCAGGTCATCGTGGGTGCCCTCCCGGCCGATCGCTGGCTGCTCGGGCCGGTCGACCAGATACCTCGCGTGCTCGACGAACTTCTGACCCCGCGCGTCCAGCGCAGCCCCTTCATCCTGGGGGTGTTCGCCGACGGTATATCGGTGCCGCTGGAACGTTTCGAAGCCGTTGCCAGCTGGTTCCGAAGTAACTCGTAGATACCCAGAGAGACAGCGCCGCCTCACGGGTTGGCGAATCGGCCCGCGAGCGCGTTGAGGTGTTCAGCCTGCGCTGCCAGGTTGGTGGTGGCTTCGCTCGTTTCGCGGACCGCTTCCAGCGAGGCCAGAGCGACTTCGTTTACTTCGGCCATGGCACCGGCCACCTCCGCCGCCGTCCCGCTCTGCTCGCGCATGGCGCCGGCCACGTCATCAACCAGGTTCTGCATGCGGGCGAAGGAGTGGGAGACCGCATCGACGGCGCCGGCCTGCTCGCCCATGGCCTGGGTCACGCGCTGAACCAACTCGCTCATCTGTGTCGTGGAAAGGACAATCTGGTCACTGGCGTGAGCCTGTTCGCGACTGGCCACGGTCAGTTGGCGCATGAGGTCGTTCACCTGCGCGATCCCCTGGCTGATGCGCTGCAGGGCATCGCCCGAGCGGGCCGCCATGGCGGTGCCCTGCTCTACCTCGGCCACGCCCATCTCCATCGAGCGCACCACCTCCTGCGTGTCGTGCTGGATGCGGCCTATCATGCCGTTGATTTCCTGCGTCGCGGTGGCGGTGCGCTCCGCCAGCCGGCGGACCTCGTCGGCCACAACGGCGAACCCCCGGCCCTGTTCCCCGGCGCGTGCCGCCTCGATCGCGGCGTTGAGGGCCAGCAGGTTGGTCTGGTCGGCAATATCGGTGATCACGGCAACGATGCGGCCGATCTGGGCCGACGAACGGCCCAACTCGGCGATCGTGGCCGCGGAGGCGCGCACGCGCTCAGCGATGCGGCCCATGCTGTCGATGGCATGGCGCACCACGTCGGCACCATCGCGCGCCGCTTGGCTGGCCTGCTCGGCCGTGCGGTCGGCCTGTTCGGCACTTTGGGCTTGGGTCTGGATCGACGCGGCCAGTTCCTCGATGGCGGACGAGTTGCCCACCACGCCATCGCTCATCTTCTCGGCCGAACGGGTCACCGTCACGATCGAGGCCGCCACCTGATGGAGGGCGGCGGAGTTGTCGCTCACCAGCCGGGCCAGATCGTCCGTGTTGGTGGCGACAGCCCGGGCCGAGGCGGCCATCTGCTGGATGGCCGCAGCCGTGCCCTCCACGGCGTGTTTCTGGCGGTCCGAACCTTGGGCCAGCTGCATCGCGTTGGCTGACAACTGCTCTGCCGAGGCCGCGACCGTGTTGGCGGCGTCGGTGACCTGGGCCGCTACATCGAGCAGCAGCGCGCTGCGGCGCTCCGCTTCATCTGCCTGAGCCTTGACCTCGGCCTCCAACCGCAGCTGTTCGGTAACCAGGGCCCAACTGACCATCGGTCCCTGGTACCCGCCGTCGGCGTCGTAGATGGCCGCCGCGAGCAGATCCAGGGTGTGCCTGCCCAACTGGATATGGGTCCGATGCGGCAGGTTGCAGGGCTCGCTCAGCAGCCGTCGCTGATGTGCCGGGTCGCGGTGGAACTCGTCGATGCTGCGCCCCACCACTTCGTCCGGCGGGCACGGCAGAGCATCGGCGATGTCGCCCAGCGTACGTCGAGCGTATGGGTTGACGTAGGTGATCTGCAGGTCGCGGTTAGCCACCATGATGTTGATCGGCGCGTTCTCCACCACAGCGGCTTTGAGCGTCGCCTCGCGTAGCGCCCCCTTGACTTCGATCTGCATCTGCTCCAGGGCGGTGGACATTTGGTTGAACGCGGCGCCCAACCGGCCCAACTCATCGCTCGAGGTGACCACGACGCGCGCCTGCAGGTTGCCGCCGGCCATGGCATCGACCGCGCCCACCAATTCCGCCAGAGGACGCGTGAAACTGGTTCTCAGGACGACCATGAAAGCCGCCACCCCAACTCCCAAGAGAAGCAACGCCAGGCCAGTGCTCTGCCACAGGTCGCGGGACATCCGCTCGTCCGCCGCCGCCAGTGGCTGGATTACCTCAAAGGCGCTGCTGACCTCGCCGACACGCCAATTCTCCATGGGCGCCCCGGTAGGGTCCAGGCCAGCGTCATTGCCCCACAGGTCAGCGGCCGTGGCCGGATCACCGTGGCAGAGCAGGCACTCCTCAGTGACCCGGACGGGCCGGAAGTAGCGAACAGCGTTGAGCTGCGGGTCGACTTCGTAGTATTCGCTGAGTCCTTCGGTCTGGAATCGCCGCAACACGCGCGTCTCCACGGCATCCGGCGCAGAGTCAGGGTTGCGTGGCTCGAACTTGGGCACGCGGAAGCGGTACCCGCCCTCGGCGGCCTTGGCGCCCGCTGACAGCCACGCCGTGTGAGCCGGAACCGCATCGAGAGCTCGTTCCAGGTCACCGGCGCGCGCCCAATCTTTGACCTGTTCGGCGGTCACCATGCCGGTCCGCCATTTGCCGGCCATCTGCTCGCGCACCGACTCGGTCGTCAGCAGGATTCCTCGGCCCTTCTCGACGAACTGCTCGCGAATCAGCGTGTCGGTCCGCAGGTGCTCGACGACGGACAGCAGGCCGGCCATCAACGCCAATTGCCCCACACCCAGAATAGTCAGTTTGCGTCGCAGTTCCATGACCCCTCCCCACGCCTCCCCATTGCCGGCTGCACGGCCAACCCCGCCCCGCCGGCGTCCGGGCTACCAACGGCGCGGTGAGCGCCGGGCGCCAGGTCTGGCGGGAGGGCACGATTCACCCTTGACGCGAACCCCCATCAGGACGCACTCCGGGCCACCAAGAGCCATGGTAGTCCGGCACTGCCGGCTGCCGCCGGCCGCAGCGCCGCCCGGTCGGCATCCGCGCTCCCTGAGGGAACGCGGGGCCGCTCGGGTCCGCCACTGGCGCCATCACGCCGAGGTCACGGGCGCGGTCGTCACCGCTGCGGCGGGCAGGACAACGCGGAAGGTCACCCCCACGCCCGGGCGGTTGTCCACCTCGATCCGGCCCTGGTGGCGTTCCACGATGGCGCGCGAGATGGGCAGGCCGATACCCGTACCGACACCCACTTCTTTGGTGGTGAAGAAGGGATCAAAAATGCGCGGCAGGACCTGCTCGTCAATCCCACCGGCGTTGTCCTCGACCGCCAGAACGACGGTGTTCTCAGGGCCAATGCCGACGCTGATGGTGACCACAGGCCGCCAGCCGGCTGCCACGCCGGGGCCGCCCTGCCGCTGCCGCTCCAGCCGGTCGGCCAGGGCGTCTCTGGCGTTGGTCAGCAGGTTCAGCACGACCTGCTCGATGGAGTTAGGCCAACCGTGGCAGGGCGGCACCGCGGTGGCCGATCGGTCGATAACACCAATGCCGCGCACCCGCATCTGCGCGCCCATCAGTTTCATGGCCCCGGCCACGCAGGCGCCCAGCGCGAAGTTGGACGCCTCGCGGCCGGTCTCGCCGCGCGCGAAAACGCGCATGTGATCGACGATGTCGGTGACTCGGTCTACCTGCGTGATGATGTCGGTCAAGGCCTGATTGGTCTCCTCGGTGCTCGGCGTCCATCCCATGCGCGGCGCTAGCAGGATCCCTTCGGCGAAAGCCCGAATGCCATTCAGCGGCTGGTTAAGCTCGTGCGCGATGCTGGTGGCCATCTCGCCCAGAGCCTGCAGTCGGTCCACGTGGACGGCCCGCACCCGCTGCTGTTCCAGTTCGGCACTGACCCGCTGCTGCTCGGTCACATCCAGCGCCAGGGACAGCAGCAGTCGTTCACCGCCCACGGCGACCACCTCTCCGTGGCACACGCACTGGACCGGCCGGCCGTCTTTCGCCCGCAGCGACAACTGGACAGCCCGGGCAGTCCCGTCGGGACCCAGGCATGCCAGGGCCGCCTCGCGACCCGCCGGGCTGAGCCAACCAAGGTCAGTGGAGGTGCGGCCGACGGCTTCTTCGCGGGAGAAGCCGGAGACAGCACAGAACTGATCGTTTACCTCCAGCAGGCGACCGTCCTCCAGCCGGCTGAGGCTCATCAGGGCCGGGCTCCGGTAAAACACTTTGGCAAACTGCTCCTGGCTCTCGCGCAGAGCATCGGCGCTACGATGACGCTCGGTGACGTCGAGGATATATCCCTCGAGGTTGATCAGTTCGCCGGTGTCGCTGAACACGCCACGGCCGCGCTCCCATACCCAACGGGTCTCGTTCGACGCAGTGGTAATGGGGTACTCGAGCTCAAAGGGGTGCCTCTCGGCCACCGCCTCCCGCCAAGCTGACCCCACCGAAGCACGCCATTCGGCCGCTGCCAGGTCGGCAAAGACCACGGTCCGGTTGCCCAGCAGGTCGTCGGGGCCGTAGCCGGTCAGGTCGCGAACCGAGCCGGCCAGGTGCTCCATGGTGCGCGCGGCGTCGGGGCGGCATCGGTAGGCCACGCCGGGCAGGTTGCTGATCAGGGTCGACAGCCGGCGTTCGCGCTCGCGCAGCGCTTCCTCCGCCTGCCGGCGCGCCGTCACGTTCTCGTGCGCCACTACCAGCCGGCGCGGGCCATCGCCAGGGAAAAGAGTCACACTGCCGACAAACCAGCGGGGCTCCCCAGGCGCCGGGCAGGCGTACTCCTGGCTGTATTCGGGCGTGTGGCCGGCCAGGACCGCGCGCATGCCGGCCGCAAACTCCGCCGCGGTCGCGGCTTCGGGACCGGAGGCGGCATCGCAGACCGCCAGGTAGTTGGCGCCGGCAGAGACCGCCGCCGGGTCGCCGCGGTTGGCAGCGGCAAACTCGTTCCAGGCTCGGTTGACGGCAATGATGGTGCCGTCCTCGTCCAAGATCGCCACATGGGCGGCCAGGGCGTCCACCGTCGACCGGGCGAAGCGTTCGGACTCGCGCAACTCAGTCTCGGCACGCTGGCGCCCGGTGATGTCGCGCGAGAAGCCACAGGCGTACTCCGCGCCATCGGCCTTGACGTAGGTGGCCAGCACCTCCACCGGAAAGGTGCTGCCATCCCTGCGGCAGTGCCGGGTCTCGAGCGCTATCGAACCGCGGCGCCGCAGTCGGCGCCAGACCAGGTCCATCGCCCGGGGGGTCGCCCGCGGATCGATCCGCTCCAACGGGCGGCCCAGCAGCTCCTCGGGGGTGTACCCCACGGCAGCCGCGCCGGCCCTGTTGATGTAAACGAGCCGGTTCTGGCTGTCGAGCCAGTAAGCGCCATCGCTGTGGGCCTCGACCGCTTCCTTGAGCAGCCGCAGCTGTTTCTCGGCCTGGCGGCGCTCGGTGATGTCTTGAACAATGCCGGTCAGCAGGGCCGGGGTTCCGGTCTCGTCCCGCTGCAGAGCGCCGGCTTCACCCCAGACCACCCGAACCGTGCCGTCGGGATGGACGACACGGTATTCCAGCGGCGCCGGGCGACCCTCCTGGCTGACCGCCTCGTTGGACCGCGCCACGGCCGCCTGGTCGTCCGGGTGGATGGACTGCGCGACCACGTCCGTGAGGCTGCCGGAGAACGATTCGCGGGCCACGCCGAAGATCCGGTACATCTCGTCTGACCACTCCAGCCGATTCCCCTGCACATGCCATACCCAGCTGCCCACGCGGGCCACCTGCTGCGCCTGGCGCAGTAGGCCTTCGGAACGGCGCAGACGGGTCTCGGAGGCAGTGCGCTCCTGCCACAGGGCCGCGATCACCAACAGGGAGAGGCTGATCGTTGCCAGGTACAGCTGGGTGGCCAGGAGCGACCGCCGGAATTCATCGCCCCCAGGCGAGAAAGGGCCGTTCGCCGCCGCCATGCCGCCGATGGCCAGGGCAGCAAGGATGGCCAGCGCCGTGGCTACGCCTCGCTGGGGGAAGCGCAGCGCGGCCCATAGCAGGACCGGCAGGATGACGTAGGCCCGCTGCGCTATGGCTCCGGGGTCCTGCTCAGAGGCGAAAATGGCCCACCCGGCCAGCAGCAGCAGCAAGACCAGAGCTGCCGCCTCTGCCAGTCGGCGGCGGGCTGTGGAGTGCAGCCCATGCCCAGCCGTGGCCCAGGTGACGATCAACGGCGTCACCAACAGCATGCCCAGGCCGTCGGCAACCCACCAGGTGAACCAGGCGGCCAGGAAGCGGCCATCCATGGTCAGGCCGGGTGCAGCTGCCCCAACCAGGGCGGTCATGCCATTGGGTACCACGGCAGCCACAGCCAGGGCCAACACGTCACGCAGTCGCGAGAAGGCCACCTCCGGGCCGGCAATGCGTCGGATCGTCCAGGCGCACAACGCCCCTTCCAACGCATTGGCGACGGCGAACTCCAGCGAGGTGGACAGGCTGTTGCCACCGCTGAGGTTGGCCAGCGCATTGACGACCACCACAGTGGCCACGTAGCCCCACCAGGCCGAAGGTCGGCACAGCAGCAACGCGGCAAGAGCGAGGCCGCTCAGCGGCCACACGCCGGCGACGCCATCGGGTGCAAACACAAACCACAGGGCACCGCGTGCCAGGCCATAGTAGGCGCCGACGAACAGCACCCAACTGAGCCACGGCCGCCACCGGTCAAGCATCTGTTCGGTCGTCCACGTGCATCCCGACAGCCCACACGCTGCCCTCCTGCCGCGCACCCGACCGACCACGAGCCCGGCCCTGTGGGGCCGTCGAGGCTGTGGCAGGCGATGCAGCGCCGTCCGCGGCGCGCGGCTCGTTGGGTCTCGGTGCGGGTGGATGGAGGCTAGGGTCGACGGTGCTGACGGGCCTGCAGCCCGGCGCACATCCGTCGTACTTGCAGCTTCGGATATTCGCGGCAAAAAGGCATCTTGGCAAGGGACGCCCGAAGGGCCAGCGCTCCGTTGGCCTCAGTGCCGCCGTGCGCCGGCCGCGAGCACTGCGTTGGGTTCGGCCCGGCGACGGCACCCACCCTGAGCCCGGCGGCATCAACCGGGCTCTAGCTCCAGTGCCGCCAGGCGCCGGCCGCGGGCGCTGCGTGGGGTTCGGCCCGGCGACGGCACCCGGGTTCAGGCTCCAGTGCCGCCGAAGCCATCCAGATCGGACGGGCACAGCGCCCGGGCGCCAAACCATAGCGCCCCAGGTCTATGCCCGCGACGCTAACCCAGACCTTCGTGGGGCGCACCGTGAGGCGGCAGGGGCCGGCCGGGGACACGCCCAACGCGCGCGCCCCGGCGCCTGGCTTCAGCAGGGAAGCCTGTCCGCCGGCCAGCGCCGCAGCAGCAACCCGGCCGCCAGGCACGCGCCCAGGGTCCCCAGCACCAGATCCCCCAGGGTGTCGGTGTACGCTGTCTGCAGTTCAGGCGACACGCGGATGAAGGCGAAGTATTCGGCCACCTCCCACCACACCGCCAAGTGGGCACCCAGCGAAACCACCAAGAGCACGAACACCCAGCGCCGGCCGACACGTGGCCGGAGCAGGAGACCCAGGCCCCCCATCAACAGGGCCCACTGGGTGAAGTGCATGATGTCGTCCCACACCTCCACCGTGTTGAACAGGTTGAGGGCATTGCCCAGCGTATCGATAGTGAACGGCGATGACACCAGCAAGTCGGCCAGCAGCGGGTAAGCAGGCGATCCCCCGACGCGCCGCCGGCGCACCAGCAACCAGGCCAACGGCACGACGGCGACGCCCAGTGGGTAGAGCACCAAGCGGGCGGCGATGCCTTTGCCGACGTACTGGGGCAGGCCAGCGAACACC
>CAITNQ010000359.1 GCA_903893785.1 uncultured Gemmatimonadota bacterium
CGCTGCCACAGCTGTTCCGGGCCCACCTCACCCGGCGCCAGATACTTGCTGCGCAGCACGTCCACCGCCAGCTCATTGTCACCGTAATACTCCGCCGCCGTCTGCGGCGGCCGCGCCGGCGTGGACCCCGCCGAGGGAGGGGAAGCAGCCCTGTCTGCTTTCATGGCGCGACCTCGCGGATGGGGGGGTGGGACATGGGGGGCGGGCAAGATAGGCCGCCACCCAGGCTATGTCAACGCGCCGGCCGACCGGAAGCCAGTTGATGGCCGCGGCGGCAGCGCCTACATTGCGGGCGCCGGACAGACGCCGGGCCCCCGGCCGCACGGCGGGCCACGTTCGGGCCGCAGGCCCGGTGGTGCGCTGCCGCCGCGGTTGCGGTGCGGCCGGCAAGCAGCAAAAAACTGGCGCAGAAACCCGTCAAACACGTATTCTTACATGAAATAGCGCCACCGGGTTCGTCCCGATACCGCGCAACCGCCCCCCCCATCCCCCGACAAGGAGGCAGGCATGGCGAAGAAGGCAGCGGGTTTGGCCAAACCGATGAACAAGACGGAACTGCTGGCGGACTTGGCCGAGACCACCGGCGTGGCCAAGAAAGACGTCGCCAGCGTGCTCGAAGCCCTGGCCGGCGCCATTGACAAGCACCTCAAGAAGGGCAGCGTCGGCACCTTCGTGCTGCCGGGCCTGGTCAAGATCGTCGCGGTCAAGAAACCCGCCCGCAAGGCCCAGAAGGGCGTGCCCAACCCGTTCCGCCCCGGCGAGACCATGGACGTGGCCGCCAAACCGGCCAGCGTCAAGATCAAGGTGACGCCGCTGAAGAAGATCAAAGACATGGTTGCCTGAGCTCCCGCCTGCCGCATGGCTGTCCCGAGCCGGAGCCGCGCCGCGGCCCGGCTCGGCGTTTTTCCGTTCCCGGCCGGACCACACCGCCACGCCCGGACACGCTTGTGAAGCGCCATGACGCGCCGTAAGTTGGGGTGCGTGCCGGCCGCAGGGCGCTAGCGCCGTTGCGGTCTTCACCCGGTCGCCAACACCAAGCCCCAGGGTCAGCCCCATGACCGCCCTGCCACCTGCCGCCGCGCTGCAAGGCCGCGTGCTGATTGTCGACGACGAAGAACTCGTCGGCCTGATGCTGCAGCTGTGGCTTGAGGAAGCGGGGTACGAAGTACATCGGGCCATGAACTTCGACCAGGCCTGTGCCTGCATGGGCCGGGCGCGCTATGACCTGGTCACCCTCGACGTGGTCATGCCGGGCACGGACGGGATCGGTTGCCTGCGCTGGATACGCCAACATCACGGCCAGGTGGGCGTGATCATGGCCACAGCCCTGGGCGAGATGGACCTGATCGTCGAAGCCATGCGGCTGGGTGCGTACAGCTACATGATCAAGCCGCTGCGCTACGACCTGGTGCGCCACGAAATGGCCCGCGCCATGGAGCGGCAGCGTCTGCTGGCGGAAAGGCACGCGCATCAACAGCAGCTCGAACTGCAGGTGCAGACCCAGACCCAGGAACTGCGGGCTGCCTACGCGGCGCTGGAGCGGCAATACCAGGAACTGGAGGAACAGCGGGTGCGCGCCCTGCAGGCAGACCGGTTGCAGGCTTTGGGCGAGATGGCGGCGGGCATTGCCCATGAACTGCACCAGCCGCTGAACGGCATCCGCGCCTTTGCCGAGGGGGCGCTGTACGGCATCCGCCACCAGTGGAGTACGACGCCGGAGCAGTCGGTGGAGACGTTCCGCGATATTGTCGCCCAGGTGGACCGAATGGCCGCGATCGTCGACCACATGCGGGTGTTTGCCCGCGATTCCTCGCAGGCGGCGGCAACGGCGTTCTCGATGGCGGCGATGGTGGAGGGGGCCCTCAAGCTGGTCCGCGCCCAGTTGCGCCTTAACGGAATCGGCGGCGAGGTGGAGATCGAGCCTGACCTGCCCCTGGTCATGGGTCACGCCGGCCAGATCGAGCAGGTGCTGCTGAACCTGATCGCCAATGCCCGCGACGCGCTGGTGCAACGCCGGCAACGAGGCCAGATCAGCGCTGCCTGGCAGCCCGTCCTGACGGTCAACTTGGCCACTGACACGCCCCGCAGCAATGTCCGCTTGACGGTCTCTGACAACGGCGGCGGCGTGCCCCAGGAAATGGAGGCGCGGGTCTTCGACCCCTTCTTCACTACCAAGGAGGTGGGGCGCGGCACGGGCATCGGCCTGTCCATCTCGCGCGCCATTGTCGAGCGCCACGGCGGCGCTCTCGACCTGGCGAACCGGCCGGGCGTCGGGGCCACCTTTACCGTTACCTTACCCGCAGCCGGCTGACCCGAAGCGGCGGGCCGGCGGTACCGGGAAGCCCCGTACGGGCGGACCGCGGCGACGCGGGCCCGCCACGCACCCCCTGGGTGCCGGGGCCACCGGCGGACGGCAGCAGCCCGCGCCGTTGGCGCTCCTTGACCCCCTGGGCCTCTGGGGCCGGCAGGGCCGGTCGCGGGCGGCCTTGGCGGGACCCGACGCCCCGGTTGTCAGCCGGGCGCCGCAGCATCGGGCATCTACCTCAGGAACGGCCGGCGACCGCCGTTTGCAGGTGTTCGCCTTCCACTTCGATGACCGCCAGGCAGTGCGGCGGCAGCCAGGCCTGCCCGGCCTCAAAGGGCACTACCGCCAACCGCGGCGCGACCCGGTGGGGCGAGGCCAGGCTGTTGCAGGCGTCGGGGCTGTCGCCGTCCAGGAGCGTGGCCCGGCAACGGCCCTGCACCGGCACACCACCCACCGTGACGCGCACGGGCAGGGAGGCCGCCGGATGGCGGTTGGCCAGGACCAGGCGCCAGCCCGGACCGCCAGCGGCCCGGGTTGCCAGGGCATCGACCGCGGCGACGGCGGCGGCCGGCGGCGGCAGCGGTGGGCTGGCCACCGCGGCTGGGGCTACATAGGGACCCAATTGCGTGGCGTAGAGCTGTAAGACGTGGTACGTGGTGCGGCGAACCAAGCCCTGGCGGTGGACAAAGAGCGGGCCGCGGGTGTTCACCACCGGCGCGATGTTGGCCATGCCCACGTCCTCGCCGCAGCGCAGGCAGGCGTTGAGGAAGGACGCGGCAAAGAGCGCGTCGGCCAGCGTGTACTGAGCCGGCAGGTCGTTGCGCTGGCGGGCCGCGATCAGGGCGGCTGCCTCCGGGTCGTTGGCGTCGCCCACCTGGCGGCGAGGGAAACCCGGGTGGTGCCAGCCGCGCAGATTCCACTCGTCGAAAGCCACCTGCAGGCGTCCCCGAAGGCCGGCCTCGTCCAGCACCGCCAGGACGCGCGCCAGGGTAGCCGCCGGGCCGTTGGCGTGGGCCAGGCAGTCCAGGTAGCCCGGGGTCAGGTTCTCGGCCCAGCAGGGCAACCAGTATTCGTGGATGGCCACATAGCGCAGGTATTCGCCCGCGCCGCGCAGCAGGGGCAGGGTCCACTCGCGATCCGCGGTGGCGGCGGCCACCAACTCCAGACCGGGTGCGGCGGCCTGCATCAACTGGGCGCAGCGCCGCACCAACGGCGCCCACGTTGCCGGTGTCCGCGCGCCGATCTCGTGCGCCCCCCAGTTCTCGTTGCCGATGCTCCACAGGCGCACGCGGGCGGCCCCCCCGCGGCGGCAGTAGGCGACCCAGTCGCGCATTTCTTCCGGCGACCCGTTGCCCGCATTGGTGCAGATATAGGGGGTGCAGTCGACCCGTTCGCACCAGGCAAGGAACTCGTCGGTGCCGAAGGTGTTCGGGTCGGTGACCCCCCAAACCGGATCGGCGACAGGCCGCCGGTGGGGCCCAACGCCATCACGCCAATGGTAGCCGCTGGCAAAGCAGCCACCCGGCCAGCGCACGATACTGAGGCGAAGCTGCCGCAGGGCCTCGATCACGTCCAGGCGGAAGCCCTGCTCATCAGCCAGTGGCGAACCCGGGTCGTAGAGCCCCCCGTGGATCTGGGTGGCGAAATGCTCGATGAAACCGCCAAAGAGCCGCGGGTTGACGGCGATCACGGGGGCTTCGGTGTCGATGGCGACGCGGGCGACGGCGTGCACAGGCATGGGGGCAACTCCGCGGTGGACGGGCCGGGATGGCGGGCCCCCATGGGTACAACGCCAACCCCCGGCGCGTCAAGCCGCCGCGCGGCCGCAGGCGCGACCGGCACCCGTTCGTACGGGTATCGCGCTAGCGGCTGTGCGGCCAGCCGGCAGGCAGGGACGTTGGCCCGGCGGGGTGCCCGGCACCGCCGGCGGCCCTGGGCAGACGTGCGCCGAAGGCCCAAAGCGCGCAGTTTCTGTGGGGTCGGTGCGGCGGTCCGAGAGGGGTATCGTGCCGAAACCGCCATGGGCAGGGGTCGTCGGGGCGGCCACCGGCCGGGGCCGCGGGGCCAGCCCGCGGTGGCCTGGGGCGCAACGCGGCTACCGGCCCAACGCACCCCCACCGGTTCCGTTTGAGGAGGCAAGCGTATGGGCGACACGTCGCCGCCAGCCCCGCCACCCGGCGTCCGGGCGGACGCTGCGGGGGGCCTCGGGACGACCGAGGTGGCGGCGTTCAGCCGCGAGTTGGCCGCGTTCGACGCCTTCGGCACTGCCACGCAGGTCCGGCAGCTGGGCACCGGGGCGGCCGCCATACCGGTGTACGTCAACGAGTTCTGGACCGCCCGGCAACGGGCGGCGCACTCGCTGCACGAGGTGTCGTACCGGGCCTGCTTCAAGCCGCAGCTGCCGCGGTTCTTCATCGAGCGCCTGACCCGGCCCGGGGCGGCCGTATACGATCCGTTCATGGGTCGCGGCACCACCTTGCTGGAGGCGGCGCTGCAGGGCCGGCGGCCGGTCGGGTGCGATATTAACCCGCTCAGCCAGATGCTGGTCCGACCGCGACTGGAGCCGCCGGACCTGGACGCGGTCGTCGCCCGCCTGGCCTCGTTGTCGCTGGACAGCGACGAGGGGTACCGCGACGACCTGCTGGCTTTCTACCATCCAGATACGCTGCGGCAGCTGTGCGGCCTGCGGGCGTACCTGGCGACGCGCCAACGGCTGGGCACGCTGGACACCGTCGACGCCTGGATCCGCATGGTGGCGACCAACCGCCTCACCGGTCATTCGGCTGGGTTCCTGTCGGTCTACACACTGCCGCCGAATCAGGCCGTGTCGGTGGCCTCGCAGGAGAAGATCAACGCCCGTCGGCAGCAGACACCGCCCTGGCGCGACCTGCGCCAGGTGGTGGCCCGCAAGAGCCGGTCGCTGCTGGCCGACCTGACGCCGACGCAGAACCAGCTGCTGCAGCAGGCCGCCGGGCAGGCGGTGCTGTTGACCGGGTCGTCCGACGCCACGCCGGCCCTGCCGGCCGCCTCGGTCCACCTGGTGGTCACCTCGCCCCCGTTCCTGGACGTGGTCGACTACCAGACCGACAACTGGCTGCGGTGCTGGTTCAACGGCATTGACCCGAACCAGGTGTCGTGGTGGCACTGGCGGCGGTTGGCCGATTGGCAGGCGGCGATGACGCGCACCTTCAGCGAGTTACGGCGCGTACTGGTCCCGGGCGGCTGGGTGGCCTTTGAGGTGGGCGAAGTACGCCGCGGCAAGGTGCAGCTGGAAGCGGCCGTGGTGCCGGCCGGCCAGGCGGCCGGGCTGGAACCCCTGCTGGTGGTCGTCAACGACCAGGCCTTCACCAAGACCGCCAACTGCTGGGGCGTCGACAACCACGCCAAGGGCACCAATACCAACCGCATTGTGCTGCTGCGCCGACCGGCCTGACGCGGCGGTCTGCCGCCCGGACCTGGCCGACACACCCCAGAGCTGTGGTCAGCAGCCGCGCCGCGGGACAGGGGGCTATGCACGTCATCAGCGCCAGTCGTCGCACCGATATTCCGGGCTTGTACTGGCCGTGGTTCCGGCAGCGGTTGGCGGCCGGTTACTGCCACTGGGTGAACCCCTACAACAGCGGCCAGGTGTACCGCGTGTCGCTGGCGCCGGCCGAGGTGGCGGCGATCGTCTTCTGGACCCGGTACGCCGGTCCGTTGCTGGCCGACCTGGAGCGCCTGCGGGACTACGCTTTCTACGTCCTGTGGACGCTCAATGGCTATCCCCGCGAGTTGGAGGCACGGGGCCCTTCGGCCCGCCGTGCGACGGCAACGTTCCGCGCCCTGAGCGCCCGGATCGGCCCCGAACGCGTCGTCTGGCGCTATGACCCGATCGTCCTGAGCTCGCTGACCCCGGCCGCCTACCACAGCGATCGCTTCGGCGCCCTGGCGGCCGCGTTGGCCGGTGCCACCACCGAGGTCCGGGTGTCGTTCTGCGACCCCTATCGGCGCACCGAGCGTCGTTTCGCCACCCTGGCGCAGACCCAGGGAGTGACGTTCCCGGCACCGACAGCAGCGGTGCAGGCTGACCTTCTGGGCCGCCTGGCGGCGCTGGCGCGAGCGCAGGGGATGACGCTGCGAACCTGCGCCGAGGATAACCCGGCGGCCCCGGCGGGCGCCTGCGTGGACCCGGTTCGCCTGGCGCAGGTGCGGCCCGACTTGGAGTGGCGCAGCCGCCCCACGCCCAGCCGGCCGGGCTGCCGCTGCGTCGCCTCAGTGGACATCGGCGCCTTCGACACCTGCACCTTCGGCTGCGCCTACTGCTACGCCACCACCGGTGCGGCCACACCGCAACGCCGTCGGCGCGAGCACGACCCGCAGGATTCGCTGCTGTGGCGCCCGCCGTCGCTGCGCGGCGTGGACCTGGAGGCATCAGGTCGCGTGGTGCCGGTGCCGGCGGGCACGGCCTGCCGTCCGTTGGCGCCGCAACTGCCGTGGGCGTGACCCTGGCGCGCCGGGGGCCCGTGCCAGGCGCAGTCGCGCACCGCGGCGCCGGTGGGGGTGGTGACGGCCCGGACCGGCGATAGGGTAACACGGCAGGTGCCGCATGGCCAGCACCCAGGTGCGGGCCGCAGGCGGACTGGGCCCCCCGGCCCAACCGCAACCCTGCGGCCGCGTGCATTGACAGCCACGGTCCGCCGCCGTTCGTTGGGAGGCGCGCGGCCGGAGCCGCGCGACTGCCGTTCCCGCGCGTCTCGCTGGTGCAGCTGGAGGCATTTGACATGTGTGGATGCCGTTTGCGCGACCGCCTGTGGCTGTGGGGTATGAAGGTGAACTGCCTGCAGGAAACGGACGACTACCGGTCGCTGGGCTTCGCGCCTTCGACGCTGGACACCGAGCAGGCCATCGGGCGCACGGGCATTGCCAATGTGCTGCTCGCCGGGGGGCTGCCGCTGACCCGCGCCACCTTGGCCTCCATGCCCTCGGCGCGGCGGGTGATCGCCAAGAACTCGCTGCATCGACGCACCGCGGCCGGAGCGCTGGCGGTGGACTTCGCCGCCTGCGCCGCCGAACTGGCGGCCGCCAAGCAGATCGCCGCCGCTGACCCGCGGGTCGAGTCTTTTCTGATCGACGACTTCAGCACCGGCAGCATCGAAGCCGGCGCCCGGCCGGAGCACTTGGCCCGCCTGCAGTTTGCCAACGCCGTCACCGCACCCCAGCTACCGCTGCTGGGAACGGTGTACGAGATGTCGCTGGAGGATCCGCGCGTGTGGGCTTGCCTCCCCTACTTCGCCGGTTTCCTCAGCCCCCTGTGGCACGCCGCCGACATCGACCGCTATCCGGGCTATGTGGCGCGGTTGGCTGAGCTATCGGGCGGCAAACCGCAGCTGGGGTGCATCTACCTGTTCGATTTCGGCAACGGCAAGGTGCTGACCCGGGAACAGATGACACGGCAGCTGGAAGTGAGTTGCCAGCTGCTGCACCGCGGCCAGGTCTTCGGCATCTGCATCTTGGGGACCTGTATGATGGATCAGGCATGGCCGGCCAACCAGTGCCTGTCCGACTGGCTCGACCAGCACGGGGACGAAACCCTCTGACCCGGCCGGTCGCCGGCGGGCCCGGTCGGGCCGGCGACCCCGGGCCCGCACCCGAACACCTCAGCTGGCGAACGGGCGAAGTGGGCCCGCGCCAAAGGGGCAAGCCGATGGCAGTGGCCGCGTCGCACGCTTTCCCGTTGCAGCAGGGCCGTGGCTGGACCTTTCTCCACGGCGCCTGGCACGACGACCCGGCCGGCGGCTTCGGCCCGCCGGATGACACCCAGGTGGAGCACCTGGCGGTCCGCGAGGTGGAGGCCGTGGACGACTTCACCGCCCGCTTCCGCTTCCGCCTGCGGCACATCACCCCGGTGCGTTTCCTGTTCCGCCTGCAGGACAGTCGGCGCTTCTATGCTCTGGACATTCCGTTTGGTGGCCAGCAGTTCCGCTCGCGAGCCTGCTGGGCGGGCCTGGTCCTGGCCGATGGTACGCCGCTGCAGCGCTACCTGAGCTTCAACCTGGTGCCCGGACTGAGCGCCAATACGGTGCTGTGGTACGACGTCCGCGTGCAGGCCGAGGGTCGGCGGCTCCGCGCCTGGATCAACGACATTCCGGTGGCCGACGTGGAGGACGACACCTACGCCAGCGGCCGCTTCGGGCTGGGCGCCCTGCAGACGCCGTATATCGAGGCCCCCCGTTTTGCCGACCTGGAGGTAACCGGGGCGCTGCGGACCGCGGCGGCGTGGCCGGGCCTCCAACCCGCCGCGCCCCACTGGATCACCCCGTGCCCGGAGGTGGACCCCGAGGCGTACCAGAGCTACGCCAACCTGATCCGCAGCCAGACCGGCGAGGTGACGCTCTACCTTACCTTCGGCAACCCCAATGCCGTGCAGCGGACCCGCGCCGTTTTCGTGCGTTCGCGCGACGGCGGACGCACCTGGGGCGCGCCGACGCCCGCCAGCCTGGAAGAGGGCTTCGGTGGCCCTTTTGTGCGTCGCGACGGCACCTGGGTCTGTTTGCACGCTGAGCCCGAGCGCGAACCGATGCCGCTGGTGGCGTACGAATCCAGCGACGAGGGCGCCCGGTGGCGCGGTCCCACACCGCTGAAGGTTGCCGGCGGCTGGCCCGCCGCCTGGCGCGCCGGCGGGCCCTGGCGGGTGGTGCGCCTGCACGACGGCGCCTTGGTGGCCCCGGTCATGGTCACGCCGGTGGCGGAACCCAAGTCGCCGACGCAGTGCCCGTATTGGGCGGCCCTGGCCCTGCGCAGCGAGGACGACGGTCACTCCTGGTCGGCACCCGTCCTGTGCGACGCGGACACGCGGGAGGCACCGGCGCCGCCGGCCCTGCCGCGCTACGGCGCCCGGTACTACGAGGTGGCCATGGCCGAGGGCGCGCCGGGCCAGTTGGTGGGCCTGGGCCGGCCGGATCGCGACCCCTTCATGTGGCAACTGCGCAGCCCGGACGGCGGCCGGACGTGGGAACCGGGCGCCATCGGTCATTTCCCCGGCTTCTGCCCGTCGCTGACGCGGACCGCCAGCGGCGCCCTGGTGGCGACGACGCGGTACCCGCACTTCGCCGCCTACCTCAGCCGCGATTTCGGCCGCACCTGGAGCCGACCGGTGATCGTCGACTATGCCATCTGGGCCAATCAGCAGGCGGTGGAGGTGGAACCGGATGTGGTCCTGGTCACGTACATGGGCCACATCATGGACCGGGGCCAGGCCGACAGTCGCATCGCCCGACTGCGGGTCACCCCGCAGGGGCTGGTGCTGGACCCTTGACGCACCGCCCGCCAGGCCCCGGTCAACCGTCGTCCGCCGGCCGCCCGCGGATCCCTTTTCCTGACTCGTTGCGAGGTGGAGCCATGCTAGACGCGAACCTCTGCTTACGCCCCGTGGGCAGGGACCCGGGCGCCCTGGCGCTGGGCCATCCGGCCTGGCCGGCCTTGGCGCTGGAGTTACTACCGGCCGTGCAGTTCGGCGTCCAGAAGCTGACGCCCACCGGGTGCCAGTGCCGGGACCTGGCCGGCCAGGGCTGGACCGTGGCCTACGACTTCGGTGGCGAGGCCACCCTCAGCCTGGCGGTAACGCCCCATCCGGCCGGCGGCATGACCATCCAACCGCGACTGCAGTGGCTGGGCCGCGCCGCCACCGGCCTGGAGCACCTGGAGCTGTTGGCCACGCCGTCGGCGACCGCCGCTTCGCTGGGATCCGATCCGGCCCGGGTGATGATCCTAGAGCAGGGCAACTACCACGGGCGGGTGGCCCCCTTGGCGACCGCGCCCGGCAGCACGCGGAGTTCAACGCTGGTGTGGGTGGCCTGGGACCGGCAGGCCCGCTATGGGCTGCTGGCGGGCTTCACCACCTCCGAGCGGTGGCTGGGACGGGTAGAGCTGACGACCGACGACCAGGGGCAGTTGACGCGCTGGTGTCTGGGCTTCGATGGCGGCCGCCTGACGGTGCAGCCCGGTCAGGAACTGGCGCTGGAAGAGTTCGTCCTGCTGGCGGGCCCTGACCCGCTGGGCCTGCTGGACGCGTACGCCGAGACCGTCAAGGCACGCCATAACCCCGTCATTCTGCCGACGCCGCCGGTATCTTGGTGCAGCTGGTACCCGTATCGCCTGGGGGTCAGCGACGAACGGGCTTTGGCCGAGGGACGCCTGGCCGCCGCCCGCCTGGGCCCGTTGGGCTTCCGGATTGTCGAGGTTGACCTGGGTTGGGAATGGGGCAATCTGCCGAGCACATATACCGAGAACGAGCGCTTCCCGCGCGGCCTGCGCTGGCTGGCCGATTGCCTAGCCGAACTGGGGCTGGAGCTGGGGGTGTGGAAGGCCCCGTTCAGCATCTCGGCCCGGGACCCGCTGTGCGCCGCGCACCCCGAATGGCTGATCCGCGACGACGAGGGCCGGCCGGTGTCCACCGGCGAATGGTACTGGGAGCCCCACGGCGACGTGTACATCCTGGACCTCAGCCATCCGGGGGCCCGCGAATACCTGCGCCAGCAGGTCGCCTCACTGCGCGCCCGTGGCGTGCGCTACCTGAAGGCGGACTTCATCGGCTGCGCCAGCCACGGGCTGGCCAAGCAGCGCCACGATGCCAGCCTGGTAACGGGCGGCGGTACCGAGGCAGCCCGCCTGGCCGCAGCGACCATGCAGGAAGCCCTTGGCGATGGCCTGATGCTCAACTGCGGCGGCCCCGAACTCCCCGGCACGGGCCACTGGCCGTTGTTCTACACCTGCAACGACACGGGCAACACCGGTTTCCTCACCCGCCAGTTCATGCGCGACAACTACCAGACGCTCGCCTGTCACCTGTTCAAGAACGGCCGCTTCGGCGTGCTGCAGCCCTCCTGCCTGTGCGTGGGCCTGCCCGGGACTCTGGAGGAGGCGCGCCTGCGCGCCACCCTGGCTTTCCTCGCCGGTGGCCAGATCGACATTTCCGACACCCTGACCACCTTGCCCGAAGACCGCTGGGCGGTGCTCACCGCCACCCTGCCCCCGCTGGGCGTCGCGGCCCGACCCGTGGATCTGTTCGAGCCGGTAACGGACGGCGGCGCCTTTGCCTATGCGACCCAGAAGAGCGGCGAGGATGTGGTCGCGGCTCAGGCCAACCAACACCCGCCCGGATCGGTCTGGCACCTGCATCTGACCGCCGACTGGGACGAGTGGGACCTGGTGGGGCTGTTCGCCTTTGGCGCCCCGGGCGATGCCGACACGCCGGTGATGAGCCGCTTTGTTGTGCCGCTGACCCAGCTCGGTCTGCCGGCGGGCGAGACCCGCCTGGGATTCGAATTCTGGTCTGGACTGTGCATCGGCCCGCTGCCCGGCCGGCGGACCAACGCCGGCGGCTACGTGCACCCGGGCGATGCCCAGGACTTCAAATCCGGCGATGACCCGGCGTATCTCGACCTGAGCTTCTTTGGTCCGGGCGCCAAGCTGGTGTGCCTGCGCCGGCCGCGCCTCCACCCCTGGGTCGCCGGCACCACCTTCCACCAGAGTTGTGGCACTGAACTGCGACAGGTGCGCTGGCACGAGGCGACCCGGGTGCTGCAGGGCGAGTTGACGCGGCCAGCCGGCGAAGCCGGCCTGCTGGTAGTCGACGGCGCGGGCCGCCCCCTGCTGCGCGCCGCGGCCGACGGCGTGCCGGTGCCGTTCCGGCCAGGAGCCAATGGCGCCTGGGTGATCCCGCTGACCCTGGCGGCCCCACGGCTCAACTGGGAGTTGACGTTCGGCCCCCAGGCCTGAAGCCGCCGCCGGCGCGCCGGCGCGCCGGCGCGGACCCGAACGCCTGTGGAAGCAGCGGTGTCTGCCGGCGGGGCAGCGCCGATGACAGGTCGCGGTCGGCCGAGGGTGGCCGCGCCAACTGCGCCCCGAGATGGCAGGCCGGGGCCCACCCCACAGACCGTGAGCGGGCGCCGGTCCGGGGCCCGGTGGCCGTGGCCACCACCGGCCCGCCTCAGGCGCCGGCGGTGATCAGGCGCAGCGCGCCGCGCATGTACCCCAAAGCATAGGCCATGCCCGCGTACCAGGGGGCGTCGCAGCTCATGGCCGGGCTGTGGTCCGGAATGAGCACGCCCGGGTAGTTGTTGCGGTGCAGAATCCGCAGCAGACGGACCATGTCGGCATCGCCCTCGTCGATGAACACCTCGTCGTAGTCAGGGACCTTGCCGCGGACATTGCGGAAGTGGATGTAGCCGATGCGGCCCTCGCGG
Source organism: uncultured Gemmatimonadota bacterium (assembly GCA_903893785.1). GTDB lineage: Bacteria > Latescibacterota > UBA2968 > UBA8231 > UBA8231 > CAITNQ01. The sequence goes on from CAITNQ010000359.1 coordinate 12,529, forward strand.
CTGTAGCGATCGACCCACGCGTACAGATCCCCGCCGCCGGCCATCTCGGCCATGGTGCCCAGACACAGTTCGGCAGCATTGGCCGGGCTAGGACAGGCGTCGAAAATGGGCTGGTACATCTCGGGTTGGTACACCAGGCGCGCCTGACCTCGCAGCACCGGTAACGGAGGATCGTCCGGATGCAGGGCCAAGCGCACCCCGGCCTCCTCGGCCACCGGCAGCAGCGCCTGGAGGAAACCGAGGTAGCGCGACCACAGCTGTGGGGGCGTCACCGATGGCACCCAACCGCGGCTGCCCTGGGGATCGAACAGGTCCGGATCGTAGACCATGTTCCACACCATGCCGCGCGGGATCGGCGTATCGGGGGTCTGGTGGAACCCGACACTGGGGGCGCCCCCGCGGGCGGCCATGCCCTGGGTCCGGCCCCAGACGCCGGCCAGGCTGAAATTGTACCCCATCACCGGTATCCCCGCGCGGCCGAGGTGGCGGATAATAGTCTTCAGGTGCTCCAGCTGCGGTTGCCGCTGCGGGCCATCGAGGAGGACGTCGTACCAATGCGCCGGCTCGAAGTTCTCGATGGCTTCCAGCTCCAGCCCCTCGGCATTGATCGCGGCGCGCAGGTCGCGCAGACCCTCATACGACCAGACGTGGTCCTCGGGGTCCGAAAGGCCGAATCCGTGGATCTGGTTGCCGGCCGTGGTCGTCTGGCGGTTCTTGTTGAAGTTGCCCACGATATGGGCCACAATGTGCGTCGCCCCCGCCTGGCGGGCGAACCGGAAGTTGCTCTCGTTGAGCATGCCACCGTAGAGGCCTAGACCCAGTTTCATCGACGCCACCTCCCATGTGGGGCCCGCGCCGACGGCGCGGCCGCGCCCCCAGAGGACAGCGGCCGCGGCCGCCGGTGTCAGCCGGCCGAACCCAGGGGGAATACGCGCATGGCGCCTTTGCCGTCAAGCCACGACCGCCCCGGCCGGCGGGACCACGGCCATCCGGCGGCCCCCGGGCCGGCCGCCGACTCCGCGCCGGCAGCGGCGTGTGAACCCGCCCGGTCCGCGCCGCGAGCAGGCCGACGTGCGGCGCCGGTCCAGTCGCTGAACGGCACCTGGCGCGCGGCCCTGGACCCGCACCGGGCCGGGTTACCGGAGCAGTGGTGGCAGAAGATTCGCCCGGAGGCTGTGCCGGCACCGGTGCCGGGCGTCGTCGACCTGGTTTTCCCCGGCGCCACCGGGGTCGCCTGGTACTGGTGCACGTTCGTGCCAACGCGGCGCCCAAAGGCCCAGGAGCGCTGCCTGCTGTGGTTCGGCGCGGCCAAGTACCGGACCCGCGTGTGGCTGAACGGCACCGAGCTGGGCCAACACGACGGCGGCGAAACCCCCTTTGCGCTGGACGCCTCGCAGGCGCTGATCCCGGCGGCAAAGAACCTGCTGGCCGTGCGCCTGTTTGAGCCCACGGCTGAGCGCGAAGAAGGTTTGGTGCTGGCCGAGGTGCCCAACAGCAACCAGCGCGCCTACTGGGGCCTGGTCCTGCCGGTGGAGCTGCGCGTGGTCCCGGCCGTGCGACTGGCCGACATCTTTGTCCGCGGCTGCCCCGACAGCGGCCATCTGCAGGTCGAGGTGACCGTGCGCAATGACCTCCGCCGGACCACCACCGCTCGCCTGGCGCTGCGGGTCAGCCCTGCCGCCGGGGGCGAGGTCCTCGACGGCGCGGTCGTGCCGTTGGCGCTACCCCGCGGCGACAGCGTGCACCGGGCCCGTCTGCACGTGGATCACCCCCGGCGCTGGGATCTGGACGACCCCTATCTCTACCAGGTAGCGCTGGAGCTGCAGCCGGCGGGCCACCGGCCTCGTCACACCGATACCCGGCGCTGTGGCTTTCGCGACTTCCGGGTGGAGCGCGGCTTCTTCCGCCTCAACGGCCGGCGGGTGCTGGTGCGCTCGACGCACACCGGCAACCACTTCCCCATTGGTCACATTGCCCCTCACGACCCGGACCTGTGGTGGCGCGACCTGTTGCTGGCCAAGGCTTCGGGGTTCAACATGGTCCGCTTCATCGCCTCCACCGCCGCCCCGGAGCAGCTCGACTACTGCGACCAGATCGGCCTGATGGTGTACGAGGAGTCCGCCGCCGCCTGGGGCCTGGCGCCATCGGCGCAGCTGGGAGAGCGCTTCGATCAGGCCGTCGGCGACGTTATTCGGCGGGACCGTAACCACCCCAGCGTCACCATCTGGGGCCTGCTCAATGAGACACCGGAGGGTCCCGTGTTCCGGCATGCCGTTGGCATGCTGCCACTAATCCGCCGGCTCGACCCCTCCCGCCTGGTACTGCTTAGCAGCGGCCGCCACGACGCCCAACCCCGCATCGGGTCACTGTGCAATCCCGACCGGCGGGCCTGGGAATACCAGTGGGGCCGCGAAGGGCCCGAAGCCACCTCGGCCGGGGTGGAGATGGCGCAATGCAGCGGCTATGCCGACGGCCTGGGCGATGTCCACGTCTACCTGGCCAGCCCCCACCCGGTGCACCGGGTGCGTTACGTGCGCCAACTAGCGCAGGACAGCGCGCCGGTGTTCCTGTCGGAGTACGGCGTCAACAGCCTGTTGGACGTGGTCGGCGGCACGCGTCGCTATGAGCAGGCCGGGGCGCGACCGGATCTGCCCGAGGCGGCGCTGTTTGCCGCCGTCGAAGCGCGGCTGGCCCGCGACTGGGAACGGTTGGGTCTGAACTCGACCTACCCCTTCCTGCGCGATCTGCTGCGCGACAGCCAGGGCCGCCACGCGCGGCAGCGCCTGGCCGGACTGGACATGATCCGCAGCAATGGCCGCATCTGCGGCCACAACATGACCGGCATGCTCGACCACGGCGTCACCGGCGAGGGGCTGTGGACTTTCTGGCGCGAATGGAAACCGGGCATCGCCGACGCCCTGAGCGACGGTTGGGCGCCGCTGCGCTGGTGTCTGTTCGCCGACCCCCGCCACGGCTACGCCGGCCGCCCGGTCCGTCTGGAGGCGGTGCTGGCCAACGAAGACGTGCTGCGACCCGGTACCTATCCGGTCGAGTTCCGCCTGCACGGCGCCGCCGGGGTGGTCTGGCAACGCCGCACCACCGTGGTCGTACCGGCGCCAGCAACGGGTGCCGATGGCCCGCTGGCGCTGCCGGTCCTGGACGAGGAGGTGGGCGTGGCCGCGCCTCCGGGCGACTACGTCTTCGCGGCGGAAATGGCCCATGGGGGCTGCCCCGCCGGGGGTCGGCTGGGGCTGCGCTGGGCTGACCCGGCCGCCCTGCCGCACGGCGACACCCCGCTCACCCTGTGGGGCGTCGAAGCCGCCGCGGCGGCCTGGCTGAAGCAGCAGGGCCGGCTCTGCCGGCCGTTCACCGGCGTCACCGAGGCCCCGGCGGTGATCCTCGTCGGCGCCCCCGGACCCGGCCGCGGCGCGGACGGCGAGGTGGCCTCGACCCCGGCGGCCTGGCGCGCCCTGGTCCGCCAACTGGCCCAGGGAAGCGTCGGCCTCTTTCTGTCGCCACGGGCGTTCTGCCGCGGCCAGGACCCGCTGGGTTGGCTGCCGCTGGCCCGCCGGGGCCAATGCGCGCGCACCCCGGACTACAACTACATCAAGGAGTGCGTCGCCGCGCCGCATGCGGTCCTGGCCGGCTTGCCAGGACCGGGAATCATGGACTGGGACTACTACGGGCCCCTGCTGTCGCCGCAGTTGTTCACCGACCAGCCAACACCCGACGAGGTGGCCGCCGCCGGGTTCATCGTCGGACACGCCAACTACGCGGACCGGTACGACTGCGGCGTCGTCCTGGGGGCGTACCGCTGCGGCGCCGGGTGGTTCTGGATCAACACCCGGCAGTTGCTGGAACACCTGGGCCGCCATCCGGCGGCGGATCGGCTGGTGCTCAACCTGGTACGCTGGGCCGCCGCCCGGGTGCCTGCGGCACCGGCCGCCCTGGCGGCTGATTTCGACGCGCACCTGGCGGCGATCGGGTACGTCTGAGGCACTGACCCGGGCGCCGTCAGCGGCTGCGCCCTGACCGTCCGGGTGGCTCGCGAAAGGAGCTGACTATGCCCACCAACCTGCCCGTACCGGCAGCGGATCTGGCGGTTCTGCGGCAACTGGGCGAACGGCAGGCGCAGCTGGCCGAAAGCGCCGCCAACCAGGAGAAGATCGAAGCCTGGTACCGGCACGACGCGGGCCACCCCGAGCGCCGGCCCATGGTCCTGGCTGAGGTCGACTACCTGCGCGACCGGGTGCGCGCGCCGTGGGAGGAACTGCGCTGCACGCATGCCTGGGCCCGCCAGCTGGAACGGCGACTGCGCCTGCGGCACTACGAGATTGAGGTCCTCGGCGACGACCACGTGGCCCTGCCCTGGGTGGAATACGGACCGGTGATCCACGCCACTGACTACGGCGTCCCGGGCGGCCGCCACCGACAGGCCGACGCCGATCCCTTGGCGCACAACTATCAGCCGCCGTTGACGACCCTGGATGCAGACGAACTGGCGCGCCTGCAGCCGCGGCACTTCACCTGGGATCGCGCGGCCGAGGACCGCGAGCGCGAGCGGTTGGCGCAGGCGTTCGCCGGCGTGCTGCCGGTCCGTCGACGCTGCCAGCCGTGGCAGCTGTTCATGCCGCTGACCAGCGTGGCGCTGGAATTCGTCGGTATGGACGGGTTCATGACGCTGTTGTTTGACAACCCCGACGGCCTGCATCGCCTGATGGGCTTCCTGCGCGACGACTACCTGGCCCAGATTGACTGGCTGGACCGCGAAGGGGTCTGGCCACTGGACAACGAAGCCGACTATGTGGGCGCCGGTTCCATGGGGTACACGCGCGATCTGCCGCGGCCCGACAGCCCGGCCCTGAACGGCGGACCGGCACGGGCCAGCGATCGCTGGTTCCTCAGCGAGTCACAGGAATCGGTCGGTCTGAGCCCGGACCAGTATGCCCAGTTCGTGTTCCCCTATCTGGCCGCCCTGGCGGCCCGTTTCGGCAAGGTGTATTACGGTTGCTGCGAGCCGGCCGACCCCCTGCTCGACAGCCTGGAGTCGCTGCCGAACCTGGCCCGGGTGTCGGTGTCCGCCTGGGCCGATGAGGAGCGCCTGGGCGCCTTCTGCCGTCGGCGCGGGGTGGCTTACTCGCGCAAACCGAGCCCGAACTTCTTCATGGCGCCCGCCTATGACCTGGAGGCGGTCCGGGCCCATCTGGACCGCACGGTCGACTGTGCCCGCGGCTGTCGGCTAGAGATCATCCAGCGCGACGTGTATGTCACTGCCGAGCAGCCCGGGCGCTTCGTCCAGTGGGTCGAACTGGCGCGCCAGGCCGCCGCCCGCCATCGAGCCACGGCGTGAGGGTCGCGGCGGGACCTTCCATGGAGAGGACGCAACCGTGAGCGACCTGGCGCCTCAGCTGCGCACCCAGACGAGTGTGGGCGTCATCAGTGACGGCCTGCGCGCCCAATTGGACCGCTTCAAACTGGTGCAGGGGGCGCGGCGCGCCGGCTATCCTGACGTGCGCTCTTGGCACGCGCAGCCGGAGATCGCCCAACCGGTGTTCCCGACCGTGCCGCTGCAGCGGGCCTGCGTGTACCGGGGCGACGAGCGCTTCGGGTACAGCCACCACCCGCTGATCACCCGCTTCGGCGATGTCTTCGTCGCCTCCTGGTCCAATGGCTGGCGTCACGAGGACCACCCGGGCCAGCAGATCCATTGCAGTTGGTCGCGCGATCTGCGTCACTGGGAGCCCTGGCGCGTGGTCGTGGCCACAGACCCTGAAGCGGGCGCCAATGTGCGCACCAACTCAGGTCTGTGTGCCCTCGACGGTCGGCTGTTCTTGTTTGTCGGCGTCTGCGAGAACGTGGGCAACCAGACCCTGGCTACCGGTAGCATGCAGTTCCGCCGCATGTGGATCGACCTGTACGTCACCGATGACCTGGTGCGCTGGCAGGTCCACGAACGGCTGATCGAGCACGCCTATGTCTTCGAAGGGCCCCGCCCGACCCGGGCCGGCGACCAGCTGTGCGCTGGCATCAACACCGCGCAGTGGGACGAGAACGTAGTGCTGGTGTGGCCCCGCGGCCGGGCGCTGACGCTGGCTCCGGACCGCGTGTGCATACCCCGCACCGCCGCCGTGCGGCCGGAGCAGGGCACCTGGTACGAACGCGACGATGGCGGCCTGTGGATGTGGCTGCGCGATGGGTCGCTGTCGACCCGCCTGGCCCTGAGCCTAAGCCACGATCAGGGCCGTACCTGGTCCACGCCGCTACCCACGGACTTCCGCAATACATACTCGCGGGCCCATGCCGGACGACTGAGCGATGGCCGCTTCTACCTGGCCGGCAACAACTACGATCAATTCCTGGACCGTCAAGCACTGCAACTGGCGCTCAGCCCTGACGGCCGCATCTTCGACCGCATGTTCACCCTGCTCGACGCCCCCACCACCCGCCGGCTGGAGGGCTTCCACAAAGAAGACGGTTATCACTACCCCAACTGCCTGGTGGACGGCGACCGGTTGGTGGTGATATACTCGGTGAACAAGGAAGACATCGAGGTGGTGTCGATTGACGCGGCCGCGCTGGCCTGAGCCAACCGTGGCCGAGCGCGCCCCCCACAACCGCGGACCTTGCCGACGGAGACCGACCGTGCGATGGCGTCCTTTGCTGCTGTTCCTGGCCTGCCTGGCCGCCGGGTCGTTGACGGCCCAGACACCGGCCCCCACGACGGCGGACAGCGGCGCGCGTAGCGCGGCCCCCGAGCCGACCGCCGGCATCGGCGGCCCGACGGCGCTGACCTGTCGCTGGCTGTTCGTGTGGCGCGACCTCAGCCAGGCGGCCGAGGTAGACCGCGTCATCGCCCGGCTGCCGGCCGCGGCAAGGGCGGGGTACAACGGCCTGGTGTTGCCGGCCCGCGTGGCGCCGGAACGGGCCACAGCGCTGCGCCAGGCCGCCCGCACGCACGGCATGGAATTGATCCTGGCGGTCATGGGCGGGGTCAGCGACCGCAATTACGTGGAAGGCGTGCCAGTGGTCGACGCGCCGTTCGTCGTCGGCGACACCGTGGCCACCCTGGACCCCGAGGGCCTGCCTCAGGTACGCAACGGTGGGTTCGAGACCGCCTCGGGCGAACGCCTGGCAGGGTGGACGCTGCAGGACGACGCCGGCCTGACCACCTTTGTTGACCACCAGGTGGTCCACGGCGGCCGGGCTTCGCTGCGCATGCAGCAGGTCGGCAAGAATGCGTACCGCCACTGCCGCGTGGCACAGCCCCTGCACCTGACACCCCATCGGCAGTACCACATTTCCGTGTGGCTGCGCAGCCAGGACCTGCACCCGGCCGACCCCGAGGTCAAAGTCCTCACCGCGGACTCGCAGCGCGCCATCGGCTACCAGACATTCCACACCGACACCACGCAGGACTGGCGGCGCTGCGACCTGGTGTTCAACAGCATGGAGAACGAGCGCGCCATGCTCTACCTGGGTTCCTGGGGCGGCGACCGGGGGACCTTCTGGTGGGATGACCTGACCATCGAGGAAATCGGCCTGGTCAACGTGCTGCGGCGGCCGGGTTGTCCGGTGACGGTCCGCGACGCGGCGGGCCAGGTGTACCAGGAGGGGGTTGACTACGCCCCCATCCGGGACCCGCTGCTGCACCCCTGGCGACCTTGGCACGAGGCGCCGGACATCCACCTGATGCCCGCGTCGCGACTGCGTGCCGGCCAGCGCCTGCGGGTCAGCTACTATCATCCGCTGGTGGTCTACGAAGACCGGGTTACCTACTGCCTGAGCGAGCCGCAGGTGCTGGCCGATTGGCGCCGCGAGGTGGTGCAGGCTGACTCGCTGCTGCGCCCGGACGGATTCCTGATGTCGCACGACGAGTTGCGCGTGGTCAACCAGTGCGCCGCCTGCCGGCAACGCGGCCTGACGCCCGGGCAGTTGCTGGCCTGGAATGTGCAGCAGGCCGCCCAGATTATCCGGCAGGTCCGGCCTGAGGCCGGGATCTGGGTGTGGAGCGATATGTTCGATCCGCAGCACAACGCCCGCGACGACTACTACCTGGTCAACGGCTCGCTGCGCGGTTCCTGGGAGGGCCTGGACCCGGGCATTGGCATCGTCAACTGGCACGGCGGCCTGGCCGGACGCAACTGCGGCTTCTTCGCCGACCGCGGTCTGCGCCAGATCCTGTCCGGGTATTACGACAGCGACGAAGACGGCAGTGCCATCGCCGCCTGGTTGGCCAACACCGCCCATGTGCCCGGCATCATGGGGGCCATGTACACGACCTGGGAGGACCGTTACGAAGCCATGGTCCCCTGGGCGGCCCGCGCCTGGGGCGCCGCGCGGCCGTAAGCGCCGGGCCGGGGCAGCGGTCCGACACCGTCCCCGCACGACCGGCCCGACCCGCGGCGGGCCCGGTCTTGGCCGCTCGCACCGGGGTGCGCATGGCCGCGCCATACGCCGCTTCGCCACCGCCTGCCACCGGTCACCGCGGCGAGGCCCGCACCCAACCGAAGCCCTGACGCGGCCGCCCGGACCCGATCCCGCCCGGTCCGTGAGGCTGGGAAAGCAGCCATCAGCCGGCGCCAACGCCCCGGAGTGGCTGACTTGGCGGTGATCGCCGCGCCCCTCGGCCGACGCCGGGCAGGCGGGCGCCCCGCCCGCGGCCCGCCGTCTGCCGCGCCCCTCGACCAGGGCTCTTGTCGGTCGGCCAGGGGCGGGTCGGTGGCGCCGGCCATCGGGTAGCGCCGCACAGATCTCGCGGCGACGGGCGACTGAGCGTTATATTGGTTCGCGCCCCGGGGGGGCGGAGGTATTGGGTGGGGGTGGGATGGGGAGGGGGTTGGGTGGGGAAATGGCCGCCGAAGTCTGTTTGCATCAGAAGCAAAATGTATCCATTCCTTCATGCGGTGCCCCGGCGGCGCGGCCGGCCACGCTGCAGGGCCTGCCCGTCGCCGCCGGCCTGGGTGTTGGCGACACCTTCCTGTTCCCCGGGCTATCCTTCCAGCTAAGCGGGGCCGCGCCCCGCCTGGCGGACAGCCGAAGCGAGAAAGCCCGCCTGGTTGAGGCCGAGGCTGCCATCGCCCCCGAGGTAGCCGCCGGCGAGAGCCCCGACGCCAGCGGCGGCATGACGGCTATGCTCGCCGATCCGCTGTTCCGCGGCAGCATCATCGACCGCATCGAAGCGGGCATGACCGCGGCCGACGCCGTGGTCCAGACGACCCATGACCTGATCGCGATTTACGCCGACCTGGCCGATCCGGTCCTGCGGCAACGGGCCGAGTGGGCCGAGGCGGTGGGGCGGCGCCTGTTCCGCTGGCTGCACGGCCTGGCGACGCCGGTGTTCGGCCCGGGCACGCGGCGGGTACTGGTGACCGACGAGATGTCGCCCTTCGAGGCGACGCGCCTGTCGCCGGCCCATGTCGCCGGCATCGTCGCCGAGCGCGGCGGCGCCACCAGCCACTTTGCCATTATCGCCAAACAGATGGGTATCCCGGTGGTTGGCGGCATTGCCGGAGCGCTGCGCGCCATCCGGTCCGGCGAGCGCTGCATCTGCGACGGCCTCAATGGCCTGGTCTACCTGGAACCCGACCCCGACACCTGGGTGGCAGCCGGCACGCGGCTGGCCGAGATGGACCGCGAGCGGGCCGACCTGGCCGCCCTGGGCGGCCTGCCGGCGACCACGCGCGACGGGCGACGCACAGACCTGTGGGGCAACATCGCCGGATTGGCGGATGTGCAGCCGGTGCTCGATGCCGGCGGTACGGGCGTGGGCATGTTCCGCACCGAGTTCGTGTTCACGGGCGACGAAGCCCCGTCCGAAGAACGGCAGGCAGCGCTGTACGGGGAAGTCCTGCGCCGCGTGCCCGGGCCGGTAGTGATGCGCACGCTGGAAGCCGGTGGTGACAAGGCGATCCCGTACCTGGCCGGCGAGCGCGAGGACAACCCCAACCTGGGGTGGCAGGGGCTGCGCATGTGCCTGGACCTGGAGCCGCTCTTCCTCACCCAACTGCGCGCCATGATCCGGGCCTCGGCCGAAGGTGAGCTGTGGATCATGTTCCCCCTGGTGTCGGCCCGGTGGGAGCTGCAGCGCTGCCGCGAATTGGTCGCCAGGGCCAATACGGAGGTCGTCCGCGATGGCGGGCGGCCCGGGAACTACCGGGTGGGCATCATGGTTGAGGTGCCGGCGGCCGCGCTGCTGGCCGACGAGTACCTGCGGGATCTCGACTTCGCTGTCATCGGCACCAATGACCTGACCCAGTTCACCCTGGCCGCGGACCGCATGAACCCCCGGGTGGCCCGTTGGTACGACCCTTATCACCCGGGCGTGGTGCGGTTGATGGCCATGACCGCTCGGGCCGCCCGCCGGGCCGGAAAACCGATCGGGGTGGCCGGCGATTTGGCCAGCGACCCGGCCTTTGTCCCGGTCCTGGTAGGTCTGGGGTTCACCTTCCTTTCGGCCACCGCGCCGCGCCTGGGCGCCGTGCGCCGCGCCCTGGGGGCCACGGACAGCCGTCAGGCCCGGGAACTGGCCCGGACCGTGCTGAGCCTGACCGACGGGGACCAGATCCGCACCCTGCTGCATGGCAGCGGGCGCCCTGGTTAACGGCAACGCGTGGCCCGACAGCCGCTGACAACACCCGCGCCGGACAAGGCGCCGAAGCCGACGAAAGGGGACGTAGCATGGACATCCAGTCGAACGAGGCAGGGGGATGCACACTGTTCACCGTCACCGGGCGCCTGGACGCCAGCAGTGCGGCCAGCGCCGAGGCCACGCTGGCGGGCGCCGTCGAGGGCGGCGCCACCCGCCTGGTCCTGAACCTGGCCAGCCTCGACTACATCAGCAGCGCCGGCCTGCGCGTCCTGCTGGCGACCGCCAAGAGGGTGGCCCGCCAAAGCGGCAAGCTGGTGCTCTGCGAACTCCAATCGGGGGTGCGCGAGGTACTGGCGATCAGCGGCCTACTGTCGGTGTTCGCCGTCGTCGACACCCAGGCCGAAGCCCTGTCGATGGCCGCCAGTTGAGGCGCATGGACAGCGAGGAGGGGGTGCTCTACATCTCCACCCCGGTCACCGCCCTGGTTGAGGGTATCTACCAGGCGGACACCACCCTGGCGCAGATCCGGCGCTACGGCGACCTGGCCCTGGGGACGTTCGACCAGCTGGACGGCGAACTGGTGATGCGCGACGGGCACGCGTACCGGGTGGCCGGTGACGGCACTGTCCAGGCCGTGGCCGACACCGTGCGCTCGCCGTTTGTCGTCGCGACCTGGTTCCGCGAGCTGAGCCAGGACGAGTTGGCCACCGGTTGCGCCGATCAGCGGGATCTGCTGCGGCAGTTGGGCCAGTTGCTGCCGTCACCCAACATGATGTACGCGCTGCAGGTGGAGGCCTCCTTCACGCGGGTTCGCACGCGCTCGGTGCCGCGCCAGGACAGGTACCGGCCGCTGGTGGAGGTGACCCGCGATCAGCCGACATTCGAGCGCTGCCAGGTTCCCGGGACGCTGGTCGGTTTCTACACGCCGGCTTTCATGGCGGCGCTGAATGTGCCGGGTTTTCACCTGCACTTCCTGTCCGACGATCTGACCTTCGGCGGCCACCTGTTGGAATGCCGCGCGCCGCGTGCCCGGGTGCGCCTGCAGGTGCTGCGCCACCTGCGCATGGAGCTGCCAGCCTCGCTGGCCTATCTGACGACCGACTTCGTTCGCCCGACCTCAGCCGACCTGGCCCAGGCCGAATCGGCGCCGGCGACGCCGATAGCCGGCGCACCGGGCACGGTGCCGACCTGAACCGCCCCGGCTCGGCGACCCGCAACCGGCACAGGAGAAACGCGATGCCGTTCATCAACCGCTCGCTGGCGCGTCGAATGACGGCGCTGATCGTGCTGGGTGCCGGCCTGGTGGTACTGGCGGTGCTCGCCTTGACCTATGTCGCGCAGCGCCGGCAGCTGCTAGCCAGCGACCACGCCGCCGGCCTGGCGTTGGCCCAGTCGGTGGCAACGCAGATCGAGTTGACCCTGGGCCGCGCTGAAGCCACGGTGCGCCAGACGGCGCTGCTGCTGGCGGATCAGCCGCTGACCCGCGCCACCAGCACCGCGGTGATCCGTCGCACGCTAGCGGCCAACCCGGGGCTATTCGGCATGGCCGTGGCCTTGACCGGGCCCGTGGCCGCCGCCAGTGACTTCCAGATCCTCTACGGCTGGCACGACGGCACGGGTCTGCCGGTCCTGGACCGGCCCGCGCCGGCACAAGACTACCAGAGCGACTGGTTCCGCCTGCCGGTAGAGCAGGCGGCGCCGGTGTGGATTGAACCGTACTACGACGAGCAGGCGCAGACGACCATGGTGACCTATTCGGCGCCCGTGCAGCGCCATGGCGCGGTGGTCGCGGTGGTCACCTGCGACCTGTCCCTGGCCGACATTCGCGCCCTGCTGGCGGGTTTGGCGCTGGGCCAGGACGGCACCGCCATCCTGCTGTCAAGCCGCGGGACGTTCATCGGCCACCCCAGCCGGCCCCAGCTGGAGATGAAGGAAACCATCTACAGCCTGGCGCAGTCTGCGCCCAATGCAGAGGACGGCCGGACGCTGGCGGAGTTGGGGCGGCAGATGCTGGCCGGCCAGACCGGCCACATGCGCTACCGTCGCCCGTACGCCGACGACCAACGGGTGGCGCACATGTTCTATGCCCCGGTGCGCTGTGCCGGCTGGGCGCTGGGGGTGATCTGGCCTGAAGAGCAGGTGCTGGCCCCGTTGGCGCGGCTGAATCGGATCAGCGCGCTGATGGCCACGGCCGGTCTGGCCCTGCTGCTGATCCCGGCCCTGTTCATTGCCCGTTCGGTGACCCGGCCACTGCAGCGGCTGGCCGGTGCCGCCCAGCAGGTGGCCACCGGCGACTTTGCCGCCCCCCTGCCTTCCACCCGGGCCGGTGACGAGATCGCGCGCCTGACCGACGCCTTCGACCGCATGCGGCAGGACCTCCAGCGCTACATCGCCGACCTGACCGCCACCACCGCGGCCAAGGAGCGCATCGCCGGCGAACTGGCCGTGGCCCGCGACATTCAACTGAGCATCGTGCCCAAGCTGTTCCCGCCGTTCCCGACGCGTCCGGATGTGGACCTCTACGCCATGCTGATCCCGGCGCTGGAGGTGGGCGGCGATCTGTACGACTTCGCCCTGCTGGACGACGACCATCTGTACCTGGCCATTGGCGATGTCTCCGGCAAGGGCGTGCCCGCCTCGCTGCTGATGGCCGTGGGCAAGACGCTGCTGAAGTCGAGTGTGCAGGCCCTGCGCGACCCGGCCCGGGCGCTGGCCCATGTCAACGCGGAGCTCGCCGAAGACAACGACGCTTGCATGTTCATCACCCTGTTCTGCGCCATCCTCAACCTGCGCACCGGCGACTTGATCTACGCCAACGCCGGCCACAACCCGCCGGTGCTGGCGCCGGTCGCCGGTGACCTGGCGAGCCTCGACGAGAAGCCCGGTCCGGCGCTGGGGGTGGCACCCAACGCGGTGTACCACAACCGCAGCCGGCGGTTGGCCACCGGCGATCTGCTGGTGCTGTACACCGATGGGGTGACCGAAGCCATGAACCCGGCGTATGCCATGCTCGGCGACGACGGCCTGCTAGAGTACGTCCGCCGCGAGAGCCGCTGCGGCACCAGGGCCTTCGTGGAAGGGCTGGGCCGGGTAGTCCACGCCCATGCGGCTGGGGCGCCGCAGTCAGATGACATCACCGCCTTGGCCGTGCGCCACCTGGCCACGCCGGCCGCCGCCGACGAGACCGCGGCCGCGATCGACAGCGCGCCCCAGGCGGGGCTGGCACCGCCGCCCAATGCTACCCTGGAACTGCGCAATCAACTGGACGAGTTGCCGCGCCTGGCCGCCTGGGTGGAGGAGCGCGGGGCCGCCCTGGCGGTCCCCCAGGAGTTGTGGATGAAACTCAACCTCGTCCTCGAGGAATGGGTGGTAAACGTGGTGTCGTATGCGTACACCGACGCGGCGTCGCACACCATTTCGGTGCGTCTGTGGCGGTACCCGGACGAGTTGCGCCTGGAAATCGAAGACGACGGTCGACCGTTCGACCCGACCGCCCAAGCCGCCGCCGACACCTCGCTGCCGATCGAGCACCGCGCCATCGGCGGCCTGGGCATCCACTTCATCCGCCAGACTGTCGACGCCTTCGCCTACCGCCGTGAGCACGGCCGCAATGTGGTGACGCTGACCAAGAAACTGGCCGCAACCGACGCCTGAGGGGGCGCCGACCGACGGGAGGTGGGCGATGTTCCGGGTGATCCGCACCATCTGGCTCGGCTTGGCGCTGATCGCGCTGGCCGCCGCGCTACTGCTGGCCTCGGACCTGGACCGGCGACAGCAGGCGGCCAAACCCCCCATGCCGCAACTAGCGGTGCTGCAGTGGGCGTCGACGCCCCTGCTGGACAACACCGTCGCCGGCATTCTGGAGGGCCTGCGCCAGCAGGGGTTCGAGGCTGGGCGCACGGCGGCGATCCAGCAGTTCAACGCCGGTGGGGACAATGCCACCGGCAATGCCCTGGCCCGCGACTTGACCGGCGGGCGCTACACCATGGTCCTAACGGCGAGCACGCTGGCCCTGCAGGCAGTGGCGCAGGCCAACCGGACGCAGCGCGTGCTGCACGTCTTCGGCGGCGTCACGGATCCATACGGTGCCGGGGTGGGCATCAGCGGGGCGCGGCCGGACCAGCATCCGGCCTACCTGGTCGGTGTGGGCACCTTCCAGCCGGTCGAACGGGCCTTCCGCCTGGCGCGGCAGATGAACCCCCGCCTGCGCCGCGTGGGCGTGGTGTGGAATCCGGGCGAGAGCAACTCCGAAGCCTGCCTGGCCAAGGCCCGGGCGATCTGCCGGGAACTGGGCATTGAGCTGGTGGAGGCCCAGGCCGGCAACAGTTCCGAGGTGCCGGAGGCCGTGCGCTCGGTACTGGCGCGGGACGTGCAGGCAATCTGGATCGGCGGTGACACGGTAGCCATTGCGGCGCTGGCGGGCATTGTCAGCGCGACCCGGGCTGCCGGCCTGCCGGTGTTCACCAACGACCCCAGCGACACGGCTCACGGGGCGCTGTTCGGGGTGGGGGCTTCGTACCGCCAGGTGGGCATCGCGGTGGGCGAGATGGGCGGGCGCATCCTCAAGGGCGCCGATCCGCGCGATTTCGGCGTCGAGAACCTGGTGCCCGAGGTGCTGGCCATCAGCGACACGCTGGCAGCGGCCTGGAGCCCGGCGTGGAGCGTGCCGGATGGCCTGCGGGCCGCGGCCCGGGTCCAGGTCGGCGCGGCACCCGTCACCCCAGCCGGCAGCGCCAATGCAGACGCCGCGGGTCCGGCGCCGACGCCCGCCACCGACGCGCCACGATCGCCCGCGCCGGGCGGGCGGGTGTGCCGGGTCGGGGTCCTGGCCTTCGGCGCCTCTGCGGTGTTCGACACCGCTCTCGTCGGCCTGCGCGCCGCCCTCGCCGAGGCGGGCTGGGTGGAGGGCCGCAATCTCGAACTGCAGTCGCTGCACGCCAATGGCGACATGGGCCTGCTGCCGCAGGTGGCACGGCGGTTGGCCGGCAGTGACGTGGACGCCATAGTGCCGATGTCGACGCCGTGTCTGCAGGCCATCGTCGCCGCGTCGCGGCGCGCGCCGGTGGTCTTCGGCGTGGTCTCGGCGCCGCTCGAAGCCGGGGCAGGCCGAACCTTTGTCGATCACCTGCCGGATGTCACCGGCGCGGTGTGGACCGACCCGGAGCCGCTGCTGTTCAGCCGCTGCCGAGTGCTGTGCCCGGGGGTCCGGTCGCTGGGGGTGCTCTACAATCCGTCGGAGGCCAACTCAAGACGCATGCTGGAGTTGCTCCGCCCGTTGGTGGCCACCCACGGCTGGCGCCTGGTCGAGCGAGCCATCACGACTACCAGCGAAATCCCAGCCGCTATGCAGTCGCTGTTGGCCGCGCCCGTGGACGCGGTGCTGGGCATGGGCGACAACACGGTAGCCGATGGCTTTGCGGGCGTAGTCCTGGCGTGCCGCAAGGCGCGCGTGCCCCTGCTGGCGTCGGACAACAGCCTGATGGGCACGGGTGCGCTGTTCAGCTGCGGCGCTAGCCCGCTGCTGGAAGGCCGGCGCACCGGCCGCCTGCTGGCCCGCGTGCTGGGCGGCGAAGCGCCCGCCGGCATGGCCTTCGAACCGAGCCAGGAGGTGGAGACCACGGTGGACCTGGCGGCCGCCGCGGCGTTGCGTCTGAGAGTCCCGGTGGAGATCCTGGCCGCCTGCGATGTGTTCCACCACCCGTCGGCAGCGCGCGGGCGGCCGCTGCGCATCGGGCTGGTTAACCTGGTCCGCAACCCGGTGCTGGACGCCGCCGAGAACGGCCTGGTCCGCGGTCTGCACGCCGCCGGGTTCCGCGAGGGGGTGGACTACACCCTGCGGCGGTACGATGCCCAGGGAGAGATCGCCCAGCTGCCGGCCATGGTGCAGGCAGCGCTGACCGATGATCCGGACCTGATCGTCACGCTGACCACGCCGGCGTTGATCGCCGCCATCCATGCGGGCCGGAACGTCCCGGTGGTCTTTGCCGTGGCCAGTGATCCGGCGGCCCTGGGCCTATTCACCGCCGCCAGCCGACCGGCGTGGGTGACCGGCGTCCACGATGACCCGCCGGTGGACCGCCTGTTGGACATGGCCCGGCGCCATGACCCCGGGCTGAGCGCGGTGGGCACGGTGTACGATCCGGCGCAACCCAACGCCGTGCTGTCGGTGGAGAAGCTGCGCCAAGCCTGCCGCCAGCGCGGCGTGACGCTCTACGAAGCCACTGCCGCCACCGTGTCCGAGTTGCCGGCGGCGGTGCAGGTCCTGATCCAACGGCGTGCCGGCGCCCTGGTGCTGTCGGCTGACAATCTGGTCTGCACCGGCTTCCCGGCGCTGCAGGGGCCGGCCGCCAAGGCCGGTATCCCCATTTATGCCACAGACACGGACCTGGTGCGGCAGGGGGCCTCCGGGGCGGTCGGCGACGACTTCGCCGCCTGGGGCGCGCAAGCGGCCCGGCTGGCGGCCCGCGTGCTGGTCGGCGTGCCACCGGCCGCGCTGCCGATCGAGAAGACCCGGGTGCAGGCCGTGCTCGAACCCGACGCCGCGGCGACGCCGCCGGACAGGTCGGGCGGCGCGCCGGCGACGGCCGGTCCGCCCTTGGGGGCCGCGGCCCCGGCGCGTCCGTGGCAGGTCCGGGTAATCCAATACAACGAGGCGCAGTTCGCCGCTGAGAGTGTGCGCGGCATCCTGGCCGGTCTGGCCCAGCAGGGCCTGGAGCAGGACCGCAACCTGAGCCTGCGGGTGCTCAATGCCCAGGGCGACATGACCACGCTGACCAGCATCATGACCGCCGTGCGCGCCCAGAGCCCGGACCTGGTGATGACGGTCTCCACGCCGACGCTGCAGGCGGCGCTGCGGCAGCTGGGTTCGCAGCGGATTGTCTTCTCCACCGTGGGCGATGCGGTGGTCGCCGGCGCCGGGCAGTCGGAAACCGTTCACCTACCACACGTGACCGGGATCACCACGCGCTCGCCGTTCGAGAAGATGGCCCGGCTCATTCGGCGGATGATGCCCGGTGTGCGCGCCGTGGGAACCCTGTACTGCCCGGCCGAGATCAACAGCGAGGTGTACCGCACCTGGTGGGCCGAAGCGCTGCAGCGCGAGGGTTTGAAGCTGGTCGCAGTACCACTGAGCACCAGCGCCGAGATATCCGAAGCCGCGGCGGCGCTGGTGCAGGCCGATATCCAACTGGTCGCCCAGCTCTCCGACAACCTGTCGCGGCCGGGTTTCTCGCAGATCGCCCGCCGCGCCAGTGAAGCCGGCATGCCCTTCTTCTGCTTCGACAGCAGCGCCCTGCGCGAGGGCGCCACGCTGGCCCTGGCGCGGGATTACTTCCACACCGGCGTGGAGGCAGCGGCGGTCGCCGTGCGCGTCCTGGGTGGCGCCTCACCGGCCACCATCCCCTTTGCCAACACCCAGACCGAGATCCTGGCCGTCGACCCTGAGCGGATGGCACGCTATGGCCTGGTGCTGCCGCCCGATATGGCGCCCAGCGCGCCCCCCGCGGAGGCTGCTGCACGATGAAGATCGTTACCCGCATACTTCCCTCCGGCGCCGTGCTGCACTTGGCCGGACGCCTGGACGCGGCGTGGGCAGGCCCCCTGCAGGCGGCGGCGGGCGAACTGGTGCGCGATGGGCGTCACCGGCTGCGCCTGGACGCGGCTGAGCTGGAGTACCTCAGTTCGGCCGGACTGCGCGTGCTGCTGCGCATCCGCCGCGAGCTGGACGCCGTCAACGGTTCGCTGGCCATCGTCAACCCCTCGGCCTTCGTCCGCGACACCCTGCGGATGTCGGGCCTGGAATCACTGCTGGCTGCCGACGACGAGTTCGCTGAGCCCACCTCGGTCACGAGCGCGGTCGCCGTCGGGGTCGCGGCCCCCGGGTCCCCCGAGGCCGGTGCTCAAGCCATTGCCGGCATGGACATCGAAACCCACGAACTGGATGCCACAGGCCGGGTCACCCTCCAGATCCACGCCGGCTGGACTCCGTGGCAGGGAATGGGCCCGGCCGCGTACCGGGAGGTGGCGCTGCCAGAGCCGCGCTTCGGCCTGGGAGTGGGCGCTCCGGCGGCCAATGCCGCCGAGGCGGCGGGGCGCCTGGGCGACTTTGTCGCCGCCGCCGGCTGCGTCGTCTGGCTACCCGGCGATGGCGCCGAGACCCCCGACTTCGTCGAGCAGGCGGCCCAATTCGTCCCCCGACTGCAGGCGGTCCAGGCCCTGGTGGGCGAGGGGACCTTCTCGCACCTGCTGCGCTTCCGCCCAGCTCTGCCGGCGTCGATCGCGCCCTTGGACGAACTGCTTGAGCAGGCCCTGCAGGTTGCTGGCTCCCAGGCCGTGGCGGCGGTGATCCTGGCCGAGGCTGAAGGCCTGGTCGGGGCCGCCCTGGCGCGCTCGCCGGCGCTCCGGCAGGCGCACGAG
>CAITNQ010000360.1 GCA_903893785.1 uncultured Gemmatimonadota bacterium
CGAGGACCCGGGCCGCGAGTTGGAGGCCCGCCTGCTGCACGCCGTCACGGCGTACGAGCGTATCGACGACGATCGCATCATCCCGGACCGCTTCCTGGTAGACTGGGTCACGCCGGTGACGACGTTCTGCGACGAACTCCACTTTACCCACGCCGACGATGGCTATGGCGGCAACTTCGGCTACGAGAGCAGCAAACCGGTCGGCGACATTGAGGCCGACCTGGGCAAAGTCAAGAGGCGTACCATCCGGCTGGATCGGCCGGCGACCGAGCGGCGCGCCGAGGTCGCCGAAGAGGCCTTCCGCGGCCTGCTGCCGGTAGCCATCGGGCGCCCCAGTTCGCTCTACTCCGACGGCATCGCCAACAAGGCCGTCCACCTGATGGGCATGCAGGAGCTCTACCTCGAAATGGCGACGCGCCCCGAGGCGGTGCACCGCCTGCTGGCGCAACTGGCCGCCGATAACCTGGACTTGGGCCAGTGGGAGGAAGACCAGGGACTGCTGGTGATGAACAACGACGGTAATCAGGGTTACTGCTCGGGCAGTTCGCAGTTCACCGACGAGATCCCTGGTCGGCCCCTGGCGCCCGGTGATACCATCCGCACGGTGGACCGCTACGGTTACCTGGAGGCCCAGGAGGCGGTGGGCCTGTCGCCGGCCATGTTCGACGAGTTTCTGATGCCCCACTTTGCGCGCTTCGCGGCCCGGTTCCGCCTGATGAAGTTCGGCTGCTGCGAACCGGTGCACGCCCTGATGCCGCACCTGCAGCGGCTCAACGGCCTGCGCAAGGTCAGCGTCACGCCGTGGTGCAATCTGGAGAAGTTGGCCAACGTCTGCCGCGCCGACGTCATCTGGTCGCGCAAACCCGTCCCGCTCAAACTGTGTGGCCCGGACTTCGATGCCGCGGATTTCCGGGCCCACCTGGAGGAGACGCTGCGCTTGGGCGCGGGCTTCTTTGTCGAGTTCGTGTTCCGCGACACCAACCGCCTTACCGGCGCCATGGAGCAGCGGCTCAAGCACGCGTGCGCCATCGTTCGCGATCTGACGGGGCACCCAGAGGGCCGCCGCGGCTGACACGGCGACGGGTGGGCGGCCGGAGGCACGCCCTGGCCGGCACGGCAGTGGCGGGCCGGATCAATGTGGGTTGGGGCTCGCCGGCGCGCGCCTTCTGGCCGAGGTAGTCCATGCCCATCCCAGGGCGTGGGAAGGTGATGTCGAGTGCCCACCTGCGCTGTTGGCGCAGGTGGGCGTTAGTGCCTTCCCGCTACGGTTGCACCGCGCTCGTGCCCAGGAGCCCGAGGGCGGCGCTGGTTCTCGTCGGGTGGATATGGGCGGCGCAGCCACCGGAGGCTGCACCGTGAGATCACCGCGTTCCTGGCCTGGCCGTACCGGGTAGGGCAGGCTCCAGGCACAGGCCCCACTCGCGGCCCAGCCAGGCCAACCCGGGCGCGGTCAGCGCCTGCAGGCGCTGTCGCGTGGCTGGACCCGGATCAAAACGCGGTGAGGCCACCCCAAGCGCGGCGTCGACCTTGGCGATCCAGCGCACCACCCGGTTCCTGGCCGACCGTTCCATGGCCATGGCGTTGGCCTGGCGCAGCAGGGCCACCGCGAGAGCACCGGGAGAGCGGTGCTCCTGCGGCTCCTCGGTACCCACGTCGCCCCGGCCCAGAGCGCCAAAGAAGTCGCTTACTGTGCGGCGGCGCCAGGGGAACAACCGCAGCGCGTCGGACCCCAATCGGCCGGCTGCCGCGCGAACAAAACCGGCATAGTCCAGCTGCCGCGCGAACCATGGGTCGTCCAGCATCCGCTCTGGCGACCAGGCCCGTCCGTAGCAGGGGTTCATGCCCACCGGATTTCTGAGCATCTGCACGTAACTGGACACGAAGAAACTGTAGGGGTCGCGAAACCACACCCACATCTCCGTGCGGTATACGCTGGTGAGTGCCGCCAACTCGGCATGGGCGGCCTCGTTGAAATCCCACCAGTGGTGGTACAGCCCCTCGGTCGAAAAGATGGCGGTGTGGGCCTCGGGCGGGGCAGGCGCCAGCGCCTGGGCCAGTTGCTGCCGCAGTTGGGTACCGGCCTCGAACCGCAGACAACGCACGATGAACTGGTGCTTGGGTTTGAGCGGCGGCGACCCGGACAGCTCGACCGTTGGCGGGTCGGTCGGGGGTGGCACGAAGATGCCGTGGCTGGCCAGGCCGGTGCGGCAGCGCTGCAACGCCAGCTGCAGCGAGGTGGTCCCGGTCTTGGGCGTGCCTGCGTGCAGGATCAACCGCTCAATCACGGCTTAGCAGCTCCTGTTGTCGCGCGCGTCGACGGCCACAAATGGCACGTCGGCAGCGGGGCTGGGTCCTGGGTCGCAGCACAGGCGGCCTCGACCAACGCACACACCAGGTCGTGGGCTATGCGCTCAGGATCGGAGCGCGCCGCCGCTGCCAAACGCGCCTGGGTCGGATCTGTCCGGGTCTCCGAGTGCGGCCGTCCGGGCGCTGGTGACGTACCGGGCCACGCGGCATCGGGCAACAACTCGGCCGCGTCGGCAGAACCCGTGTGGAACACGCGAACCCCTGCCG
>CAITNQ010000361.1 GCA_903893785.1 uncultured Gemmatimonadota bacterium
CGGGCGCATCGCCGCCGGGGCGATGGCTGATCTGGCTTTCGTGCGCGGTAACCCGCTGACCGGCTTGCCTGAGGACCCGGTCGTCCCCATGGTGATACGCGCAGGACAGCTGTTCCGCCACGACGATCTGCTGGTTGAGGCGCAGGCAGCCGCGCAGGATCTGCGAGACGATCCAGCCGGCGCGCAGTGGCTGCCGGCCGAAGAGGCGTAGGCGCTGCGGCGGTCTGGGGAACCGCCGTGCAGTGACCCGGCCGCGGGAGGGGTAACCGCCCGCGCCACCGCGACCTACGGACCGCAGAGCGGGCCGCGACCCGCGCTGTCGCGACCCAGGGGCTGTGAGACCGACCACGGCCGGCGCCAGACCGTGCCGCAGGCCGCCCCGTGGCGGCCGCTGCGGCAGCATCGACGCGGGCGCGCGCCCCCTCGGTTCGAGCTGCCGGCCTGCTCTGGGCCCCGCGCTCCGGTCAGCCAGCGGCGCCCGCGCGCGGTCTCATCCCTGCCACGGCACCGGCACGCCCAGGCGCTCGCTGACCTGCCGGATCTCTTCCTGCTCTGCGGGGCCAAAGGGGACGCCGTCCCGGCTATAACTGACACGGCGTTCGGCCTCCAGGGCTCCGGGCAGCAGGGCCCGCTCCTGGCCCGGAAAGGGCTCGTACGTGGCCCCCACATCGCGCCCCAACCGGTCCACCTCGGCACGGAAGGCGTCTTCGTCCACCGCGGCCTCGATCCGGATGGCCATGACCATGCCCCCCCAGACGGCGGCCGGCCAACGGTGGCGTGCGGTGGCCGGCCGCAGCATCGCACCCGCCAGGCCCGCCCCCAGCAGTTCCGCCACCGCCGTCAGGCCGACGCTGCGGAAGAAGGCGCCGGGGATCTGCGGCACCAGGGCGGCGAACTCCGGCCCCAGTTGGTCATCACCAAGGATGCGCGTGGCCGCGTCGAGGACCACGCCCGGACCCTCCCGGCCCGGGAAGGCGAAGCAGATGGGCGGATTGCCGAAGAAGGCCAGCTGCGGTTTGGGTATCTGGCCACCCGCGTTGCCCAGGCCCTCCACGCCCTGCACCGAGAAACCGATGCAGCCGGCCTCGGTGCAGCGACGGCAGTAGTTCCCAGCCGCCCCGTAGTGCCCGATGTTTCGCACCGTGGTCAGTCCCAGGCCAAACTGGCCGGCGCGCTCGATGGCGATCTCGGTAGCGCGGACCATGGGCAGGTAACCCAAGCCGCCGTCGCCGTCCAGCGCCGCCACGGCGCCGTGGTCGCTCAGGTGGGTCACCTGCGGATCCGGGTTCAACCCTCCTTGCTGCAACTCAAGGCAATAGCGGTTAACCTGTCGCGTGCCGTGGCTGCGCACCCCGCGCAGGTCTGACTCCACCAGCAGGCGGCTGACCAGTTCGGCGTGTGCGGACGGCACGCCGACAGCCTTGAGGCAGGTGCAGGCAAAGCCGAACAACGCCTCGTGGGGGAGGAGGATGTGGGTGGTGGGCGGCTCGTTCACGAGGTGGCCTGTGGGTGGGGAGTAGACGACGTGCCGGGGCGTTCGGCCGCATCCAGGTCGGGGACCGGCGCGGCGAACCTTCGTCCCACCTCGTCCACCCGTTCCACGGTTACCCGTTCCAGCGAGTCAAGCACCAACGTGGCCTTGCTGAAATCGTTGGACCGGGTGTGCTCGTTGGGGATGGCGATGCTGCGCATCCCCGCCGCGTAGGCCGCCACAATGCCCTTCTGGGCGTCCTCCAGCACCAGGCACTGCGCCGGTGCGACGCCCAACCGGGCCGCGGTGGCCAGGAACAGGTCGGGGAAGGGCTTCAGCCGAGGCGCGTCGCCGTGGGCCAGGATGCACTCGAAGTAACCGTCGATGCGCAGGGCCGTCAGCACGACACGGGCCGACCGGCGATAAGACGAGGTCGCCAGTGCCAGGACTTTGTGGCCGTGGAGTCGCTCCAGCGCCTCCCGTGCGCCCGGCATCGGTGTGGCGTGGGTCCGCACCAGGTCCTCATAGCGGACGGCCTTGCGCTCCCGGGCCGCCGCCGGGTCCAGATCCAGGCCGCGGCGCCGCACGAACTCGGCGATCCCGTGACCGTCGCGAATCCAATGCTCTTCGTACTCGCGATCCGAAACCGATACTCCGTGCTGCGCCAAGATCTCCTGCCACGCCTGCCGGTGTAACCGCTCCGTGTCGGCCAACAACCCGTCCAGGTCGAAGATCACCGCCGTAATCATGCTTCGCTCCCACGTACCGAGGTTCGCCAGGCACCTTTGCCCCACTGCCCTGCGTCAACCGCTGCGCTGGTCGGCCGCCAACCCCAACGCCCGACTCGCGACCGCCCGGGCACAGGCCGTCCGGGCATCGGTGGCTTAGGGCCGCGCGTCAGCGGGCGCGCCGCGCGTCGCGCCTGCCCGTCGCTCCGCCAGACAGACGGCGGCCGTGGTAATCACCCTCCGCGTGCCGGCTGCCAGCCCGGCTGCCTCAAAGGCGACTTGCGGCGGGCTCGCCAAAGGCCGTGGCGGGCAACGTCGGCGCCTGCGTCGCAGCCGTCGTCCGCAAGCCTGATGCCACCAGACCAACGCCAAAAGCGTGGCCGGCGTCCACCCGTGGGTGTGTGTCCACTGGCGCTCGGTCCGGGTGTCGCCCGGCGTTGCCGCCCCCACACAGCGGTCAATGGCCCTGCGACGCTCACTCGCCCAACGCCCCAGGCTACCGCGCGCTGGCAGGTCTCGCCTGTCGCGTGCAGCGTGTCGTGCGGCGCGCCAGCTGCGGGCACCGGCGATCAGAATCGTGACTGGAACCATTGCCGTCGAGCCGGCACGGGCGGTGGGCACGGGGGTGCCGTCGAGTTACCAGCGCCAGCCCGTCTCACGAACCCGTGTGCCGACCTTCGGGCCGGATGGTTCGCGGTCGGATCTGCCTGGGCGGGTTGGCCGTAACGCCGTCTCACTTGCATGTAAGGGACGGCTCGCCTATGTAAGGGACCAGGAGCCGGCCACGTCCCATGCCACGATCACCAGCAAGGGATAGATTGCCGTCCATGTCGAGGCCCGCAAGGCCCTGAGTGTCGGTCCCCCAGATCGGGTGGAATTCGTCCAAGTCGCACGGGGCCGCAGTGGTTTCGTGGCGTGCGGTATGCGGCGTTGCCGAGTTCAGGGGAATTCTCGCTAAGCCCTCCAAGGTGGTCTGGACTGATGGGGGCCAGCGGGTCATCTCAGCGCGTTACCGCTGGCCCCACGGTGCGGCTCTGGGTACGGCCTCCGCCGCTCCGGGGCAGCGGTGCTTGATGCACACCTCGACGGCGGCCCATCACCCAGTGCCACCCATGGCGCAATTCGGACGCCTCGGCCCCCGGGCAACCTGCAGGCAACAGCGGCCGCGCGTCGCGTCCCGTTTGGGGCGGCCTGGCGCTGCCCCCTCCGCGACTCGTGAGGTGATGATGTCGATTGCACCGATTTTCATCGGCGGTACTGGCTCGCATGTGGGTAAGAGCTGGATGGCCGCGGCCGTCTGTCGCCACCTGAGAAGGCGCGGCCTGCGCGTGGCGCCGTTCAAGGCGCAGAACATGTCCAACAACTCCTTCCCCTGTCCGGACGGCGGCGAGATCGGTCGGGCCCAGGCGGCGCAGGCGGCTGCCTGCGGGCTCGAACCGCATCCGGACATGAACCCCATTTTGCTTAAGCCCACCTCCGAGAAGGGCTGTCAGGTGGTGGTGAATGGACGGGTCTGGCGCGACCTAAGTGCCACCGCTTACTACGATGAGATGCCCTTCCTATGGCGTTCTGCCCTGGACGCGTTCAGCCGTTTGAGTGCGCGTCACGACATCGTTGTCATCGAGGGGGCCGGGAGTGTCGCCGAGATCAACCTGTGGGATCGCGACGTGGTCAACCTGCCCTTCGCGGAGCAGGTCGCTGCCCGAGGCCTGTTGGTGGGGGACATCGACCGCGGCGGCATCTTTGCCTCCGTCGCAGGGACCTACTGGTTGCTGCCTGAGGCCTGGCGACGCCTGCTGCCGTGCTTCGCGGTCAACCGGTTCCGTGGGGACCGGCGCCTGTTTGCCGACGGCGTGGGCATGCTCGAGGACAAAGCCGGCGCCCGCTGCCTGGGCGTTTTCGGGTATGAGTACGCGGCCCTGGTCGACGAGGAAGACGGCGTGGCGGCCGAGGATCGGCCGCGTCGGGGCACAGCCGGTGCTGATGTCGCCATCATCGCCTTCCCGTGCATCTCGAATCTGACCGATTTCCGGCTGTTGACCGGCGCCGCCTGGGTTCGTCATCCGGTCGAGCGGCAGTTCGCCGCGGTCATCCTACCGGGCACCAAACACACCCTGGCCGACCTGGCGTGGCTGCGCCGGCAGGGCCTGGATTCATGGCTTGAGCAGCAACACGCCGGTGGGGCCCACATCCTGGGCATCTGTGGTGGCTACCAGATGCTCGGCCAGAGCGTCGCCGATCCCCATGGCGTCGAAGGGGGCGGCACCGCCGAGGGGTTGCGGTTCCTGCCGGTGACCACCGAGTTGGCGGCCGACAAAGTGACCCGGGCGGTCAGCGCCCGCACTCCGGCTGGCGTGGCATTCGGGGCCTACGAGATCCATATGGGGCGAACACAAGCAAGCGGTCCGGCCGTGCCCATGGCCTTCGTCGGGGACGCCGCCGAAGGTATCTGCGAGGGCCGCGTCATGGGCACCTATCTGCACGGCGCGACTGAGGACCCGCGCGTCCTGGCCGAATGGCTCGGACTTGATCTGCCGCCCGCCCCATCGGTTGACGAGCGCTTCGAGGCGTTGGCCGACTGGTTCGAGCGCGATGCCGATCTGGGCCTGTTCGAGCGCACCTACCTGTAGCGGCGCCTGCCAATGCACGGGGTGGCGTACGGAACCGATCTGGGCCTGCTCAAGGGTACCCGCCTGCAACTGCACCGGCCGGCCCACGCGGTCGAGCGCGACGCCGATCTTGTTCGGGCGCCGTCGCGGGCACCAAGAGTAGCAAGCCAGCGGGTGGGCGCCCACGCCAGTCCGAGCCTGTCCGAGCGCACCTACCTGTGGCTGCGCCGGCCAACACACGGGGCGGCGCCCGACGGCTATCCCCGCCTGTTGCCGGGCGCCGGGCTGCAGCTGCGCCGGCTGGCCAACGCGGTTGCCGTCGGCCCGCTGGTAACGGGTGGCGCGTCCGGGTTCTGACGCCGCCGCCCGCCTTCGCCGCGCAGGAACTCCACCTCAGCGCCCGTACACCTCCACGCGCCCGAACCGGCACCGGCCGACCTCGCCGGGTACCGTGTGATCCACGGGTTGGCCGTTGTACGGGACCTTGCCAACCAGCAGTGTCACCGGTTGGCCGGCGCACTTGCCACCGTGCTCGAAGTGGCTCACCGACTGCCACGTAACACCATCCAGGCTCCGCTCGACGACGCCGGCGCGTGCCAGCCACCGAGCCCGCAGCCACACCCACTGATCGGCCTCGCAGGCGGAAAAGAGCGCTTGGCTGCCCAACACATCGCTCTGCAATTGGCCGTCGCTGCGAACCCCGACGCGCAGGAGCGAACCATCGGTCCAGCGGAGTGCCACCGCCGGGCCCCAGGACATGCCACCATCGCTGTCGCGACGCAACTTGACCATCACCCCGGCTGCTGGTTCGGTCAACGGCAGTTCAAGGTACGCATAGGTGGAGGCGTGGGCCGTGATCTCCAGCGCCCCGTCGACCAGGTTGAACGCTGCGTCGTTGGCCGGCGAGACAACGGCTCGGCCGGTTGGCAGAACGGCGAAATCCACCACGCGGATTGGCGGCCCCCATGGGGGCGGTGCTGCCAGCGCTGCCTGTTCAGTGGCCCGGGCTGCTGCCTTGGCAGCCACCTCGGCCTGCCGCTGCTCCACGGCGCGATCCACCTCAAGGCGCAGCGCCGGCGTCAGCCGGCCCGCATAGGCGGACTGGTAGATCCCCAGGCTGCGTGGGTCGGCTTCCCAGCCGGCCAGGAAGTGCAACCGGCCATTGACCTGCAGGAGTCGCTCGGCCAGGTCCGCCTGTATGCCGGGCGGGCCGTTGAGGCACAGCACGCCGATGCTGTTGTGCACGTTGTAGCCCGAGACGAAGTAGCGCAGGTAGTCAGGGTCGCCGTAGATGCCGCCCTGACCCTCGCCGCGCAGCACCATGTCGACATAGGCATCCGCCTGCGGGAGGTAGCACTGCCCGGGTCCCAGGGCGCCGGTGGAGTGCCACTCAAGGATACCCTCCTCACCCAGCAGTTCGCGCGTGGCTCGCGCCAAGGCGTACAGCGCGGCCGGGTTCTCGGTGTACTGGCCGTCGAAGTACAGGCCATCGGGCTGCAATTGGCGCATCACCTCGGTGATGGCGGCCAGGAAGAACCCCATGTTCTCGCCGGTTGCCCATCCCGGCGGGAAGCCGGTTTGCTCGAAGTGCTCGAAGCTGTTCATCGCCCGCCCCTCGATTGGCGTGCCCCTGAGGAAGTAATACGGGCTGGTGTAGACGATGAACCGCTGCCCCTGGGCGTGCGCGGCAGCGCGCACACGGGCAAATTCGTCCGGCCCCAGGCGCGGCTCGAACCCCAGGTTCCAGTCCTTCCACAGCATGACCTCGCTTTGCAGCAGCACGATATTGCCGTGGGCTCGCCAGGCGGCGAAGTCGGCGTTGCTGGGGTAACCGGTCTGCATCGACCAGTGCCACACGACGCGGTCCTCCAGCGAGCGTTGCCAGTCGTACGGCTTGGGCGGACAGACCCCCAACCACAGCACCTGGTCGGCGGGCAGCGAGTAGGTGGCTACGATACCGTTCTGGGGCGCGTACCCATCCGCCAACTCCCGCAGGGAGCAGTAGAGCCCGAAGCCGCCCCATTCGTCCGCCAGTAGATGGTTAGCGCCGTATGAGCCGTCCCAGGCCGGCACCAGGTGGCGCTCGACCTGTACCTCGAGGGGTTCGTGCGCGTGCAGCATGCACAGCGAGTCGCCATTCAGTCGCAGGGCGAAGGCCGGCCGGTCGGCTCGCACCAGCGCCAGGCCGTCGGTTTGCTCCACCAGCCGCAGGCCGGAGAGGGCGCGGCCCAGGTGGAGCGTCGCCACCGGGCGCGCGTGGACGAGTCGTTGCGCGAAACGGATCTCGCCGCGGGCCGAGTCCACGTCCACCACCGCGCCCGTCGTCACTAGTCGCAGCCGCCCCGCATCGGCCTCGACACGTTCGACGCGCATGCCCCCCATTGCCTGGCGGAAAAGGGCGGGGTCCATCAACTCCTGGAATGTCGGCGCGGCCGGATGCCCGGCTAGCGATGAGGCCAGCAACAGGTTCAGCACCATGTACCTCCATGGCGCGGTCGGGCACGGGCCGCCATGGCCCGGCGGAACGACCGCGCTGTTACTCCTGCACGCTCTGGGCTATGCCCGGTCCCGGCTTGCCCACCGGTCCGCCAGCTGTGCGTCGGGCCGGCCTGGGCCCTCGTCTGCTTCAGTCGGTCCGCCCGCGTGTCAGCCTGCGCCGGCGGCCTCAGGCCTACCCATGCCGAGTCGTCCGTCGGCCGCCAACCTTACCCCGGTGGGCTGCGGCGCTGCCGGGTACCCGCTTGCCCACCGGTCCGCCAGTCCGCCACCCCGCGTCCAGGGTTCCGACGCGGCGAGCCCAACGTCTCAGGCCGTCACGTCCGCGAGCATATGCGATAGCGGACCAGCAGACTCTGGCCCCGGGCTGGCAGGCGGAGCTCCAGGCCATCGGTCTGCAGTACCGCCCCAGCCACCGTTCTGACGGTTTTGGTGCCCTCGTCGTCGATGTACTCCAGTTCGTACTCCGCCGCGGCATCGATGGCCCGCAGCTGGGTGCTGGCCGCGATGGTGGCGCACTGGGGGCGGCGGAAAGCCAGCACCAGACCCTCGTCCAGATCGGCCCGATGCAACTGATAGGCCACGAACTGCTCCAGCGTCGTGGTCGCAGGCGTCAACGGGTAGTAGTCGCCGTACCAGTACTTCGCGTTCTGTTTGGCTTCGGCAATCACCTCCCGCGCCCGGTCGAAGGGGAAGCCTGGGTCGAGGTAGGCGAATTGGACCAGCGAGCCGCCGGTGGCCGAACTGCGGATGATATAGCGTTCAGGTTCCCAACCGCAGGCGGTATGCAGGGGTAGGTACTGGCTCACCGCCATGCTCTGCATCTGGTTCCACTCCGGGTGTCCGGCCCAGCAGCTGGTGTCACTGCGCCAGAGCGGCGCCGATCGCATGCACGTTTCCAGGTCAATGCGTCGTCCGCCGCTCGCGCAGTTGTCGATCCACAGGCCCGGGTGACGGGCCCGCAGTTCGTCCCACATGGCATAGTGACCCTCGACGAACCCGATCTCGGTCATGCCCACGCGGTCCGGGGTGTCGTTGGCCGTCCAGAAGGCGAGCGGATCGATATTGAAGTCCTCGCGGTACACGTCAATCCCGTACTCGCTGATGCGCGTCGAGAGCAGGTCCGTCAACCAGCGCCGGGCCGCCGGGTCGTTCAGTTTGAACAGCCCTCCCTGAGCACCGCCAAAGACGAACTCAGGATGCTCGTCGGCGATCTGCGTCCCCGGGGCCACCCGGCACGGCTCGAACCACACCACGAAGCGCATGCCCAACTGGTGCGCCCTCTCGCTCACCGGCCCGAGCCCACGGGGGAACTCCTTGGGCTTGGTGAACCAGTTGCCCACGCCGTTGGGGAACCCACCGACGAACCAGGCGGCGTCGAGCCAGTAGGTGTCGCAACCCAGGCCATGGGCCGCTTCCACCGCCTGCACCTGCATGCTTTCGCTGGCCCAGTTCAGGTCTTTGGCCAACCAGTAGCGGTCGAAGGTCTGCAGCACGAACGGCAGTTGCAGTGGCCTGCCGTGGAGCTGTGGCACATAGTGGAACAGCAGCAGGCGGCGGAACCGGTTGTGCGCCTCCTGCCGATCGCCTTGCCAGGCCATTACCAGCACGCGTGGTGTCCGGATCCTCTCGCCCGGATGCAGGCGTAGGTGCGTCCTCTGCTGGCCGGCGCTGAACCGCGTGGAACCGTCTTCGTTCCGGGCATAGGACGCCGACCATTGACCCGACCAACCGATCGCCGTGATCACCCCGGCGGTGCCGAACTCGAGATTGAAGAACGGAAACGCGGTCTCCTGCGACGGGCGGCCGCGGGCGGGCGCCATGTCAATGCTCTGCTGGCAGCCCAACGCGGTCTCGTAGGGCAGGAAACTGCGGTCGCCACACGAGTCCCCATGCAGTCGGTGCAGCACCACTGGGGTCCGCGGATCGCCGGTCTGCAGCGTCAGGTCCGCGGCCCGGATGTCGGCCAGAATCGGGGTGTCTGCCGTGCCGCCGTTTTCGAGGTGGAGCACCCATTCCACCGCCGGATAGGCCTTGAACGCTCTGGCCGTTGCCGTGACCGTCAACCGGGTGGCCGGGTCCGTCCACCGGGCCTCGTACTCCCAGTGCCCCTCCTCGTCGCTCTGCCTCGTGGTCCGGTCCCACGTTGCCAGGAACGACGCCGACGGCTCGCCGTCGTAGACGAACGCGAACGGGGGCGTTGTTGAGGCGAACACGGACCGCTCCGAATCATCGGCCTGGCCGTCCGCTGCCTCGCCCATGAAGGCCATTGCCGCCCAGTTGAGAACGGGCTGGATCTGGGTCAGGGGAGCCATGATCGCATCAGCCGGTGGACATACGGGAATATCGGTGTGAGCCACTGGGGACCTCCGCAGCATCGGTTGGCGGCCACATCAGGCGCCGCAGGAGAAGCAGTGCCGACCGGCCGTAGTCTACCGCCGGGCCAACGGACCGTCAAGCAGCCCGGCGGCCGACGGGGAGTCCGTCGGCCGACAGCTCCAGCGGCGGCAAGACGACGGCGGGCCACGTGGTTGGGGGCCATTCCTCCGCATGGATCCAGGCGACAGCCGGCCGCACGGCTCTAGACCCCTGCTCGTCGGGCGCGGGTTGCGTGACGCCTCGCCATCGCCTGCCGGACCCACGTTCTGTCGCCGCACGTCGCCCCTCCTGGCGCTGTCACGTGGGTCTGCGCGGGTGAGCCCTGGGGCTTCACCGCGTCGGCGGCAAGCGCCCGTTTGCCGTGACGTCGACAGCGGCGCCCTGGACGGGCACGATCGCGCGACCTCATGCGTGATTCGGCGCGCACCTGCCTGAGCGCTGACGGGGGCCGAGCGCCAGGCCAAGGCCTTCGTCACACCCACGGTGGCGCCGTCGCTGCAAGGCTCGTATCTTTCAAATTGAAGGATCGATTTTGCATTTTGCAGAGAGGGGGCGAGTGTGGAGTCTGGCCTGATCCCCAGACGCGCGGCCGTGTTGGTTCGCCAACTCAGCCAGGAGTTCAAGGTCGTGGCGATCATCGGGCCGCGGCAGTCGGGCAAGACTACCCTGGCCCGCACTCTCTGGCCCGACCGCCCCTACGTCAGCCTGGAGGAACCGGATCATCGGCAGTTCGCCGAGGAAGACCCACGGCGCTTCCTCGAGCGCTACGGGCCCGGTTCCATTCTGGACGAGGCCCACCGGTGCCCGGAGCTCTTCTCGTATCTGCAGGGCGTGGTGGACGCGCGCCACCAGCCCGGTCAGTACATCCTGACGGGTTCGCAGCACTTCGGCCTGATGGCTCGGGTGAGTCAGTCGCTGGCCGGGCGGGTTGGACTCGTGCGCCTGCTGCCCTTCGCCGCCGAGGAACTAGCTGCCGCCGGCCAGTTGCCGGCTAGCCTCGACCAGGCATTGTTCCAGGGCGCCTACCCGCCCATCTACCACCAGCCGGTACAGCCCGCTCGCTGGTATGGCGCCTACGTCTCCACCTACGTCGAGCGTGATGTGCGCCAGTTGCTGAACGTCCGGGACCTGGGTGTGTTCCAGCGCTTCGTTGCCCTGTGCGCCGGCTCAGTGGGCCAGCTTCTCAACAGCTCCAGGATGGCGGCTGACTTGGGCATATCCCAGCCGACGGTGAGCGCCTGGCTGGACCTGTTGGAGGCCAGCTTCATCGTCATGCGCCTGCGCCCTCACCACCGCAACTTCCGCAAGCGGTTGGTGAAGACCCCGAAACTGTTCTTCTACGATACCGGGTTGGCGGCCCGGCTATTGGGGATAACGGGGCCGGAGCAGCTGGCCCTGCACCCCCTGCGCGGCGCGCTGTTCGAGAGTTGGGTCGTGGCCGAACTGCTCAAGGCGCGCGCCAACCGGGGTGAGGAGGCGAACCTTTTCTTCTGGCGCTCGCACGGGGGGCAGGAGATGGACATCGTGATCGAGCACGGCGACCGTCTCCTGCCGGTCGAGGTGAAATCCGGGAGCACGCTGGCCTCGGACTGGTTCACGGGGGTAGAGCAGTGGCTCGCTTTGGCCGGTTCCGGGGCCGAACCCGCGTGGCTGCTGCACGGTGGCGACGAACGGCAGCGGCGACGCGGCGTGGAGGTGTGCCCGTGGCGGAGCGTGGCCGAACTGGGGGAGCGAGCGTAAGGAAAGGACGACCGACCTGCAGCCCGATGCTCGATCGGAGCTCAAGGCCGCGCCGCTGGCGGCGGGGTTCCGGCCCTGACCCGCCTGGCCCCGGGTCCCGGCCCGCGACCCAGGTGCGCGGACCCGGTGGTCGGCCCGGCGCGGTACAGGTGCTGGCCGGCGCCGCTGCAGGTGGACAGCGCCACCCTGCCGGCGGTGCTTCGGTGCCTGCCGCCGGGCTCGGCGCGATCTCTGATCTGCCCGGCGGGTGGTCAACGCGCCGGCTTTGGGCCGCAATGCCCCGGCTCTCCTCGACCGTCTTGGGCCGGTCAGCCCTGGCGCTTCACCGTGACGGCCGCGCACGACGCCTCGGAACCGGAGTCGAAGTAGAGCCGGTAGTCCTGGCCCTGCACCTGCAGGCTGAAGCTGGCCACGGGCGGGCCGCCGTTTTCGGCGGGGCCATCCGGCAACCGGGTCAGGGCGACGAAGTCACTGACGCGGACCCGGTAACGGCGGATCTCGCCGCGCCGCAGATGGTACTCGCGCCCCACCTCCTCAGCGGCGACCACATAGGCCAATTCGCGCGGGCAGATGACCTGCTCCACCTCGCCTGGCAGTCGCAGACCCTGCACCTGATCACCCGGCTGGATCCGGGCCCATTCGGCCGCCTCCAGCGGTGCCGTCGGTTCGGGCTCGGCCAGTATCTCGTCCAAATCGGCCGGGACCGCGAAACGGGCGAGCAGCTCGCGCAGCAGCGGCAGCACCGGCCCTTCGTGGAAGGCGTAACGGCCGCTGACGGTGCCTGCCTGGATCAGCCGATGGGCCAACTCGTCGTCTTCCGCCGTCAACTCGGGTTCACAGGTGGCGCCCAAGGGGGACCACGGCAGCAGGCCGCGCGGGGGCGCGTAGTCGCCGACGCGGAAGGGCAGGTCCTGGTCAGTGCCGCGGTGCACCAACCGCCCCGAAAGGTCCTGTCCGGCCGCCAACAGGGCGCGCATGCGCTCCAGGTACTGCTGCACGCGGGGTAGGAAGTAGTGCTCCAGCAGTTCGGCCAGGTCCTCGGCCATGTAATCGAGTAGGTCACGCCAGTGCATCGGCGAGATGAGGGCCGTGAAGGTAATCCAGTTCGACTCCTCGTTGCTGAACCCGGGCAGGACTTCAGGCCAGCGCCGGGCCCAGCCATCCTGGGTGACCAGGCGGAACTGCGGATCGGCGCTGCAGTATCGCGCCATGAAGCGCAGGATTTCCTCCGTGCGTGCGGCCGCAGGGGCGAACGCCGCGACATCCTGCCGGCGCAGTGCCTGCCGGGCGGCGCCCAGGGCATGGTTGAACAGCGCGCCCAGATAGGTCCGCCCCAGATCGATGACGTCGAAGCGGAACAGGGCGCTGTCGCAGACGGGCGGTGTGGCCGTGGCCAACGTGGACAGCGCCCGATGCATGGCCGGCAGGTACGCCAGGGTTCGGCGCACCGAACCCGGGGTCAGGCCGACCAGGTACCCGCCCCGGAAGTCACGGTACAGCGGGTGATTGGTGGCGTCCATGTTGTAGTGCGACAGCAGCGATGCGGTCACCTCCTGGACGGCAGGCAGCAGCACCTCGGCCTGGGGGCCATAGCGGCGTGTGGCCCAGCGTGCCACAAAGTCGTCTGCTTCCACCGTGGCCGGATCCCAGGCCAACTCGGTGAACAGCTCGCTCAAGATCAGCAGGCGATGATTGATCTCGGAAGCCACGCAGAATCCGCGACAGCCGCGGGCCTGCGGGTCGATGGCTAGTTGGCGAGCGTTGCGGATCGCCGCCCGCAGGTCGCCGTACGGATTCGTATGCTTGCCGCAGGTCAGGGTCATGCCCGTGGTCCACGGCAGCCCCCAGTAGTAGTCCAGCAGCTGGAAGGTCTGCAGTCGCCCGGGGATATTGAGCCAGTCAAGGGTGAGGATGGGCAAGCCCGCGTCCTGGACCGCGCGCTTCTGGGCTTCGAAGGTGCGGTTATACGGGAACGGGGGTTGGGTGAAGATCGTGGCCGCCGGGTCGCCGCGGCGCACGGCTTCGACCAGGTCCAGCAGCATGGCGTACGTGACCCGGTTCATCTCGTCCAGGTCGTCGCTCTGCCAGCCGCCCTCACTGGGCAGGGCCAACAGGTACAGATGGTCCGTGCCCACGGCGTCCGCATAGGCGGCCACGGCGGCGCTGACGAACTGCTGTACCACCGGAGAACGCGGGTCGAGCACCGGCAGCGAGGTGCCGCACCACTGGTACGTCAGCACCGGCACCGCCGAGCCCGTCTGGGCCTCGTATTGACGCACGAACGCTTCCAGCTGGAGCCGGTCGGCAAAGGAGTACGTGCCCGGGGTCGTCTGGTTGCTCTGGGCAAACACCTCGGTGATGTCATGGACCGTGCGGATCCCCAGCATCCGCGCATAGTCGCCCACCTGCCGCATCAACACCTGCCGCTGTTCCTGGTAATCCGTCAGCGGTATCGACACCCCCAAACGGGCTGCGGCCATGGCCCCGATGCCGGTGTACGAATTCAGGCGACAAGGGTACCACAGGTTCAGTCGCTTCTTGGCCAGCCAATCCAACCAGGTCCGGAACTGGTCCCAGTCCCACCAGCGCGTGCCGCTGTAGGCATACTCCATGGTGGTGTGGTACAGTCGCCATTCGAACCGGGGCCGGCAGCGGTCCGCCACCACGCCCAGGGACACGGTGGGGCAGGTCGGCACCTGGTCGCCATCTTCGAAGAAGCCACAGCCCAGGTGCCGTTCCAGCAGATGGTACACCGCGTACAGCGCCGCGTACGGTTGGGCGCCGGCCAACCACACCCGCTGCTCCCGCCGCTCGACGACATAGCCGTCCGGTCCCAGGTTCGAGATGTCGGCGCCGTCCAACTGCGCTGCTCGGCCGATCAGCAGCTGCGCTGAACCCGGCTCAGGTGTGGCACTGATGGGCAGGCAGACCCCCCCTATGGCGGCCAGGTAGCGCTGCAGCTCAGCCGCGGCATGGAGCTCAACGCGCGCCGCGTCGACCGTCACCACAATCTGCGCCCGGGCGGTTCCATGGCGGACCAGCTCCAGGCGGTCGTTATCAGCTGCGGTCATGGGTACCTGCTTGGGTGAGATGCTGCAACGGTGGCCGGATCACCCGGACCCCG
>CAITNQ010000362.1 GCA_903893785.1 uncultured Gemmatimonadota bacterium
AGCTCCTGACCTCAGACTGGCAGTGGGCAGGCTTCGAGTTGGTCGCGCCCGAGCGGCCGCACCCGGCGGCGCCCGAGCCCTATCGCGTGCATGCAGTGGTAACCCTTACCCACGGTCAGCGGCCAGTGACGGTAAGAGTGCATACCGGGCTCGATGGCACGGCTGTGGTGGCCCGGTGGCTTGAGGTGACGCACACGGGCGACCGCCCGGCGGCTTTGTCCACCGTCTGCTGTTGGAGTGGCGGGTTGCAGAAACTCAACCGGTGGCGCCTGCACCTGCCCGACGAGACCAGTCCCCTGTACTCGATTGGTTACATGGCCAACTCGCACTGGGGGAACGAGGGCGATTTCCGCTGGTACGACCTGCCCCAGGCCGGGTACCGCATCGACGGCCGTTACCGGCGCGACCGCCACCGTCATCCCATGTTCGTGCTGCGCAACAACGCTACCGGCGAGCACTTCGTCGGCCAGTTGGCGTGGTCCGGCGGCTACTTCTTCGAATTCGATCTGGACGCTGACCTGGGTCCGGGCGACCAGGTGGCGCGCCTGTCTTTCCGCGCCGGCCCGGACGCGCCGTCACCCCAGCGGGTGCTCGAACCCGGCGAGACGGTCCGCACTCCAGAGATGCACCTGGGCCTGGTTTTCGGCGACCTCGACGCCGCCGTTCAGGAGATGCACGACCACGTGCGCCGTTCCGTGTTCCTGGCCCAACCGCGGGGTCGCGGCGGTTGGGTGGAGTCGGGTATTGGCCCTGAAGTCGAGATCACCGTGGACTGGGTTAACCGGGCGATTGACGCCGCCGGCAACATTGGTGCCGAGGTGTTCTTCATCGATGCCAGCTGGTACGCACCGCCGCGGGATGAGTGGTGGGCCACGGTGGGCGACTGGGAGGTGGACCGGCAGCGCTTCCCGGACGGCCTGGCCCCGTTCCGGCGCCGAGCCCGCGACTTGGGGATGCTGTGGGGCCTGTGGTTCGATGCCGAGCGGATGGGGCACAAGAGCCAGGTGGCGCGCCAACACCCGGAGTGGTGGGCGCGGGCCTACGACGGGGAGCAGCGCCTCGGCGGCCAACTTGACCTGACCAATCTGGCGGCGGCGCGCTGGTTGGAGGATACGCTGGTGCGGGTGATCGAGGGCGAGGAGCTTGAGTTCTTCCGCCTTGACTACAACACCCACATGGGACCCGGGGCGCGGCTCGATACCCACGGCTATGCCGAGAACTCGTACTGGAAATACTACGAGGCGCAGAATGCCCTATGGGACCGCCTGCGGGCGCGTTTCCCCGACGTCATCTTCGAGAACTGCGCCGGCGGCGGCGGCCGCACTGACCTGGGCCAGGTGCGGCGCTTCAGTCACACCTGGGTTACGGATTGGCAGATCGCACCGCGCGCCTTCACCATTACCAACGGCATGACCATGGCCTTGCCGCCCGAGTACGTCGACCGGCTGGTGGGCGGCCAGTCCGGCTACACCACCGCCGAGCTCGATTTCCAACTGCGGCTGTTGCTCTTTGTCCGGCCTACCATCGCCTTCCTCAAACCCCTCGACATGGACTGGAACCCGCACCTGCTGGCGCGCACTCGCGACCTGGTTCGGCTCTACAAGGAACTCGTGCGCCCGCTGATGAGCACCGGCCGTATGTACCACCACACGCCAACTTTTGCCGGTCCGGAACCGCAGGGGTGGGGGGTACTGGAACTGGCCGCCGCCGACCGGACGCGGGGGATCTGCGGCCTGTTCCAGTTGTCGTCGCCGCAGCAGCCCGAGTACCTGCTGCGGCTGCGGGGTCTGGATGTCGGTCGTCGCTACCGGGTTACCTTCAGCACGTCGGCGCAGACCGCCGAACTGGACGGCTTCACGCTGACGCGGCAGGGCATCCCGGTGCGACTGGAAGGCGCCCTTACCTCGGAACTGCTCTGTTTCGAGGCGATCTGAGGTGTGCGGGCCGGTCCGGGCACGCGTCCTGGGTCGGCCTGCCTCTGCCTCTCATCGACCACGCACCGGCCGCGCGCCTCTGGTGGACGGGCTCCCATGGCCAAGCGCGGCCCGTTACCACGCCCCAAAGACAGCTCGTACGGGCGAAGTGAGGTGACACGGGCCCGTGTGCGTGTGGCGCGTCGGCCGCGCTGCCCTGGCCCCGAGGCGGTGGTGGTGGCCTGGGCGGGCCCTACCGCACCACCCGAACCTCAGCGCCATGGCACCGCCAGTCCGAACTGGCCAGCCAGGTCCTCCAGGTCGGCCAGGGCCCTGGCACCCACGGGAATGCCGTTGGCCAGGTAGTCCTGCTCCTTGGCCCAGGCACGGCCGCCGGGCAACGATGACTGGGCGAACCCCGGCAGGGGCTTCATCCGGCTGGTCTGGTCCATGAGATGGTCGATGTCTGCCGCGAAGGCCTCTGGCGAGGTGAAACGGGCGATGTCGAGGGCCAGGTGGAAACCCGACTGGTCGGCGCCTTGGAAGGGCACGTGGCGGCGGTCGAACTCCGGTAGCATCTGCCCCCCCAGGGTACCGGAGAGGATGTTGGCCACGTGCGAGAAACCGATGGCTTTGATGTACATGGCCGGCACCTTGCGGAAGCATTCCTCGTCCCAGTCGGTGTGACTGGCCAGGTCCAGCAGGAAGGCCGGCCGGCCGGCACTGCCGGGCATGCCAAAGGCCAATGGCGGGCTGCCCTGGATGGATCCGACCAGTGTTCCCGCCAGGTCGTAAGAGGGTGCCGCGTTACGGCCTGACAGGCTGATGCCCAGTAGCCCCGCACGCAACGCCATGCGCACGTATTTCCCGGAACTGCCCAGGTGGTCGTGGTACGTGGTAGTGACCACGCCGATGCCGAGCGCCTGAGCCTTCGCGATAGCCATGCCCATGGCCTGAGCGGCGACTATCATGCCCAGACCACCGTCCCCTGACAGGGCGGCGGTAACCGGACCCTCGTGCAATACCCGGATCTGCGGTTCGCGGTTCATCCGGCCCGTCTGGTACGAACCGACATAACGCTTCATCTGCATGACCCCATGACTGACCACGCCGCGCAGTTCGGTGTCGATTAGCAGATCGGCCACCAGGGCGGCATGGGCGGCGGGGATGGGCACCGCGAGGTAGATGTCGCGCACCAGTCCTCGCAGGGCCTCCACGGCCACGCGCTGGCCGTCGGTCGGCGGAATGTTCATACGATCATGGCCTCCTAGACGGGGCGGGTAACGGGGGAACGGTCGCATGCCCCGCCAACCGCTGCGGGGCCGTGGCTGAACTAGCCTGATCGGGCGCCGGGCGCGATCGCCTGCAGCATCCAGCCGGCCGTGGTCAGCATGTCGAGGCTGGCCTGCGGGTCATCGGATTCCTCAACCAAACCGTCATAGCAGGCGCGCGCCCAGGCCGCGTACTGCGCCTCTCCGGTCACGTGGTGCAGGTACCCGACCAGGCCACCGACGAGGGCATTCCACGCCCGTGTGCGCCCCACGCCGCCGGCGGTCA
The DNA here is from genome assembly GCA_903893785.1 of uncultured Gemmatimonadota bacterium. Taxonomy (GTDB): domain Bacteria; phylum Latescibacterota; class UBA2968; order UBA8231; family UBA8231; genus CAITNQ01. Next base: position 3,471 of record CAITNQ010000362.1, read on the forward strand.
GGTTGTTCTCGGGGAATGGGCTGTAGCGGAAGCGGCCCGGGGCTGTGCACGATTCCGCGAAGAGCCCGGCGGCGGTCTGCGCCAGCAGGTGCAGGGTTTGGGACGAGCCGGTGAGTTGGTGGTGGCGCATGAGCCCGAAAGCCAGGTATCCAGCCATGAAGGGCACCACGCCGCGATAGGACCAGCAGCCATGCACTTCGTCGAAGATGCCGCGCCGTGCCTCGGTGTACGTTCGGGCTGCCTGGGCAAAAGCGTCGATGGTAGGCAGAAAACGGGCGTCGCCGCTGTGCTCGTACCAGCGGACGAGTTGGGCCAGGGGCCAGCCCACGCTGCGCGCGGAGCGGCCCCAGGGCGAGCAGCCGCGGATATGCTCGGCCAGGCCTGCCGCCGCGGCCAGCGACTCCGGGTCGCCGGTGGCCAGGTAGTGGTCGAGCAGGCCGTCGCAGTTCAGCCCGATGTTGCCCATGGGACCACAGGCCGTGTGGTCCTCGCCGTAGCTGTGCATGGACCCCACCCACTCAGGATGCTCCGGGCAGAAGTGGATGATGTCCACATCGCGATTGTGCGTACAGGCCGCCTCGAAGTAGCGCCGCCAACGCCAGTCGCCGGTCTCGAAATACTGAATCAGGCCCAGATGAGTTCGGCCGCGGTAGTCGTTCGACCAAGCGGTGTCCCAGTATTCCCGGTGGCCCAGCCGTGGCGCGCCGATGCCGGTGCGTTCAATGATCGTCGGGGCCCGGTCCTGCCAGGCCGACAGCGCAGCCGTGGCGCGCGGTGGTCCCGCCTCGATCACGTGGGCGGCCGTGAACCAGGCCGCGTCAAACAGGTGCGGTGCGTCGTGCACGCAGGCAGCAAACGCCTCTGCCTGCGCCGACGCAACCCGCCCGTTGTGCAGCCACAGGGCGAAGGTCTGCTGCTTGGCCTCGCCGCGACCCAGGCGCGCCAGGGGCCGGTCGTGCGGCCAAGCCATGGCGTCTTCTGATTCAGGCAGGGTGGCCAGGGTGAGCCATCCCGGGTGCACTACGATGCCCTTCGGATGCTCCTCGGCGAACCAGCGCATGGCGGCGGTCAGACCGCCCCTGGGGTGGCGCAGGTGCACGAAGCCGGCCGCCTGCGGCGTGGTCGCCACCCACGAGGTGTTGCGGTACAGGCGGGCTTGGTCGGCGCGTTCCTGGCGGCAACTGACTTCGGAGTCGGCGAAAAGCGGCAGGTCGCGCGCGTCCTCCACCTGGCCGCGGTGGCCGATGGCTTTCAGGCCGATGTCGTCAAGGTCATAGCCGGGTGTGAACGGACCAAAGTCGACGTGGGCTCCGGAGACGTCGGGCAGGGCGACGCGAGCCGACCAGTCCAGCACCATGGCCATGGCCTGGTCCGACTCGTTGACGACGCGCCACTCGACGAGCAGATACGGCAGGCCGGCCCACAGGTGCAGGCGGGCGCGCCAGGGCCCGAAGCGCTGGCCCTGGGCGTCCAGCAGGTCGCCGTCGAGCCGCAAGACAACCACGACATCATTGGCTCGCTCCACCACCACGGTGCGGCGCTGGGCCGTGAAGTGGTCGCGCCAGCCCACGCGGTTGAGCTTGAGGGACAGATCCATGGCCGCCAGCGAGAGTCCACCGCGGCATTCGAGGCCGGCGAAAACACCCGGGCCAGGGCTGGGCTCAAGGCGCAGCGAAAGGCAGTCGGTGTCGACGCGCACCGCCCCGCGCTGGCGGCGTACGCGCAGGGCTGGCGCCGATCGCTGCCTGGTCGCTGGCTCGGCGCGGTCCAGTCGGAAGGGGCCCGCGCGGCGCGCCACGAACTCACACAGCAGCCATCGCACACTACCGTCCGGCCAGTGACTCGTCTCCTGCACGGCCAGGGGCACAGCGCGGCCTCGGGCATCGCGCAGGGACAACACTGAACCGGCGGCCAGGCAGCCATGCGGCAGCGGCACGCCGCAGCGCACCGGATACCCGGGGGCTGGCAGCGGTCCGCGAACCGCTAACGGCAGGAGCAGGCCTGCCTGCGGGAAGGCTACCGTCGCCCCACGGGGCGCCGTTTGGGCCGCGGGCGACCGCGTTGCCGGTCCGATCGGTTGCGCCTGGCGCGTCAGGCACACGTCGCCGAAGAAGGTCGTGGTCTGAAACCGGCGTCGGGCGTCGGCCGGGTCGCATGAAGACCAGGAGAACCGCTGGTATGCGTCGCCCGGCAGGGTTGCGGTCGAGGCCACGCGGTCGACCACGCGCAGGGTCAGCGTCAGCCGTGGCGCGGCCCAAGGGCTGATGTCCACCAGTCGGTACCCGTCATGGTACCCGGGCTGCCCTGGACGCGCGGCCCAGCCCTCCTCCAGCGCGCCAGCCAGTTCCTCGTCGGCCACGTCCGCCTCCCACACTACACGGCGGCCGACGAGCAGTTGCTTGAAGCGGTGGCCGAGGAAACATTGCGTGCCCATCCAGGCGCTGTCGGCGTGGGCGCCCGAGTAGTTGTCGCTCTGGTAGAAGGAGACGTAGAGCGGCTCGCCGGCGCACCACCCTTGGGGCGCCGCCACGGTCGTGCGCCACTCGCCCCGAGCGCGAGCCCGACTCGGCACCCACGGGTGTTCGACGACGAGCAGGTCACGCAGGTCCCGGCGGGCCACAAAGGCACCGGAACACCGCGCGGTCCAGTCGCGGATGGGCACAATCGGCTCAGGTCCGGCGGCGTTCATGGGCTCTGCCTGGGGTGGGCGAAGGGATGGCGTGCGGTCACCGTGCCCCAGACACGCACGGCGGCTTGGTCCGGAGTGTCAAGTTGGCGTGCTGGCTGCGCTCGTGGACCTGTTCCGCCGCTGTGGGAGCCGCACGACGGTCCGGCACGCATGGCGGCCAGCGACTGCCCGACACGGTGCGCCACGGGCCGCACTCGGCGCGCTTGGTCCCCGCCGGACGCGATGTTACCGTGGAGCTGTCCGGCGCGACGGCAGCAGGCTCTGCTGGCGAGGCACCTGCCGAGGCATTACCGGAACCGCGCGACGATGGGCGCCGATGCGGCAACTGCCCCCGGTGCCCCCGTGACCGTCGCATGGCTACCCCCCGAAGTACCGCTGGGGCTAGCTACTCATGTGCTCCTGTCGTCACCGGGTACTACCGCAGCAGCAGCAGTTTTCGGGTCAGCACCGCCTCGCCGGCAGACAAGCGGCAGAGGTATACCCCGCTGGCCAGTTCGTGGCCGGCGGCGTCTCGGCCGTCCCAACGGCGCGCCTGCGTCCCCGCCGGCTGTCTCCCGTCAAATAACCGGGCGACTTCCTGCCCACCCAGGGTGTGGATCGTCAACTGCACGGTCGCCGGCCCTGGCAGGGAGAAGCCGATCATGGTGGCGGCATTGAACGGGTTGGGCCAGTTGGGGTACAGGGTCACGGCCTGAGGCCGTCGCGGCGGTACCTCGGTATCCAGCACGGCGCTGGCCGTCGGCTGCGTCTGGAAACGCACAAACCACAGCTGGTAGTGCGGGTGGGAACCGGCGCTGAAGACAGCGGCCGGCCCTTCCGGCATCACGCTGCCGCTGCCCGGATGGATGCCGTGCAGGAAAAAGGGCGACACCAGGTCGTAGGGCGCGAAGGCGGGCACGTTCACCGCGTCCCATCGACCGCCCTGGTCTGCAGACCGGTGCAGATGGAGCTGGTTGCCGTAGGTGTTGACCAGCCATAGGGGATCGGCGTCGGCGGTGCCCTGGAACACCGCGCCGACGCCGGCGCCATCGACGGCTTGGCTGTGCCATTGGCCGGATTGCGGGTCGCGGCGGTACACGCACAGCTGGTTGGCCGCACCCGCCGGTTGGTACTGACCGGTGATGTACACGCTGCCATCCGGGCCGCGCCACATGGCTTCGGCAAAGGCCAGGCTCGCAGTCCACGGCGTCACTCTGGCTACCTCTTCGGTCTGCACCGGCGCGGTGGGTGCATAGGGAACCCAGGCGTACAGGATGCGATCGTAGTACGAACTCAAGTCCGCGTTGTTGCTGACCGCCAGATGGAAACCGGTTTCGTCGGGCAGGATGATCGGGTAGAGCCAGGTCGTATAGGGTTCCTGGCGACGCTGGGCGCGCGCCAGTGTGTATGGCCCGGTCCACTGCTGCGTTTGCAGGTCGAGCACGGCAATGTTGAAACTGTAGGTCTCCGGGTCGCCAATGTACCCGAGCACCACGCGGTCGCCGTGGATGCCGGCACCCAGGTAACCGGCCTTGCCCAGACTGGCAGGTACCGGCACCGAGTCGAACTGGCGGCAGTCTCCTTTGGCGCGGGCGCGCAGTACCACCGGCCGCTCGTTCATCCGCGGGTAGATCAGCACCAGCCGCTGCTGGCTGTCGAGCAGCAGCAGCCCCGGTTGGTAGTTCAGCCCGGTCCAGGAGTAGCCACGGCTCCAGCGACCCTCGCGGTACTCGTACACCGCGCCGCTGCTGGTGGCCTGCTCGGTCCCCCACAGCGCTACGGTATAGTACGCCTCGCCATCGTAAACGAGCTTGGGGGCGTTGTACCCCCAGTAAGAGCTGACCCAACTATCGCCGGCGTCGATGCGGGTGAGTTCGTATGGCACCTCGGCCACCGACTGGGCCAGCAGCTGCCCAGTGCTGCCGGCAAGCCACAGCCCCAACCACCAGGTTCGCATCGTGCGCATGACTCGTCCTCCTTGGCCGCCGGCCGGGCCCGGGCGACGAACGGGTGGCCGTGGTCGGCCCGTTCCTGGTCCTCGCTGACCTGCCGCTCCTGTCCCGCGTTCGTCGAGCGGGCGGGGCTCTGCCAGACGCTCTGGGGCTCCGGGGTACCGGTCGCCTGCCCGAGGCTGCGCGTGGCGTCGCCGCTGGCCTCGGTTGGCACGGGCTCAGGTCGGTGGACCCGCGCCGCGGATGGCGCCGAATCTAGCCGCTCGGTGGCCACATGTCGAGTGTTGGCTTCAGGTCCGGGCCCGTCTCGGGCGTGTGGCCTCGCGGACCGGCGGCCTACGGGGCCTGCAGGCAGGCACGGACGGTGTCGGGCCGGACGTGCGGTAACCCCACCCCTGGGCACGGGCAGCCGATATCGTCGGCGTTCCGTGCGTCGGTTCTGTCGTCGATGGCGCGTGCCTGGCGAGGCCTTCAGGCGCGCAGGTGCTGGGTGCCCAGTCCCGCTCGCTGCAGCCAGCGGTACACCGTCCGGCGGTTGACTCCGTACGCGCGGGCTACAGCCGAGACGTTCTGGCCGTGGTCATCCAGGCACTGCCGCAGTTCCGGCGGCGTTGGGGTCATCATGGCAGGCCGGGTCGGCGCTGGCGGCGGGCCGAGACGCAGGTGCGGTTCGTCCACGGCCTGGCCGCCGGCTCGGGCCGCGGCACGGTCCAGTGTGTTGCGTAGCTCGCGCACATTGCCGGGCCAGTCATGGGCTTGCAGCTGTGCCATCGCGGCGCGCGTGATGCCACGCACCGGGGGCGTGGTGGGCAGGGCCAGCAGGTGGGCCACCAGGGCGACGATATCGTCACGGCGGTGGCGCAGAGGCGGCACCTCGACGGGTTCACCCAGGCGGTAGTAGAGATCCTTGCGGAAGGTGCCCTCCTGGGCATCAAGGGCCAGGTTACGGCTCGTGGCCGCCAGGCAGCGGCAGTCGACCCGCAGCGCCTGCGTGTCGCCGACGGCACGGATTTCGCCTGCTTCGAGCGCGCGCAGGAGCGCGGCCTGGACCGCCGCGGGCAGTTCGCCGATCTCGTCGAGGAACAGCGTTCCGCCCGCAGCGGCGCGAAACAGGCCGGGCCGATCCTCGTTGGCGCCGGTGAAGGCTCCTTTGCGGTGCCCGAAGAGCTCGGACTCGAACAACGCGTTTGGCAGGGTACTGACATTGACGGGCACGAACGGCCCCTTCCTGCCGCTCAGGGCATGGACCGCACGCGCGGCCAGCTCTTTGCCGGTGCCGGTTTCGCCCCATAGAAGCAGCGGCAGCGACGATCGGCCGACCTGCTCAAGCTGGGTACAGAAGCCCCTGAAGACCGGGCTGTCGCCGACCATGCCATGCCACGCTGGCGGGCGTTCCGGCAGCGGGTACAGCCGCGATGCCGCGGCCGCCTGGGGTCGGGTCGCCGAGTGCACGGTGGCGGGGCCCGCGGAGCGGGTCCCGATGACGCAGACCTGGTCGAAGCGGATCGGGAACGGTTGGGGGAACTCGTATTCGTAATTGCACTCGGCGAACAGGCCCACAGCGACCTCGCCCGGGTCGCCGAAGGCCACTTGACCTGCTTGGTACCACTTGGCCCCGTCTGGACTGAAGCGCGCCTCGTACGTCGTCCCCCGCCGACTCAGATGCAGGTGGAGCTGCGTGTGGGGCAGGTGGATCATCGTCACCTGGGTGAACTTGGCGCCGTTGTGCTGGCCGAGCGAGACTTGGCCCACATGGTCAACACCGCTGGCGAAACGCAGCAGCCGGTGGGCGTTCTGCCGCACCACCAGGCCGCCGGCGTGCCGAGGGTGCGAGGCGGGTGCGATACGGGCCTGCAGCACGAAGTCCCCTGCCACCGGCATCAGCAGCGTCGGTGCGTGGTTGAGCCAACCGAGCCCCACCTCGGGGCTGGGCACGATCTCCAACTCAGTCGCTGACAGTTGCTGGATCTGGCTGCTGCCGGTCTGTTGGCACCAGGCCAGGTCGGCCAGCCCCGACGCGCCGGGGGCCCCAGTCGCCGTGGTCGCAGGAGCGGGGGCGGGCCGCAGCTCCCACAGGCCGAGCCCGACGGCCATCAGCGCCGCTTTGTTGTCCGTCGTCAGCCGATCGACGAAGTCACGCCAGCGATCGCCCCAGCCCCGCTCAGCTGCCAGCCGTTGCAGCGCTGAGAGGCAACGGGTCAGGGTGCCTTCCTGGTATTTCGCTCGGCAGGGCGCCAACGGATCGGTCAGGCGGCGGGTCAACGCCTGCCACTGTCTTTCAGGATCGTCGCGCCAGATGAGTCGCGCCACCAGCGGGTCGTCGGCAGCGCGCTGCTGCAGGTGGACGACCCAACGAGCCGCGGCCCCCGCATCGCCGGCCGCCAGCGCCATCTGGTACAGCTGGCGCCAGAGCATCTCGAACACCGGGTTATCGGGCGGGTAGTAGGCTTCGGCTAGCCGCAGCGCCTCCTGAGCATGCCACGCCGCTGTCGGCAGGTCCGTGCCGCGGTGACTGCCCGCCAGGGCGGTGTGGGCTCTGATCACCGTCCGCCAGCTGCCTTGGGCTTCGCCTAGCCGGATGCTTCGCCGGAGTATCCGCCGCACCCGCGGCAGGTTGGCCCGCCGGCGGTCGCGAACATACGGCAGCCGGCCGACCAAGATCTCCAAGAAGTACGGGTGCGTCGGATGCCGTCGAAGGATGCGCATGGCGGCGGCGAAACACCGCGCTGCCTGCCTTTCGGACCCCTCTCCGTCGTCGGCTGCCGGGCCCGCGTTCCACGCCAGGGCAACGAACGCCCGGGCTGCCTCAATCGAGCCCGTCGGCGCCTCGGCCAACGCCTGGCAGTGCATTCGGCGCTGCAGCCCTGGGTCACCGGCGTAGGTGCGGGCCAGTTGGTAACACAGCGCAGACCGTCGAGCCGGGGTTCGCTGCAGCGCCAGCGCCTGCACCCACTGCTTCCGGGCTTCGCCGCGGTCGTCCTGTTCGAACGCAATGTCCCCGAGCAATTCGGCCACCTCGGCCCGACAGCCGGCGTCGGCGGCGCATTGGCTGGCCCGCAGCAGCAGTCCCCGGGCATCGTCCAGGGCGTGTAGGGCCTGCGCCTGGCGCGCGGCCTCGAGCAGTGTATCAACCGCCAGATCAGGGCGCGCGGCGGCCGAGAAGTGGTGTGCCACAGCGAACGCCTGAGCCGGATCCGTCGCGGTGTCGGCACGTAGGGCGGTCCCCACCTGCAGGTGAAGCGCCTCCCGCCGAGCCGAAGGGATGGCATCGTACACGGCCTGACGTACCAGGCCGTGGTGGAAGGCGAAACCGCCGCCGGCGGCCGGTTGGATCAAGCCGTGCGCCTGTTCCAGCGCCGCCAGGACCGACAAGACCTCCATCAACGGTCGGCCGCTGGCATGCGCCACCAATCTGGCTGGGCAACCGTCGCCGATCACCGCCGCCGCGTGAAGTACCGGCAGCGCTGGCTCGGGCACCCGCTCCAGTCGTTGGCGAATGACCTGCGAGACCGAGGCGGGGGGAACTGCCAGGACATCGGCCAGGGGCCGATCCGCCGCCGAACGGCAGGCCAGCAGCCACTGCTCCACGTACAGTGGCACACCCTCGGATTGGGCCCACAGCGCTTGGCAGAACCCGGCGTCCGCGGACAGTCCATGCCGGCCGGCGAGTCGGGTCACCTCGTCCAGGCCCAGGCGACTGAGCGAACACGCGGTGACGCCGTCGTCCACCGCTAGCGCGCGAAGCATGGCGCCGGGTGTGTTGGCCTGCTCCTCTCGGTAGGCGCCACACACCAGCACGCGATGGTCGGCGAGCAGCGGCGCCATGTAACGCAGGACATCGATCGTCAGACCATCCGCCCAGTGCAGGTCATCCAGGACGAGCACCAGGGGTTGCGACTGAGCCGCGGTGGCGAGCAGGCGGTAGAGGACGTGCAGCAGCAGCGCGCGGTGCTCCGGCTCCAAGTACCGCAGGCCGCTGGCAGAGCGCGCGGCCAAGGGCTCGAGGAACTCCACCAGCAGCTGTTGGTGCAGTTCCAGAGCGGGAAAGTCGCGCGCCACGGCGGCGCTGACGCGCTGGCCCAGTGCCTTCGGGGACTCGTCCGGTTCCAGCCCGAAGAGGGGCCGCAGAGCGTGCCGGAGTCCGTGCAGAGGCGGGGCCATCAGGTGTGCGCGGTGCTGCCCTGTCAGCACGCGGAAGGCGGCGGATGTGGCCCAATGCCCCAGGTGAGTCAGCAGCGCGGTCTTGCCGATGCCGGCTTCGCCGACCAAGAGGAGTATGCCGCCCCGGCCTTGGGCGGCACGTCCTGCGTGGTGCACCGCCTCCTGCCATTCGCGCTGCCGCCCGACCAGATCTGACAGGCGCCCGCCCGGCAAGTCGTCCGCCCAGTCCGTGCGGTCAGTGACCCTCATCGCCAGCCCCGCCCCTTCGCCTTCGTCCACGCCTCCTCAGCACACGCAGGTAATGTACCACCGTGCGGTACCCGGAACCACGATTTCCTGCCGGGTCCTGCTGCTCAGGGAGACGCGAGGGGTCAGGCGGCGTGCTAGCCGCCGTGCTGCGGGTCCGGGTCACGCCGCGCGCACGCGCTGCGGGCAACGCGGCAGGCCACGCGGGTGCCATCAGCGCGTGCGGGCGGTCAGCCGTGCGCGCGGAAGTAACTGACCCCGGGCGCCGGGTGCCGGCGGTGCGGCGGCCGGTCAACTGTGCGAGCGGAAGTAGCTCTCCATGACGCTGTTGTCGTGCGGCGCGTAAAGGTCGCGGCCCTGGTCCAGGGCCAGCCGGAAAGCCAGTACCTGCACCACGGCGGCGAACTCCAGACAGCAGAAGGCGCCGCCTTGGGGCTCGAAGGCCAGGTCCTCGGGGGCCTCGGCGCCAAGCCCCACCAGGAAACCGTTGCCTTTCTCGAGGCGCATGTACCGGCTCAGCGCTATTGCTTTGCCCTGGTCGACGCCGCCGGCATTGAGGACAATGACACAGTGGTTGTGATTGAACCCGTAGTTGGGGCCGTGGATCCCCTCCTCCAGCTCGTAGCCAATGGCGGCGATTTGCGGCGTTTCCCACACCTTGACCGCAGCCTCAAGCGCGACGCCGTATAGGGAATCGGACCCGTAGAACGCCAGGCAGGAGCTGCGCAGCATCGGCCGACGCCAGGCGTCCAACCAGCCCATAGCGCGGTCGATGACCTTCGGGAGGTGGTTGGCGGCGGCCCGGGCCTGGGCGATATACGCCTCGTACTGGCTGGTGGGCACCACACCACGTCGGCGCCCCAGCTCCAAGCCCAGCAGCAACAGGCTCAGCACCGAGGCGCTGTAGCCGATGGTCCGCATGGGGTACTCCTCCTGACCGCAGTGCAGGTTCAGGAACGCGCCGGCATCCCGGGCCATGGGCGTTGTCGGCGCTTCGGACCAGGCGGCCGTCATCAGCCCCTGCTTATTGGCCAACTGGAGTGCCTGGCGAGCTACGATCGAGGTTCCAGTCTGGGATACGAACACGTGCAGCGCGCGGGAGTTGCGCACCGTCAGGCTGTGCAGGAATTCGTTGGGTGGGGTGGCCGTGACCCGCCGGCCACTGGCGCGCTCGGCCAGGTAACGGGCGGTGAGCGTCGCTGTGTTCGAGGTTCCCGAGCCGATCAGGACCAGTTCGTCTACGTCGGCCCACACCTTTCCATAGCGTTCCCACAGGGGTGCCAGCGTGTCCTCGCGGCGGTCGATGATCGTGTGCAGGATCGTGGGTATGCGGCGGATGCACTCCAGCATGCTGACCATGTAAACGGCTCCTGATACTACTCGGTGGAAGCAAAGGGCGTCAGATCAGTCCCGGGTGTTACTCCGCGCATGGCGACCAGCACGGCGCCCAAATCCGGCTCGAAGCGCGGCGGCCGGAGGGTGGTTCCGGTCGCCTCCTGACACTACTCGGTGAAGGCAAAGGTGGTCAGATCCAGCCCGGGTGTTACCCGGCGCATGGCGACCAGCACGGCGCCCAGGTCCGGCTCGAAGCGCGGCGGCCGGAGGGTGGCCCCGGTCGCTTCGACGCGATGCCGGAGCGGGTCCAGAATACAGGCGCCGGCGCGGAACAACCCTCCTGAGTACGACACGCGGTGCGCCTGGCCGAGCAGGCCAAGCTGCCTGGCGACGGACCGGATGGCCCGGTGGAGCTGGGCGGCGGCTTGCCGGTACAGGGCCGCGGCGACCGGATCGCCGGCGTCGTAGATCTCCTTGAGGAGCACCTGCAGGCGCGCCGTCCGGGCCCCGTCGCCGCCCAACTCGTGGTTCAGGGGACCAATGAAGTGCAGATCGTCGCTAAGCTGGTAGTGGGTCCGGAACAGTTCGTACAGCGCTGTGCGCGGCCGGCGCCCGTCGGCCTGCTGGGTAAACGCCTGAATCAGACGGCTACCCAGCCACCGGCAGGACCCCTCGTCGCAGTAAGCCCCCCAGCCGCTGCTGCGAGCCGTGGCACCATCGGCACGGACGCCATAGCAGATGGAGCCGGTGCCCGCGATGATGTTGATGCCAGGTTCCAGGGCCAGCGATCCGGCCCAACCCAGGTAGCTGTCGCAGCTGCAGGTGGCCCTCCCGGGCCCCAGCACCGCCGCCACCAGCCGGTCAAGGGCGGCCGCACTGCCCGGCGCCTCGCCATAGCCAGGGAAGCCCAGAGCCGCGGCTGCTATCCGGGCCGGCGTGATACCGGCCCGCTGGCACACGGCGGCGACCCCTTCTGCTAGCATGGCACCAATGCGGTCCTCGCCGCTGGAAAGGAACCCGCCACTGCCGCTGCGATGGCGGGCCCGCACCCGGCCTTGAGCGTCGGCCAACACAAAGGATGTCTTCGATCCCCCCGAGTCCACGCCAAGGAAATACATCAGAGCGCTCCCATGGTGATCATCTCCCCCTGTTGGCCTGCACATGACGTCGGCACTTTCGGCCCCGTCGACTCCCGGCAGACGCAGCCCGCCCCATTCCACCCTCAGTGCCTGCCGACGCGGCCCGGCACGCGGAGATCAGCCTTCGTACACGTCGGCCAGCAGCCGGAACCAATGGGCGGCCGTCGTCATCCAGATCTCCTTGTACGTGGCGTAGTTGGCCATCGGCCAGTAGGGCTGGTCCTCGTCGCCGCGGGTCTGCACGCCCACTGGCATCTCGCCCACGGTCTCGCCGCACAGGGCCGCGTACTGTTGGGCATAGTTACGGCCTTCGCCGTACATCAGTGACTGCCCGAAAGGGTTCTTGCCGGCTACCCAGTACAGCTGGTCGCGAGCCATGTCGAGCAGGTCCTGGTCGCCGCAGTGGCGCCCGACGATGGCGGCTGCCTTGCCGGCGGCGAGCAGCACCGCGGTGTTGCCGCGGAAGGAGAACCACACCGGGAACTGGCGCACGCAGTGCGCCGGTCCTACCGGCACGCCGGCACGCAGTTGGGCGCGGTAGTGCTCCCGCTCCGCGGCGTGCGTGGTGTACACATGCAGGAGGGCAAAGGTCTCGGCGTCGTCCGCTTCGTCGTATGCGTGGACGCCGGCAGGGAGCATGCCGTAGGGCGCTGCGTGGGCGAAAATGGCCTTCAGGTACGCGCCGTAATGGGCCATGGCTGTGGTCCAGGCGCCGCAGCGCGCATGGTCGGGTTGGGTCGTGGCGGCGGCCTGCAGCGCCTGCAAGATCAGGTGCTCACGGCTCTGGTGGTTGAAGTGGACAATGGCGCGCTGGGTCTCGTCGCGGTAGAAGAAGCCCTGGAATGGCAGGCCGGCCTGGCCGCGGTCCTGGCACCGCAGGACGGGCTCGAGCCAATGTGCGGCTTCGCCGGCGAAGTACGTCTCGCCCGTGGCCCGGTAGAGCTGCGAGGCGGCCCAACTGGCAGCAGCCCAGTACTGGGACAGGCTGGCGTTATGGGTGTGTTCCATCACAATCCGGGTCTCGGCCCCAACCTGCCCGAAGCGGGCCCGGGCCCAGTCGTAGTCTTCGCGCGCAGCGCGCACTGCCACCCAGCCCAGGTCGGGGTCGTCGCTGGCCAGCTCCTGGCCCGCACAGGCCTGCACCCCGGCGCAGAGGAAGTTGTCGATGGAGCGGTTGTGAACCCGTGCGGCTTCGTCGTCGAAATCACCGATCAGGCCGTTGGACCAGCGGCTCATGCCGGCGCTGAAGGCGCGGTAGCCGTCGCCCAGACGGGTGCGGAGCACGAAATCGAGCCCCCAACGAGCTTCCTCCACCAGCCGTCGGTACAGCCGCCGGTCAGCGCGTACGGCGGTCGCCAGCTCCACCAGAGCCTGCACCATCTCGGCGCTCTGGACCGTCTGCTGGGAGACGTCGCCCGCGTCGTGCCAACCGCCGCAGAAAGCCAACGTGCGGCCGTTGTGAGTGGCGGTGATATCTCCGTGGCAGCTGCTGTGGCCGCCGGCAACCGGGTAACCGCAGCGCTCGGCATAGACGAAATTCAGCGCCTTCCAGGCCGCCTCCTCCATTACTGTCGTGCCGATGGCAAAGGCCTCTGTCGTCATTCCGGCTGCCTGCAGACGGTACTGTCCCGGTGTCACGACGGCCGAGAAATCGAGCTGCCCGAATCGCCCCTTCTCGTTGACCAGCGGTTGGATGTCGCCAGCAAAGACTACTTCGTCGGTGCCTTCTGCCCGTACCTCGAAGCGGCCCTCGGTGACCGGCGCCACGGCCGTCTTGCGGCCATTGCACCAGTATCCGCTGGTGGAGTAGCAGAGCGTGTGCGGGCCGCTGCACCAGCCCAGGGAGACATCGGGATCGGCAACGCGTTCCAGACGGATGTCGCTGATGTCGAAGACCAAGTCATCGGCGCCGAAACGCTCTTTCCCGTGGCTGTCAACCGTGAAGGACAGGCTGGTGATGCGGTCGCGGGGCAGGTCGGGGAACTCCCAGATACAGTCGTTGTCGCGGTGGTTCGCCAGGTTGACCACATGGAAGCCTTCGCGACGGTACTCGTCGGGGATCGGCTGCACCCCTTCGTTGCGCAGGTGGATGGTCAGGAAGGGGTGGTGGAAACCATGGCAGGCAGCGCGGATGCGGCACACCAGGCGGTTGAAGCCGTGCCAGTCTTCGCCGGCGAGGGCCAGCGATGCGGTCAGGGTACTGAAGCCGTGGTAGTGTTCCATCGGCGCCGTTGGCTCCAGCCGGGCCGGCGCCGTCAATCGCAAGGCCTGACCGTGCTGCTCCAGCCGCCCAACTCCTGTCCGGGTCCAGCCCGCCACCCCGCCGCCATCCCACAGGACCCGGCTGGCGATGGCGGGTTTGCCCCGCAGTCGGACCTCGACCGAAAGGCGTGGATCCGGCTGCAGCAATTGGTGCAGGTAGCCTGATTCGCGCAGCTGCTGGCGGAACGACTCCCTCACGATGGCCTCCTTGGGCAGGGCGGCACGGCGGTAGCGGGCGGGTCAAGGCGCTGCGTGGGGTCCTTGGCGGTCAACGGTCAGGTGCACGCTGACACCCGGGGCCACGGTCAGCTGCGTGTGCAGCGACATCAGGGGCACCTCGGCCGGGGTGCGCAGGGTGGTGGTCAGCGGCTGCTCCGTGGGGTTGTGCACTTCCACGCGAAGGCGTTGCGCCGTCCACTCCTCCACCTGCAGGCACACCTCCGGCTGGTCCGCCGTCACCCAGTGGCCGACGTAGAACCCGCTGCCCCGGTTGACGTCCAACGTGGTGTAACCCGTGGTCCCCTCGACCACCACCGGGTCACTGACCCGGTCCGGAACGTCGCTGCGCCAGACGCCGGCACTCCAGCGCGGATTCAGCCCCTCGATGATCAAGGGCAGGTCATAGGGAATTGCGGCGCTGTCCACCGCGCCCGCGACACCGCCGTCGGTGGCTATCATGTGGGCTGCCCAGGCCACCTCCGCCAGTCGGCCGCGATCCAGCGACAGGCGATACGGGGTGGGGCCGTCGAAGCCCATGTCGCGGCTCAACTCGGCCATGCGCCCGGCCACATCGAAGGGTTCCGGCCGGCGAGATGCCGTCTCGCCGAAGGCCCGATTGAGCTGCAGCAGGCGGGCGGTGAAGCGCGCCCCGGCCGGGACCGGGTGGGTCTGTGGCGGCACCAGACCCAGCTGGCCGCCGGCCAACCGCAATCCCGGCGACAACACCACCCAGTCGCCGACCAGGTCGCCGGGTACCAGGTCCACACAACCCGCGGCGGCCGCGTCGCCAGTCTGCCACCCGGCGCTGCTCCGGTGCCGGTAAGCGCCCTTCACGGTGGCGAACCAGGGCCACACCGGGTCGGTCCCGCGGCGTTCGGCGGTTTGGCGCAGACGCAGATCAATGTCGTACAGAATGCCGTTAAGGTGCGAGCGTGCCAGGCCGCGCGGCGTGAAATGGATGGCCCGGACGCGCCCGTCGTAGAGGCGCGCGGGTACCGTCACCCGCATCGGCGCCGCGTCAAACGCGAATTCGTTGAAGCTAGTGACGCCCGCGTAGCGTTGGCCCAGCAGGAAGTCGGTGTTACAGACCCGATCGGAGGTGAAAGGGAACTCCAGCATCGGGGCCAGAAAGGCGCCCCGGGGCGCCTGGTACCGCCACGTGGCCGCGCCTTCTTCCAGCCCTTCGACGGGCAGGTGCAGGTCCAGTTCGCGCAGTCCCATACCCGTATACTGAGCGGCTACCTCGCCCAACCAGTTCTGCCGGTCACCGCACCGGCATACCCAACGGTCGGTCACCGTGCGCAGGGCCGGCCCGACCGCCCGGCGTCCCTGCTCGTCACGGAAGACGGCGAACCAGTGGTGCTGCCAACCGTGGTAGCCATCGATTGTCTGGCGGAACGAGATCGCCTGCGGACGCCAATGCCGCCACGGCCGACCGTCCTGGTACAGCTGTACATCAGTCAGGCGCAGGCTATCGCGGGCGCCCAGGGCCAGGCGCCAAAGGTGACGGCCTTCGGCGGCCTGGCCCTCGTCCTTGTTGCGGATCGCCAGGGTGTCGATGATCGGTCCCTCGCTGATGAAATACCGCACCGGGCAGTCGAAGAAGTGGGACAGCGCACAGCGGAAGTAGTCGGCCGCATGGGGCACTGTATCGGCCGGCATGATCTGCTGGAACCCGACACCGGCAGCCGCCGGCACGTCGGCCGGCGAATACACTTCGTGGACGGCCACGGGTATGGGATTGGATCCGGACGCGACCTGCCAGGAATAGGCTTCCAGGCCGTCATCGACCAGGGCTCCGTTCCGGTACGTCGCTACGGCCACGCCCTGGAAGTGCTTGAACAGCCGGAACACATGGGGCGAGTGCTGCGGCCGCGCCACCAGCGCCATGTGAGTCGTGAAACCCAGGGAAAGCGCGTTGTTGGCGACCAGATAGCGTCCGTCCGCACTTAACCACGAACGAGCCGGGTAGTTGGGTTGGCCGAACACCAGGTACCGCCCGCCTTCAGGGTCGGCAATATCGATGCCGGGTAGACACACCAGTTGATCGTCTGACTGCGCCAGGCAGTCCTGCACCAGGGCCTCCCACTTCTCCGGTCCACCCAGGTCCTCGAAACGCTCCGTGAAGGCGATCAGCGCGTAGCCCGCCCGGCGCCCCGCAGCGGCGTACTCGGCCACCGTGCCCTGGCCATCCGAACTGGCTGAGTGCACGCCGATCAGGGCCCGGAAGTAGCGCAGCGGCCCCTTGATGGTGATGTCAGGTTGCTCGTCGTAGTAGCGCATGCCGCCGCAATCCGCCGGCATGGGACGGTGCCGCCAGGTGGGCGGCACCGTGGCGCGGTCCCAGTCAATGATCCGCGTCGGCGGAGCCGTGTCCGCGGTTGGCGCGGCAACGGTCGGCGCCGGTACCTCGCCTGACCGCGCCGGCGGGGTGGCAACGGCTGGCTCAGGCCTGGTCGCCGCGACGGGTGTGGTGCGGGCTGGCGTTGGCGTGGTGTCAACAGCCGCGGCGGCGAGCCAGCGAAAGAGCCCCAGCAGCAACCGCTGCCCGTCGGACGGGGTGCGGCCGTCGCCGTTATGGAGGAAGATGCCTTCGATGGCGCCGTGATGGTTTTCGCCGAGGTTCGGCTCGGTGGTGTAGGGGCGGAAGAAGGTGAAGTAGCTGTTGACGCTGATCACGCCGACACGACCCGCGCCCGCCGGACGCACGGCGGCGATGACATCCTGGTGACCCAGCGGCTCCAGCCAGGCATACTGTTTGTCGGTCTTGGTGGTGTAGGCTCCTGAACCGGCCATGGCGCGCACCAGCGGCGTCCACGCCGAGTCCAGCAGGACCCACGGTGGCGTCGTGTAGCAGTCGTCCCAACGCATGTTCACGACCGGGTAGTACAGCCGGTGGACGCCGAGGGTGGCGGGGTGGGCGGCGATCCGTTCAGTCCAGCAGTAGAAGCTACCGTCGGCCACCGTACGGCCCGGTGTCTCGGGACCGGCCAGCGTCGCGTCGCTGAAGTCGGCGATGTGCCCGGGGTCAATGATCTGCTGCGCCTGGACCCGAGCCCCCCAGGGGGCGAGCATGCGATTGACCGCGGTCGCCAGGCCCTCGCCGCCCTCGCGGAAATGGCTACCGACGAGCACGCCCCCGCCCTGTTCCACATACCGTCGCAGGTTCGGCAGCGTGATGTCCCACCAGTTGGGCACATCCACGGCGCCGACCGTGAAAGCCTCGTCCGGGGTCACGGCGTCAGCCACCACCACCAGGTGGTAGGCTTTCAGGTCTGCCAGCGACAGCGCCGTGGTCAGGGGCCGTTGGGTGACGGCAATGTTGTCCTGCGCCAGCTCGGCCGCATAGCGTGGGTCCATGGTGCCGGTGCGGGCCAGGAAGAGCAGTCGCAGACCGGCTGCCGCTCGCAGTGACGGGTCGCGGTCGTCGTCGGCGGTCGTCGCCGCGGGTGCCGTAGCCGAGGCGCCAGCGGCTGCCGCGCTGCTGGCTGGGGCAACGGCGGGGTTGGCGGTTGGCGCTGCCCGGCTCGGAGTTGCCGGTGGCGCGCCGGCCCATGCGCTGCTCGCGGCCAACCAGGCCACCGTGAGACCGAGCCAGGCCCCCCGCCATGCGCGCCCTGGCAGTGGCCACCACGGCCGCCCTCCCTCGTTGTGCGCCTGCGATGCCACTGTGGCACCTCCGTGGTCAGTGGACAGGTCATGGCAGCCCCTGGTGCCGGTCGGCTGTCGGTGTTCCTCGCGACGTGCCCGGCCCCCGCCGACGCCGGCAGGACGCCTTTTGCCGGGCCGCGCCGGGTCAGCCGGCCGGCGGGGGCCAAACATGGCCGCCGCAGGTTAACCGGGTCAAGGTGGCTCTGGCTTGCCGGCGCGCTGCCGGCGTGCGTTGATTTGCGCGCGCCGCGATGCGCGTGCGGTCGTCGCGTCGGCGCCGGCCGTCTCCCGCAGACACCCCCCCACGAGGCCACCCATGGACACGCCCACGACGCCACCCGTTGAGATCGTCTTCTGGAGCCGCGCGGGCGCGACGCGCGACGCCGGCTCCCTGGCGCAGGCGCAGGCCGAGACACTGGCTTTTGAGCCCGAAGGCCGTTTTTATGCCGCCCGCCTGCAGGTGCCAGCGGCTGGAACCCTAGTGCTTGAGCTGTCCTCGCCCCGGCCGCTGCGGCTGTGGCTCGACGGCGCGCCCGTGCTGGATGAAGGGCTGTTCTGGCGCTGTTACGAACGCCATCTGCGAGCGGCGGTGGTTGCCCCTTGTCTGGCCGGGCCCGTCGCCATGCTGGTGGAGGTGGGGCCTCGTTCTTCCTGGCCGGCCTCCATCGACCGCGACTGCCCCTCGCGCCGCCGCGCCCACGTGCGCGCCGCGCTGCAGCAGCGCCTCCCCGACCGATTGGGCATGACGGCCTGCCTGGTGCCCGGCGTGCAGGCACCCGCTACCTCCCTGCGCTTCCTGCCTACCCAGTTCCGCCGCGATGACATCACGTGGCAGCACGTCCTGGCGCAGCCCTTTGCCGGACTGGCGGCCGACCCGCCGTCACTGGACCATGCCTCGCCCCTGGACCGACCGGAGCCCGTGTTGCTGCTCACCTCGTCGGTGCTGCCCGGCGCGGCTCGCGAAGGCACCACCGCCGAGGAGCGGCAGCGTGGCTGGCGGCGCTTCTTCGTGCCAGTGGGGCACTTCGCCGACGACCCCGAACCGCTGCGCCGTCCCGGCGACCCGGAGACGCGCGTCGAGCCGTCAGTGGAGCCGGCCCGCTTGTTGTCGCTGCGTGTCGAGGGTCCCGGCGGGGCTGTGGAAGTGCCCATGCCCGGCTACGAGAGCCTGGGTCGCCAGGCACCCGTACGCCAGTTCCGGTCGCTGCCGCGGCCGCAGTTCGAGGCCACGTGGGCGCAATTGCCCGAGCCAGTGCTGCCACCAAGGCTGGCCTGGACGCAGCGTCTGTACCATTACACCTGGGACATGCTGCATCGGCTAGTGCGCGAACCGCGGCCCGAAAGCGGCCTGCCTGGGCTGTACGTGGCGACCGCGCTGAAGAACTTCGCCTGGCACCAGTTCGTGTGGGACTCCTCGTTCACGGCCATGTGTACGGCCTATGCCTGGCGGGCTTTCCCGGTCCATGCCAGCCTTGACCTGTTGCTGTCGCGCCAGTTTGACGGTGGCTACATCCATCGCGAGCACGACATTCGCGATGGGCTGCCGGCGGCCTATGAGCCCGATTTCAGCCCCAATCCGCCCATCCTGTCGGTGGCCGAGTGGGCCATTGCCTGCCTGACGGGAGATCGGCTGCGCCTGGCGCGCGTGTATCCGCCGCTGACCGACCTGCATCGCTGGCTGCGCGCCAACCGGCAGTTGCCGGACGGCACGTATTGGACCACCGGCCTGGCCAACGGGTTGGACAACTCGCCTTCCCTGGGCGAGGGGTACCCGTGTCTGACGGCACAGATGGCCCACGATGCCGAGGTCCTGGGCCGCATGGCGCGCGCCCTCGGGCGCCCGGCCGAGGCCGAGGCCTGGGAGGCTGAACGGGCGGCCATCGCGCAGGCCCTCAATGCCCATCTGTGGAGCCCGGCACAGAGCATCTACGCCACTTCGCTGGCCGAGGGCGGGCACAACCCCAATAAGGTGGTGACCGCCTTCTGGCCCCTGTGGGCGGGCGTGGTGCCCGCGGACCGCGTCGAGGCCCTGGCCCGCCACCTGCAGGACCCCCACAGCTTCTGGCGCCATCACCCCATCCCTAGCCTGGCGGCGGACTCGCCTCATTTCCGACCTGCCGGCGACTACTGGCTCGGGTCCACCTGGGCGCCGACCAATTTCGCGGCCATCAAGGGTTTCGCCCGAGCCGGCCGCTGGGACCTGGCGCGGTTGACCGCCGAGCGGCACCTGTACTGCATGTACGAGGTGCTGCGCGATACCGGGTCCATCTGGGAAAACTACAGCTCCGAGAAGTCCGAGCGCGGCAGTTGGTCCGGACCCGACTACTGCTGGTCGTCGCTGGGCCCGGTCGCCCTGCTGCTGGAGGTGGTGCTGGGTCTTGAGCCCGATGCCCTGCACAACACCCTGCGCTGGAACCTTCCCGAGGAGACCGTCGTCGGCGTGCGGCGCCTGCCCCTGGGGCCGGCCACGGTGAGCGTCGAAGCCCGTCGCCGCGCTGAGGGTGGGTATGATGTGGAGGTCAACAGCGACCGAGCCCTGAGGCTGGAGATCCAGCGGCAGGGCGAGTGGCGCGCGTACGACTGCCCGTGCGGCGCGACTCGCTTCGCACTGGGCACCTGACCGGCGGCGATGACGGTGGCCGTCGCTGGCGCCGCGGTGGCCCGCCCGCCTCGAGCGGCCGCAGGCCTGGCCGGCAAGGGCGTGAGGGGGTTGCCGTTGGGCACTTAGCACCCGACCGGCGGCGATGACGGTGGCCGTCGCTGGCGCCGCGGCCGGCCGCTCGCCCCCAAGAGCGGCCGGTCCGGCACCTCCCGTCGGCGCGATGGGGCTGCCTTGCCCAACGGGCGCGGGTGGGTAGATTCGGCGGTGTAGGGGCTGCATGTTGGGCCGCTGGGCGGGACAACGGGACCCCGGCCGCGCCACGCGGTTGGCGACCTCACGGCGATGACGACGGGGAGGACGCGTGGAGCATCTGGTCAGGACCGCTATCGGCTGGGCGGAGCATGGGTACCTGCCCGACGCTGCGATTCGCTTCGGCATCCGGCACTTCTGCCAGCGCCGCCTGGCGCAGCTGGGTGCCGGCGACGCCGAAGCACAGGCGTGCCTGAGCGAGGGCTTCCTGGCCGACATGGACTGCGGCGAGGTGGCGCCCGTGCCGCATCTGGCCAACGAGCAGCACTACGAGGTGCCGGCGGAGTTCTTTGCCCTGGTCCTGGGTCCGCACCGCAAATACAGTTGCGCCCACTGGGCTACCGGCGTCGAGACGCTGGCCGCAGCCGAATCGGCGGCGCTGCAGGCGACCTGTTCGCGGGCTGCTCTGGTCGACGGGCAGCGCGTCCTCGAGTTGGGCTGTGGCTGGGGTTCGCTCACGCTATGGATGGCAGAGCACTACCCTGCCAGCCACATCACTGCCGTGTCCAATTCGGCTTCGCAGCGGCTGTGGATCACGGCCCAGGCGCAGCTTCGCGGGATCACCAACGTGGAGGTGATCACCGCCGACATGAACACCTTCATCCTTGATCAGCAGTTCGATCGCGTGCTGTCGGTGGAGATGTTCGAGCACATGCGGAACTGGCGCGCTCTGTACGCCCGCGTGCACGCCTGGCTGGTGCCGGGCGGGCGCTTCTTCATGCACATCTTCTGCCACCGGGCCACCCCGTATGCCTTTGTCGACAACGGCCCGTCTGACTGGATGAGCCGGCGCTTCTTCTCCGGCGGAATCATGCCGAGCGATGACCTGCCGCTGCGTTTCCAGGACCACCTGCGCCTGCTGCAGCGATGGCGCTGGGATGGGCGCCACTACCAGCGCACGGCCAATGCCTGGCTTGCCAATCTCGACGCACGAGGCGATGAAGTCCTGCCGATCCTGACGGCCACCTACGGTCCGCCGCACGCGCGGCGGTGGCGGCAGCGCTGGCGCATTTTCTTCATGGCCTGCGCAGAGACGTGGGGGTACCGTGACGGCCAGGAATGGTGGGTGGGGCATTACCTGTTCGAGCGGCCGGCCGCGGCCTGAGGTGTGCCGCGGGGGCGTCACCCCATTGCCTCGCCGCGGCGATGCCAAGGCCGCCAAGCGGTCGCGGCGGTGCCTGGGGTGAGATGTCGGGCCATGGTCCCTGGGCCACCGAGGACGCCGGGTCCATGGGCTGTCGACGAGGCGGTCGCGTCAGTCCCGGCGCGGGCCTATCGTCCCGGCCGCCGTGCACGGTCCCTGCCCCACCCCGAGTTGGCCCGAGCGGCGGGTTCCTGCTGGTGCGCCCTTGGCGAGCCCCTCGGGGTGAGTGCCGCCTCTCTGCCCCCAAGATGCAGCCGATGAAACCGAGCCGATCTGCCCTGTGCATCGCCGTCCTGATCCTGCTGCCGGGCTGCCACGGCATCCCGCGCCCGCCGGTCGCCGTGGTGCCCCACGTGGACCTGGCCCGGTTCATGGGCGACTGGTACGTCATCGCCAACATCCCCACCTACATCGAGGCGGGCGCCCACAACGCCGTCGAGTCGTACCGGCTGCTTCCCGACAGTACCATTGCGACGACCTTCACCTTCCGGGCCGGCGCCTTCGACGGTCCGGCGAAGCGCTACACCCCCCGCGGCTTCGTTGTTCCCGGCACCCGCAATGCCGTCTGGGGTATGCGCTTTGTCTGGCCCATCAAGGCCGATTACCGCATCTCCTATCTGGACCCGGACTACCGCGTCACCGTCGTCGCCCGCGAGAAGCGGGACTACGTCTGGATCATGGCACGTGAGCCCCAGATACCCGACGCCGCCTACGAAGCGCTCGTCCGCTTCATCGGCGAGCAGGGTTATGACACCACCCGTATCCAGCGTGTACCGCAGCGCTGGCCGGCGCCGGCGGCCGCCCCATGAAACCCCTGTCGGTTTCCCTGCGGCGCTGGTTCGACAGCAGCGTGGCCGAGCAACCCGCGCCCGGCGCGCCACGGATTGACTGGGCGGGCGTCCTGCCGTTCCTGCTGCTACATGCCGGCTGTTTTGCCGTGGCGCTGGTTGGCTGCAGCCCCATCGCCCTGGCGACCGCCGGGGGGCTGTACGCAGTCCGCATGTTCGCCATCACCGGTTTCTACCATCGCTACTTCGCCCACCGGGCCTTTCGCACCAGCCGGGCGGCCCAACTGGTGTTCGCCGTGCTCGGGGCCGCCGCGGTCCAGCGCGGACCCCTGTGGTGGGCCTCCCACCATCGGCACCACCATGGTCACGCCGACAAACCCACCGATGCCCACTCGCCGCGGCAGCATGGTTTCCTGTGGAGTCATGTGGGCTGGTTCCTGGACCGGGCCAACTTCGCGCCGCGACTGCGGCTGATTCCCGACCTGGCGCGTTACCCCGAACTGCGCTGGCTCGACCGCTTCGACATCGCCGTGCCGGCGTTGCTGGCCCTGGCCCTGTTCGGCGTCGGTGCGGCGCTGGGCCGATGGGCACCGCAGCTGGGTACCCACGGCAGCCAGCTTCTGGTGTGGGGTTTCTGTGTCTCTACCGTGGTTGTGTACCACGCCACCTTCACCATCAACTCGCTGGCGCATCAGTTCGGGGCGCGGCGCTATGCCACGCGCGATGACTCGCGCAACAACCCCTGGCTGGCCATGTTGACTTTCGGCGAAGGGTGGCACAACAACCACCATCGCTATCCCGCCGCAGCGCGCCAGGGGTTCTTCTGGTGGGAGGTAGATATTACCTGGTATGGCCTCCGGTTGCTCGCGGCGCTTGGGGTCATCTGGGATCTGCGCCCGGTTCCGATCCGGGTGCGGGACGGGCACCGGGAGGTGGACGCATGAAGATCGCCATCGTCGGCGGCGGCGTGGCAGGCAACGTGGCCGCCCATCTTCTGCACGGCCGGCACAGCATCACGCTGTTCGAGGCCGCCGCGTACCTGGGCGGTCACACGCACACCCACCGGGTCGCGCAGGCGGGCCGCACCTATCACGTGGACACCGGTTTCATCGTCTTCAACCGGCGCAACTACCCGTCCTTCAACGCGCTGCTGGACCAACTCGGGGTGGTCTCGCAGGAGACGCAAATGAGTTTCTCGGTGCGTGACGAACGGACCGGGTTGGAATACAACGGCACGCGGCTGAACACCCTGTTCGCCCAACGCCGTAACCTGCTGCGGCCGTCCTTTCTCGGCATGGTGGCCGACATCCTGCGCTTCAACCGCCAGGCGCCGGCGATCTTGGCGGGCGCTGCCGGCGAGATGCCGCTGGCGGAACTGCTCGAGCGCGGCCGCTTCGGACGGGCCTTCATCGATCAATACCTGGTCCCCATGGGCGCCTCGATCTGGTCGACTGACCCCGAACGCATGATGTCCTTTCCGGCGCGGTTTTTCGTGCGTTTCCTGCACAATCACGGCATGCTCAGCCTGACCGACCGTCCGGTGTGGCGCACCATCTGCGGTGGCTCGGCCCGTTATGTTGAGAAACTCGCGGCGCCCTTCCGCGACCGGGTGCGGTTGTCGACCCCGGTCGAGTCGGTCACCCGTTCGACCGGCGGCGTGCGGGTCAAAGCCCGGGGCCAGCTGGCCGAAGCCTTCGACAAGGTGTTCCTGGCGTGCCACAGCGACCAGGCCCTGGCCCTGCTAGCCGACGCCTCGCCGGCCGAGACCGAAGTGTTGTCGGCCATTCCGTACCAGCGCAACGAAGCCATCCTGCACACCGATGCGCGGATCATGCCGCGCCGCCGACTGGCTTGGGCGGCCTGGAACTACCACCTCCTGAGGGACCGCAGCGGGCCGGTGGCACTGACCTACAACATGAACATCCTGCAGCGGCTTGACGCTCCTGAACCCTTCCTGGTGACGCTCAACCGCACCGATGCCATCGATCCGGGGCGGATCATCGAGCGCCTCACCTACCATCATCCGCTCTTCACTCCGGCCTCGATCGCCGCCCAGGGACGGCAGCGCGAGATCAACGGTGCCAACCACACCTACTTCTGCGGCGCTTACTGGCGCAACGGCTTCCATGAAGATGGCGTGATCAGCGCCGCGCAGGCCGTCGATCACTTGGACCAGGACCAAGCTCCCGATGCAAAGCGCCCTTTACTGCGGCCGGCTTAGGCACCGCCGCTTCAGCCCCAGGGCGCACGCCTTTGCCTATCGCGTGTGCATGGTATGGATCGACCTGTCCGAGCTGGACGAGGTGTTCCGTGGCCGTTGGTTCTGGTCTACCCGGCGCCCGGCCCTTGCCTGGCTGCGCCGCAGAGACCTGCTGGGCGATCCCGCTGTCCCGCTTGACCAGGCCGTGCGCGACTGCGTCGAACAGGACTCAGGGCGCCGACCCCACGGCCCCATCCGCGTGCTGACGCAACTGCGCACCTTCGGCCATTGCTTCAACCCGGTGAGCTTCTACTACTGCTACGAGCCCCGGGGCCAGGAGGTGGAGGCCACTGTGGCCGAGGTGACCAACACCCCTTGGGGGGAGCGTCATGCGTATGTACTACCCGCCTCTGGTGCCCAAACGCGGGGCACGGGGCAGCGTCACCGCCTGTCGAAGGTGTTCCACGTGTCGCCGTTCATGCCCATGGAGGTGGAGTACGACTGGTGGTTCAACCGCCCCGGAAAGGCGCTGGTGGTCCACATGCAGAACCGCCAGGCGGGTAACCGTCTCTTCGACGCCACGCTGACGCTGCGACGCCAGGAAATCACCGGTGCGCGGCTGGCCGCTACCCTGATGCGCTATCCGCTGCCAACCTGGCGGGTGCTCGGGGCCATCTACTGGCACGCGCTGCGCCTGTGGTTCAAGAGGGTCCCTGTCCACACCCATCCGGCCCAGCGCCGCAAGGAGCACGGATCGTGACGCGCACGCCCAGGCTTGATCCGTCGCCGTCCCGGCGCCGTGCCGGCGTCCTGCACGCAGCTGCCCGTCGCGCGGTGCTCAGCCGACTGACCCGGTTGCGCGAGGGCCGGCTGACGGTGGGCGAGGAGGGTGGCAGCCGGTCGTTCGGCCCCGGCGGCGACCTGAGCGCCGGGCTGACCGTGCTCGACCCGCAGTTCTACCGTGATGTGGTCACCGGCGGTTCCGTGGGCGCCGGGGAGTCCTACATGCGCGGTTGTTGGCGTTCCGACGACCTGACCGCGTTGCTCCGGCTGATGCTCCGCAACCGCGAGGCCATGGACGCCCTGGAGACCGGGCTGGCTCGCCTTTCAGCACCGCTGCGCGTTGCCGGCCACTGGCTGAAGCGCAACACGCGCCAGGGCAGCCGGCGCAACATCGTGGCCCACTACGACTTGGGCAACGACTTCTTCGGCCTATTTCTCGACGACACCCGGTGCTATTCCTGCGCCCTCTTTGTGCGCCCCGAGATGACCTTGGCGGAGGCCTCCACGGCCAAACTCGACCTGGTCTGCCGCAAGCTGTCGCTGCAGGCGCAGGACCGGGTAGTCGAAATCGGCGGCGGTTGGGGCGGCTTCGCCCTCCACGCGGCGGGACGGTACGGCTGTCACGTGACCACAACCACGGTCTCGCCCAGCCAGTTCGACCTGGCGCGGGAGCGCGTGCAGCAGGCCGGCTTGGCGGATCGCGTGACGGTGCTCCTGGAAGACTACCGCGACCTGCGCGGCACGTACGACAAGTTGGTGTCGATCGAGATGGTGGAGGCTATCGGGCACCCGTACTTCGACACCTTTTTCCGTGTTTGCCGGGGGTTGCTGCGCGACGGCGGCAGCATGCTGCTGCAGGCGATCACCATCGACGATCGGCACTTCGAGCGGGCTCGTGACCAGGTGGACTTCATCAAACGCTACATCTTCCCGGGCAGCTGCATGCCATCGGTGGGATCACTGACCGCGGCCAGCGTGCGGGCTGGGTTGCGTCTGGAGCATCTGGAAGACATCGGTCTGCACTACGCGACGACGCTGGCCCACTGGCGCGCCAACTTCCTGGGCCAACTGGCCTTGGTGCGCCAGCAAGGCTATCCTGACACGTTCTGCCGTATGTGGGAATTCTACCTGTGCTACTGCGAAGCGGGCTTCGCCGAGCGCGCCCTCAGCGATGTGCAGATGCGGTTCGTGCGCCTGCGGTAGAAGGCTGGGGAGCGCTGCTGCGCCGGCGGCCGGCCGTGGGTTGCTGCCAGGCATTGGCCAACGTCCACGGCCGGCGTTGCCGGTGCCGTTACCAGTCCACCACCGAGCCGTCGTCGGGATCGTACTGCGTGCGGTATGGGTGGGGATCGCCCACCTTGGCTTTCAGCTTTTCTTCGTCGATGGTGATGCCCAGACCCGGTTCGGTCAGCAACGGGCGATGGCCCTCGGTCACGGGCGGCAAGGGTTTGGCCAGTAACTCGGCATAGTCCTGGTCGCCGTTCTCCTGCGCCAGGAAGTTGGGGATGGCGGCCGCGATCTGCAGGCTGGCGGCCAGCGAGCAGGGGCCCTGCGGATTGTGCGGCGCCACCGGGGTGTAGTACGCCTCGGCCATGCCGGCGATGATCTTCAGTTCGCTGATGCCGCCGGCATAGCAGACATCCGGCTGCACGATGGTGGCGGCCCGTTTCTCGAGGATCTCGCGGAAGCCCCACTTGGTGAAGATCCGCTCGCCGGTGGCCAGCGGGATGTGCGTCTTGCGTGCCAATTCGGCCATGACGTCGACGTTGAGGGCCTGTACCACCTCCTCATAAAACCACGGCTGGTACGGCTCCAGGGCTTTGATCAGCAGCATGGCCGTGGGTGGCTGCACCGCGCCGTGGAAATCCACCCCGATGTCGATCCCGGAACCATACTGCTCGCGCAGGGCGCGAAAGCGTTCGGCCGCTTCCTCGACGAACTTGGGCCCTTCGATGTACTTGAACGGCTGGCGCGTGGTGCCGGGCCCTACCTTCATGGCGGTCACGCCGGTGGCGTCACTGACCCGGCCGTACACGCGAACCCGGTCGCGGGTAGGTCCGCCGAGCAGTTTATACACCGGCACGCCATAGCACTTGCCCGTGATGTCCCACAGGGCCATGTCGATGCCCGACGAAATCGCGGTCTTGATCGGGCCGCCGCGGTAGAAGGCGCCTCGGTGAATCGCCTGCCAGTGCTTGACCACCGGGCGCGGGTCTTGGCCGACCAGGTAGTCGGCCACTTCCAGCGCTCCGGCCGCGCAGGCACGGGCATCGTCCTTGAGCATCTCGCCCCAGCCGACGATGCCGGCATCGGTGCTGATCTTGACGAAGACCCAGGAATTGGTCAGGATGAAGGTTTCGATCCCGGTGACCTTGATGCTCTCATCGGGCCGAACGAGCGGCGTGGCGTTCGACATATCGGCATGCCTCCCTGAGGTGGCCGGTGCGGGGTCACGTGGCGTGGACACAACAGAGGGCAAATGTGCGGCCAAGTTCCCATGGCGCCAACTGCCGGGGCGCCGGTGACCTGACCGCGGGCCCCATCGCCCGGGGTGCACCCATGGAGTACCGCCGCCTCTTCCTCGACCTGCGAGAGGTAACCCGCCTGGAGCGGGTCCATCGCCAGCTCCACCAACCGGTCCGCCACCCGGCCAACCCCGTGCTGCGCGCTGAGCACCCTTGGGAAGACCGGGTGTCGCTGTATGGCACGGTGCGCCGTGAACCGGCCGATGGGCTCTTCCGGATGTGGTACCTGACTGGCCCGGCGCGTGAGGGCTTCGTCCAGGTGCGCCGGCGGCGTGCGCTGGCCAATATCACCCTGCTTGGGTACGCGGAGTCGGACGATGGCGTGCACTGGCGCAAGCCGTGGCTGCATCAGCTGGACTACGAGGGCTCGACCGCCAACAACCTCATCGACGTGGGACGCACCAACTGCGAGGGCTTTGCCGTGCTGCGCGATGACCGCGATCCGGACCCCGAGCGTCGCTACAAGGCCCTGTATTGGGAACACGGTGGCGTCGACACGTTCATGGAGTGGCAGGGCCGGACCATCTGGGGATCAGGTGAGGGCGACGGCATGTGGATGTCTTTCTCACCGGACGGCCGGCGCTGGACCAATTGTCCCGAGAACCCGGTGATCGCTCAAGGCAGCGATACCACCCAGTCCCTGGTCTGGGACGCGCGCCTGGGCCGCTACGTGGTGTACGGCCGGTTTGGTGCCGGCGGGCGGCGGGTGGCCCGGGCCGAGAGTGCCGACGGGGTGCACTTCACTGCCCCTGCCCTGGTCTTCGCTCCGGACGAGGCCGACGAAGAAGGGACGCAGTTCTATGGCATGCCCTTGGGGTTGTATGAGGGTGTGTACCTGGGCATGGTATGGATCTACCGAGAGGGTGTGGACGGCACCATTGACACGGCCCTGGCCTGCAGTCGCGATGGCATCCACTGGGAGCGCGTGCTGGACCGCCAGACCTTCCTTCCCCTGGGCCAACCGGGTTCATGGGAGGACGGCATGGCGCGGGTCAGCCAGGACTTCATCGTGGCAGGCGAACGAATCTACCTGTACTACGGCGGGGTGGAGGGTCCGCATGGCGGGCGCAAGTTCGCGCGCGTGGAACGGCGACACGCTCCCGCCATCGGCCTGGCCACCCTGCGGCGCGATGGCTTCGTCTCCCTGTCGGCGGGTGACGAGGAGGGACGGATACTCACCACCCCCATGCGCGCTGCCGGCACCGAGTTGCGCGTCAACGCCCGCTGCCGCGGCCAACTGCGGGTTGAGGTGACCGACGACCTTGGCGCGCCGCTGCCCGGGTACACCTGCGGGCCGATGGCCGGCGACTGGACCGACATCGCCGTGCCGTTTGACCGGCCGTGGGCGGCGCTGGCCGGACAGCAGATTCGGCTACGGTTCCGGCTGGTGCAGACGGACCTGTTTTCGTACTGGCTGGCCTGACCGGCGTGAGGACGGCGGCGCGGCCGCCGGGCCGTAGTCCTCGATGCCACGTTACACCGCCTAACGCCAAGGGGATCGCCAACGATGGCTGACACCGAACGCATTTTCGACACCGACCGCCGCATTCGGCTGGGCATCTGGGGACTGGGCCGCGGGTTGTCTTTCTTCCGCACCTGCGAAGCGCTCAACCTGGACGTGGTCGCGGGTTGCGACTACAACCGCCACATGCGTGACCGCTTCCACGAAGCGCAGCCCAGTGCTCTGGTCACCGACGACGCCGAGCGCTTCCTGGCCGGCGACTTCGACGCCGTGCTGCTGGCCACCTTCTGCCCGGCCCACGCCGACGACGCGCGCCGGTGTCTGGCTGCCGGCAAGCACGTCCTCTCCGAGGTGACGGCTTTCCATACGTTGGCCGAGGGGGTGGCCCTGGTCGAAGCCGTGGAACGGTCCGGACGGGTGTACAACCTGGCAGAGAACTACCCCTTCTCGGCCGCCAACATGTGGTTGGCCCGGCGCTGGCAAGAGGGGTTGTTCGGCGACCTGATGTACGCCGAATACGAGTACGTGCACGAGTGCCGCAGCCTGTGCTACACGTACATCGACGGTGAGCCGATTCAGCCGGGGAACCAGGTGCACTCGTGGCGTAGTTGGCTCAACTTCCACTACTACAACACGCATTCCCTGGGCCCGGTGATGCACATCACCGGGCTCCGTCCCACGCGCGTGGTGGCGTTGCCGTCGTCACCTGGTCTGGCCGGGTACCTGATGGGGGCCCTGCAGGGCATGGGCGGGGCGGCACCGTCGCTGATCAACCTGTCCAACGGGGCCGTGATGCGGAACCTGATGGGGGCCACCACCAATGACACCCACCAGCAGCGCCTGTGGGGTACGCTGGGCTCGGCCGAGCAGGTGGACGGCCAGTTGCGCCTTCGCCTGGGCGCTTCCGGCAACGGGCCGCGCCACGTCGTCAAGCCGGCGTGGGATGCGCTGGGCGAACTGGCGGCGCGCACCGGCCACGGTGGCGGTGACTTCTGGACGCTCTACTACTTCGCGCGCCAGATCCTGGACGGCAGGCCGGCCCCGTTTGACGTGTACCGCGCTGCCGACTGCACTATCCCCGGGATCCAGGCCTACCGCTCGTCGCTCCACGGCGGCGCGCCCATGCCGGTCCCGGACCTGCGCCAGCCGGCCGAGCGCGACGCATGCCGCCACGACACCTTTGCCCAGCCGCGGTTCGACGATCGGGCCGGGTTGTTCCCCGGCATCGCGGGCAATGAGCTGACCGAGCAGTTCTCACTGACCATGCGGGACCTGATCCGCGGGGTCACCGCGTACCGCGCCTGGCGCGACTGGCGTCAGGTCGCGGCTGAACTCGACCAACCGGCGCGTTTGGGCGAGTTCGCCGATGCCCTGCAGAGCGAACTGCCGCGCCTGGCTGAGGTGGTGCCCACGGCGCGCCGGCTGATGGCCGCGTACCCGGGCACCCCGGGCGCGCGCGTCCTCGGCGAGATGCTGGCGTTGGCCGACGACGTGGACCTGGCTGGCACCGCCTTTGCCGCCGACCTGGCGGCAGAACGGCAGCGGCTGGCGCTGCCTTCCGCCTCGGCCTGAACCCGGTCGCACCGGTGCACAACGGCGCCAACGCGGGCGTGCGCCAATCGCCCTGGCAGGCCCTGCGCCCTTCTTGGCGCGGGCACTCGCCAACGAGCCCTGGCGCCGTCAACCGCGGCCGGTGGCGCTGCCGCGGATGCGGACCCTCGCGTGCGGGCCTGCCCGGGAGCCTGCGGCCGCCAGGCCCGATCGTCTGCCGAACGGCTGGGGCGTCGCCGACGTTGCGCGCCGCCGCCGGATGGCGCACCTTAGCGGCTTGTTTGGCCGGGGCGGCGGCGCGGTGTGCCCGCCACGCCACTCAGGCGCCCATGGTTGGCCGCACCTGCCCGTTTGCCCAGGAGGCGAGATATGAAGATCGGGTTCATCAGCCACGAGCTGGACGAGGCCACGCTCGCCTTCGCCGTTGAGCACGGCTTTGCCGCCATCGAGTGGGCGG
Source organism: uncultured Gemmatimonadota bacterium (assembly GCA_903893785.1). Classification (GTDB taxonomy): domain Bacteria; phylum Latescibacterota; class UBA2968; order UBA8231; family UBA8231; genus CAITNQ01. Next base: position 34,925 of record CAITNQ010000362.1, read on the forward strand.
GTTTCGCCCATGGCGCGGCGGCGGCTGGCGCGGTCGGCCTGGTCGAACGGTTCCGCCGCGAACATGGCCTCGACCTGGTGGCCCTGGGCACCGCAGTGAACCCGCTCCATCCCGATGCCGGGGAGCGCCAGCGAGCCCAGGCCTACCTGGACGAATTGGTCGCGCTGTGTCCGCGCCTGGGCGCCCGGTATGTGAGTAATGTCTCGGGTTGGGATCCGCGCCAGGACTTGCCCGCCAACCTGCGACTGCTCGCCGAGTATTACCGACCCCTGGCCCAGCGAGCCCGGCAACAGGGCGTCAGCATCGTGTTCGAGAACTGCCCGCACGGGTACCCGTTTCCGGGCGGGCACAACCTGGCGGTTACCCCGCCCCTGTGGCAGATGGTGTTCGAGGCTATCGCCGAGGACAACGTGGGCCTGGAGTTCGACCCCTCGCATCTGGTCTGGCAGGGTATCGACTGCGTCGAAGCGTGCCGACGGAGTATGCCGTGGATCAAGCTGGTGCACGCCAAGGACACCGAGATCCGACGGGACTGTCTGACCGTCGCCGGCATTTACGGTGCCGACTGGTGGCGTTACCGCCTGCCCGGTTACGGCGAGGTCGACTTCCCGCGGCTCATCCAGGTGCTGCACGAGGCCGGGTACGACGGGTTGGTGCTGATCGAGCACGAAGACCCGTTTTTCGAGGGTGAGCGACGGCTCGAGGGGCTGCTGGCCGGCAAGCGCTACCTGGACCGCTCGATCGTGCCCTGAACCCGGCGCGGCGCTGCCGACCGGCAGGCCTGGTTCGCGGACCGCTAGCCAACAGGAGTTGCCATGGGTCGCCCTGATACAGCCCAGAGCGCGGTGCTGCAGCTGTACGTGGAGCTGCTCGAGGTTCAGCCGCCGGTCTGGCGTCGCCTTCTGGTGGCGGCCGACAGCACATTCTGGGACCTGCACGTGGCCATCCAGAATGCCATGGGTTGGGCCGACGCGCACCTCCACCTGTTCGTGTTCGGCGAACCGGACGATGAGAACAGACTGCTGCTTGGCTTGCCCACCGAGTTCGATGAAGTGGGCACGGTGGCCGGCTGGACCGTCGCCGTCACCGATCTGATCAGCCCTGAACGGCCACACACCAGGTACGAATACGACTTCGGCGACGGTTGGAGCCACATGGTGTCGCTGGAGGGCATCTTTCCCGCCGACAGCGCCGGAACCTACCCCCGCTGTGTGGCCGGTGCCCGTTGCTGCCCGCCGGAAGATGTCGGCGGCGTGTCCGGCTACGAGCAGTTCCTGGAAGCCATCGGCGATCCGACCCACGCCGAACACGACGCGTACCTGCAGTGGTGCGGCGGCGCTTTCGACCCGGAGCGCTTCGACCCCGCGGCGGTGGTGTTCGAGGATGCCGGCGAACGTCTGCGTGAAGTGCTTGCTGAACCCGAGGGTGCGCCTTCGGCTTGGCGGGCGCCCCAGGTCGAGGGGGGCTTCACGCCGCACCAGATGCACCAGTTGCTGTATTCGCCGTTCGCGGCCGATTCGCCGCTGCAGCTGCGCCCCGACGTGGCCCAAGTCGTATACGAGACCGCGCCTCTGGTCCGCGACATGCTGAGTTACCTCCGCGTGGTCGGCGAGCTGGGCCCCATCAAACTGACGCAGCGGGGCAACCTTCCGGTGGTAGCCATCGGGCAGCTGGCTGCCGCTGGTGCGCTCCCCGCCGAACCATGGCTGGTTGGGCGCGCCCCGCGCACGGAGGCAGACGCGCCACGGGCCGAGTTGCTGCGGCTGCTGGCGAACCTGGCCGGCTTGACGCGCAAGACGGGCGGCCGGCTGCAGTTGACCCAGCGGGGGGCGCGGGCCGCCACCGGCAGGATGGGTGCCGGGGCCCTGTGGCAGTGGCTGTTGGAGCGCCACGCCGGCCGTTACTCGTGGGCCTATGCGGACCGCATGCCAGAGTCGCGCATGCTGCAGGCGTGCTTCTGGTATGTGCTCTTCCTGTTGCAGCAGCACGGCAGTGAGCCCCGCACGCCAGGTTTCTACGCCCAGAAGGTGTTGGCCGCGTTCCCGCCGTTGATTGGCGATTTCCCGGCGTCTTCGTACTCCACGGCGGAAGCGGACTTTGAGCACGCGCTGTCAGTGCGCGCCCTGCAGCGTTTCGCCGTGGAGTTCGGCTTGGCGTGCCTGGTGCCCGAACGGGGCGCGGATCGCATAATCCGCTACACCTTCGCTGCCGGGCCCTTGCTGGCGGCGTGTGTGACCTGGCGGCTGAGCACAGGCCAAGCGGCGCAGGACCCCGACGAGCGGATCATCGTTGGACCGTGGCCCGGGGCAGGGCCCCAGACGCCCTAGCCTGGCAGGCCGGGCTCGTCCGCGCGAGTGCGCCCCCCCGGCGGCGGCCGGCTGGACAGGGCTCGACGGCCGCCGCGGCAATCCTGTGCGGAAGCCGACAGCGTCGAGCCCTGTGGGTCGCCGATCGGCCGCCCGGTAACCCGCCGACCTTGCCGTTGGGGCGATCCGCCAACACGGCCGCCCGGTAGCCCGCCAACGCTGCCGGCCGTAACCCGCCGACATTGCCGCCGGGGCAATCCGCCAACACGGCCGCCCGGTAGCCCGCCAACACTGCCGGCCGTAACCCGCCGGCATTGCCGCCCGGTAACCCGCCAGCGCTGCCGCCGGGTCCCCGGTCGCGGGCTTGGCTTCAGTCGCGGGTCAACTGCAGGCGGAAGAAGCCATTGGGGTTGTCGAACAGCCAAGCCGCGGCAATCTCGCGGGCAGCGTCCAGGTCCAGGTAGTCGCGCTCCACCAACTCGGCCAGGGCGCTGGCGATGTTGTCGCGCGCGATCTGGGCATGCGCCCACGCGCGGTCAGCGTACCCGCCGTAGTCAGAACCGTACCCATGGACCTTGCCGTGAGGCACGCAGGACACGACCTGCTGGAACAGACGCTG
>CAITNQ010000363.1 GCA_903893785.1 uncultured Gemmatimonadota bacterium
CACAGGCGGTTCTGCCAGACTAGGGGCGTCAGCTCGCACAGGTCGCGAGCGACGACCTGGCGCGTTGGCGTCGGCCGGGACGGCTGAGGCGGCGGTGGTACCAGTTGGGCGAACACCTCGGCCGGCCAGTGTCCCAGACGATGCATGCCGGCCGGCACGGCCTGGGTGTATTGGACATAAGCCTGGACCCGGCGAGCCGTGTAGGTGATGGCGTCGGCGCTGTCCTTGGCCACTGCCGAACCGAAAACCTTGAAGCCCATCAGCGTCGAGTCCTGCAGATCGACGTGCAGGAACTGGCCGTGCTGCACGCTCTGGATGACGCCGTCGGTCGGCGTGCCATGGGGTTGAGAGAAATTGAGGGCGACCAGGCGACAGCCCTGCACCGCCACGTGGCTGAAGGTGGTGAAACCATAGTTGCTGGCTTTGAGGGCACACTGGGGCCCAACCAAGGTGCAGTCGATGAACTGCACATCCGGGCGGCCGGGCGGGCTGGGGTTCTCGACCCGCACATAGGCGCCCGAGGTATCACCCCACCAGTCCAGGGCCCACAGGCAGCAGCGGCGGAAGGTGATCGGTTCGTCGGCGCGCGACAGGCAGCTGGCGACGCCGCCGCCAAAGGCGCGGCCAATGCTGATGCAGTCCTCGACCAGGACCGAGAAGGGCTCGATGCGGTCGACGCAGTCGAACATGAAACCGCCGTCGCCGCCCGTGGCGTACAGATGCTGCAGGTGCCAACGGTCCCAGCCGATGGCCGAGAAAGACCCGTCGACGTGCTCGCTGGACCACCCCTGCTTGAAGCTGCGCAGCGTGCCCCACCAGTCGTAGCTCTTGAAGCCCAAGGCGGGATCCCCCGAATCCAGGATCACCTGCCCGGCGGTGCCCGAACCCCAGCTGCCGTCGACATCGCCTACCAGCCGGTTGTAGGCCCCGGCCGCGCCCGGGTGCGCCGGGAACAGATTGGCTTCCATGTACGTGTCCGGACGAATCACAATGGTGTGGCCACCCAGGTCGTCGGGCACGGCGTCCAGGGCAGCCTGGACCGTGTGCAGGGCCGTCGGCCAGGACCGGCCGTCTGAGCCGTCGCCCAATTTGGAGACGTAGAGGGTCACTCCCCGAGGCAGTGCCACGGCGTTAGCGGCCATTGCGGTTCCTCTCTACCCATGGTTCACAACTGCGCGTCCAACCAGGCCAGGCCGCCGGCCCCGTGCAGGGGCGCGTCGTGATCGCCGTTGGGCAGTTCACGGTAGACGAACCCGGCCTGCCCGGCCAGGCGGTCGGCCAGGATGCGGGCCTGCTGCACGGGAATAAGGGCATCGGCACCGCCGTGCGCCAGCAGCACCGGCATGGACAACCGGTGCGCCCCGGCGACCACCTGGTGCGCACCGTAGGCGGCCGGGGCCTGGCCGGGCGGCCCCCCGTACGCGTGGGCGACGGCCGCGGCGATCTCGTCGATGACCCCACCGGGGTGGGCCTGGCACCAGCGCCAGTAGGCGGCCAGGTCCGTGGCCGCGCCCAGCGCGGCGACCGCCCGCACGTCTTCGGGGTGCTGCACGGCGTAAATGAGGTTGCCCGTCCCCCCCATGGAACCCGAGAACAGGACGACCCGTCCAGCCCCCCAGTGCTGCCGCAGCCAGGCCAGCAGCCCATGCAGATCGGCCACCGCGGCCGGGCTCATCCAGGCATTGCCGCGCAGGTGCGGCGACAGCACGCCCAGGCCGCGCCGACGGTAGTGGGCCAACCAGGCATCGCGGATATCCGGCCGGGTGAACAACTGGTCCCCGCCCGAACCGTGGCCGTGCAGCGCCACCAGCCAGGTCGTCGCGCCGGACGGTGGCAACAGCAGGGCCCAGTCGGCGTGACCGTCAACCGGACTGACATAGCGCAGCCGCAGCGTGCCGGCGGGGAAGCAGCCCTCGGCAGCCGCGTCAGCCGCAGGGTCCAGGCCAGGCGCCACAGGCGGCGGCTCAGGCATGGTCGGGAGCCGGGGGCGGTGCCGAGGGCTCGACGCCGGCGATGGGGAAGGCGGCGATCAGCTCGCGCGGGATCAACCGCGGACGCTGGCGCTCCAGGTCGAAGAACACATAATCCGTCGCCCCGCGGGCCAGTTCGGCGGCATCGGCGGGCCGCCAGATGCGGTATTGGCGCTGTGACTGGGCCCGGCTCAGCGACGCCACCCAGGTCTGCACCGCCAATCGCTCACCGGCGAAGGCCGGCCTCAGGTAGTGGATCTCGTGGCGGCGTACCACCCAGGTAGCCCCTTGGGCGCGGCAGCGATCTGTGGGCCAACCCACGCAGGTGGCGTGGTCTTCGGCGGCGTCCATCAGCCAGCGCAGGTATTCGACATTGCCCACATGCCCGTTGGCATCGATGGCCGCGGCGGGCACGGTCAGATAGTAGGTATGCACGTCGGCCATGCCCCTGGCCCTCCTGGTCTGTTCCCGGCACGGTTCCCCTGACCGGTTGACCGTGGCTGGAGCTGGCGGCGCCCGTCAAGCCCCGGTGCGCCCGGCGTGGCGCACAGAGAAAAAGGGGACCGGGCTGCCTGCCGGCAACCCGGTCCCCCAACTGCAGGTCGGCCGCCCGGACAGGGCCACCGACAACCCCCGGTCGAGGTTGGCTCAGCCGGCCTTGGCCAAATTGGCGGCGGCGAAGTCCCAGTTGACCAGGTTGTCCAGGAACGACTGGACGAAGTCGGGACGACGATTCTGGTAGTCGAGGTAGTAAGCGTGCTCCCAGACGTCGACGGTAACCAGCGGCGTGACCGCCTGGGTCAGCGGCGTCTCGGCGTTGGCGGTGCTGATCACCTTGAGCTGCCCGGCGTCGGCCACCAACCAGGCCCAGCCGCTGCCAAAGCGCGTGGCGGCGCTGTTCTTGAACTGCTCGGCAAAGGCGGCAAAACTGCCGAAGGAGGCGTCGATACGGGCCGCCAACTCACCCGCCGGGGCGCCGCCACCAGCCGGTTTCATGCTGTGCCAGAAGAAGGTGTGGTTCCAGATCTGGGCGGCGTTATTGAACACCCCGGCTTTGGTGCTGTCACCGGCTACCGCTTTGATGATCTGTTCCAGCGACTTGCTCTCCAGGTCGGTGCCGGCGATCAGTTTGTTCAGGTTGGTGACGTAGGCGGCGTGGTGTTTGCCGTGGTGGAAGCTCAGGGTACGCGCCGAATAATGCGGCTCGAGGGCGGTGTCAGCGTAGGGCAGCGCAGGCAGTTCGATGGCCACGGGAACCTCCATGGGCAGAAGATGAGTGCACACCTGGGGTAAGGCTATTCTTCCCGATTATACATGCCGGGCGGGCAGCGGCAAGGGCCCGGTGCCGGCCGCCGCCGCGACCGCCTCAACCGCGCAGCGCCTCGATCCAGGCCACCAGGTTCTCCGGAGGCACGTCGTCCTGAACCTCGTGTCCCGGGGCACTGATGTAACCACCGTCCGCTCCTAGCACCGCGACCAGCTCGCGCACCCCGACCTCAACCTGGGCGGGGGTGCTCAAGCGCAGGAACTGCTGCACATCGACGCCGCCCCAGAAGACCAGGCGATCACCCAGGCGCGCCTTCAACCCGGCCGGCTCCATGTGGGCGGCCGAGGTCTGCACCGGGTTGAGGATGTCGACGCCGCAGGCGATCAGGGACTCGCCCAGAGCCGCCACGGAACCGCAGCTGTGATGCCAGTAGGCACAGCCGGCCAGGGCCTTGGTGCGGGCAATGCGAGCCTGGAAGCGCGGTGCCAGCAGGCGGTCGAACATGGCGGGTGACAGCAGCGGACCCCGCTGCTCGCCGAAATCGTCGCCGCTCATCGTCAAGTCCAGGTACGGACCCAGGGCGCGGTAGTACGGTTCGATCACGGCCAGCTGCAGCTGCAGGACGCGGTCGAAGAAATCGGCGACAAAGTCGGGTTCGGCGGCCAGGCGAAACAGAAAGTCGTCGTAGCCGCACATCCAGCACCCCAGCTCCAGCAGGCCGAAAACCGGGTGCTCGCCAATGACGACATGACGCCCCTGCTGGCGCAGCTGGCGGGCCTGCCCGACCCAAGCGGCCAACAGCTCTTCGTCCAGCCGCGGCGCGGGCCAGGGGTACCGGGCCAGGTCGTCGCGCGTGGCGCCGGCCAGCGGGTAGCGGACGATCTGCGCCTCGCCGTCGACCACCGCGCGGGCCACGCCCCAGCAGTCGACCCAGGCGCCGCTGGCCAGCCGGGGCGGGTGCGGGCTGGGTAGGGACACAATGCCGCCCACGGCGCGGAAGTCGGTCCCGGCCCACTCGAGCAGGCGCTCATCGACGCCGGCGTGGCCCGGGCGCGGCGGGCCTTCCAGGCCCAGCACGCGCGCCAACGCGGCCTGGACGCCGGGTCGCATGCCGGTCAGGGAGGTAGCGCCCAGGTCGAGCGGTGGCCGATCCGGCTGACGGTGGGCAATGGCCAGCGCATAGCGCGTCCGGCTGTCCACGGACCCCTCAGAGCTTGTAGCCGATGCGGCGGAGGAAATCGCGCCGGGCGGCCGCGTCCGTGTCGGTCTCACACCCTTTGGGGCTGACGCCGTCGATGACGCCCAGAATGCCGCGCCCCGCACCCGCCGCGGCGACCACCACCTGGGTGGGATTGGCTGTGGCGCAGAACACGCGACACACCTCGGGCACGGCGTGGACCGCATGGAGGACGTTGATCGGGTAGAAGCCCGCGCCCAGGAAGACGATGAAGCTGTGACCGGCGCCGATGGCGGCGGCATTGCGCCGGGCCATGGCGACCAGCTCCGGGTCGGTGCCCGAACTGCGGATGAGCGCCGGGCCGCTGGCTTCGCAGAAGGCGGCGCCGAACTGGATGCCGGGCACGGCCTGTACCAGGGCCTCGTGCAGGTCGTCCACGGTCTTGATGAAATGGGCCTGGCCGAGGATGAAGTTGGTCTCCTCGGGCTTGTCGACCGGCACCAGCAGCAGTTCCATGGCCACCTCCGGCCCGCGGCGCGGGCGCGCTCGGGTTCAGTACACCTGGTGGACGCGGATATCGCCGCCGCAGAAGGGATTGAAGGCGATGGCGGCGGCCACCGCGCGCTCGGCCAGCACAGGGGCCGTAAGGTCCAGATCGTAGAGGGCGTGCAACGCCCCCAGCGCAAAGTCGTTGCCGGCCCCGATGGCGTAGTAGCGCTCGAAGCGCGTCACACTCATGTCCGAAGCCACGCTGTAGATGCCGCTGCGATTGGCGACCAGAAAGGCCGCCGCCAAGTCGCCGAAGGGCGAGTGCTGCTCCTCGCACTGGTCGTTGACAAAGCCGTACCTGTCGTGCAGCGCTTTCCACAGGCGCAGAAAGAATTGGTAGATCGGCGTCTCGCCAGCCAGCGACGGCGGCTTCTTCGGATCGATGAAGTCATTGAGGATGTTTTCGTACAGGGCCCATCCGGTCACCGCCAGATAGGAGCGCCCCAGACGGCGGATCTTGGTCGCCTGGTGATTGGCCGGCGGTACTACCAGGTCGCCGAAATTGACCTGGCTGTCGCTGGCAATAGCGGCGTGGCCGTCCTTGGCCACCGCAACGACAACGGACATCGGTACCTCGTTTCGCGGCAATGGGGAAGGCGGGCAGCCCGCGACGCCTCAGCGACGGTCGGCAGGCCCGGCAGCGGGTTCGCGCACGACCAGCAGCTGATCGGCCGCCACGTCGGCCAGCACCTGGGTCTGGCCGCTGGGCCAGCGGATCTCCAGGCGCTGGGCGCGGTTGGCGTCGCCCAGGCCAAAGTGGACGCGCAGGTCATTGGCCGACAGGTAGCCGTAGCTGCTGCGCACCTCGCGGACGAGCACCCGCCCGTCGACCGTCAACTGCAGGCGGGCACCCAAGCCATCGCGATTACTGCGGCTGCCGACCGTCCGCACCTGGAGCCAGTGCCGCGCCTGGCCGCCGTCATTGCGCAGCAGGCTGCAGGTCGGGGTGTCAGAATCAGAAACGAAAATGTCGATGTCGCCATCGTTATCGTAGTCGCCGAAGGCCGCGCCGTGACTGACCCGTTCCTCCCGCAGACCCGGCCCGGCCTGTTCGGTGACACGCACGAAACCACCTTTGCCGTTGTTGTGGAACAGCTGGTTGGCCTGGGCATAGGACGCGGCGCTGTCGTACTGCTTCACATTGGCGTCCAAATGGCCATTGGCGGCAAACAGGTCCAGGCGACCGTCGTTGTCGTAGTCCAGAAACGCAATGGTCATGCCCAGGTAGGGCAGGCTTTCCTTGGCCAGCCGCGACGGGAAGCTGACATCACTGAAGAAGCCGCCGCCGTCGTTGCGGAACAGTTGATTGCCCACCCACTGGAAGGTGGCGACGACAATGTCGAATCGACCATCGCCGTCATAGTCGCCCCAGTCGGCCCCCATCGACGAAACCGCGGCACCGTCCTCGTTGTACGCCACGCCGGCCAACGGCGCCACATCGATGAAAGTGCCGTTGCCCTGGTTCTGGAACAGGGCCCGTGGGGTGCGGTCATTGGCGATGAACAGATCTTGGTCGCCGTCGCCATCGTAGTCGCAGAACACCGGCGCCAACTGGCGGCCAGCGGTGGTGTACAGGCCCGCGGCCCGGGTGACATCCTTGAAGCGGCCGTCGCCCTCGTTGCGGTACATCACCCCGGATTGCCCCGGATAGGCGGTCGGACCACAGTAGGCGCGCACCTGATTCTGGTGGCACTCCTGGTTCCGGTCGAGCCGGAAATCCATGTAGTTGGCCACGTACAGGTCCAGGTCGCCGTCGTTGTCGTAGTCGACGAAAGCCGCCCCCGTGCCCCAGCCCGTGTCGCCGGTG
>CAITNQ010000364.1 GCA_903893785.1 uncultured Gemmatimonadota bacterium
GAACCTGACGCGCTTCCTCGCCGGCGAAGTCGCCCCGCACGAGCTGGCTATCCACCCGCCTGAGTGGTACCCGCAGCGGCAGCTGCAGCTGCGCCTGGGCGCGGTGGTCCACAGCCTGAAGCCGGAAGAGCACGAGGTGGAGCTGGTTGATGGCCGCCACGAGCCCTTCGACCGCGCTGTCCTGGCTGTGGGCGCCCGTCCGTTCGTGCCACCCATTCCCGGCAGCGATCTGGACGGCGTTTTCTGCCTGCGTCACTTGGATGAAGCCCTCGCCATCCAGGCCCGAGCGCGTCAGCGAGCGCGCTTCGTCGGCATCGGCGGCGGCGTGCTCGGGTTGGAGATCGCCGGCGCGCTGGCCCGCCAGGGCGCACGGGTGTCGCTGCTGGAGACGGCCGAGTGGCTCCTGCCGCGCCAGCTCAATCGGAAAGCGGGGCTGTTCCTGGGCAAGTACGTCGCGGGATTGGGTCTCGAGCTGATCTGCGGTGCCGGCACGGCGGCCATCGTCGGCGACTCGCGGGTCGATGCAGTGGACCTAGTCGACGGCCGCCGCCTGCCCGCCGACGCTGTCCTGCTGGCCACCGGCGTTCGCGCTGACCTGGCCCTGGCACGCACCGCCGGCTTGGCAACAGCAACCGGGTTGCTCGTGGACGACGCCATGGCCACGTCCCATGCCGACGTGTACGGGGCGGGCGACGGCTGCGAACACCGCGGGGTGCTGTATGGCCTGTGGGCAGCGGCCCAGGCCCAGGGTCGCGTCGCGGGCGCCAACGCCGCCGGTGCCGCGCAGCGGTTCGTCGGCTTACCCCGCGCCAACACGCTCAAAGTCCTCGGCCTGCCGCTGTTCAGCGTCGGCGCGGTACACCCGGCCGACGACAGCTGGGTGAGTGTGGAGTCCGAGAACGAGGGCCGCTACTTCCAGTTCCTGTTCGCCGAGGGTCGACTGCAGGGCGCCCTGCTGCTGGGCGACGACCGCGCCGCCGCGGCCTGCGCCCAGGCCATCCAGGAGCAGCGCGACCTGAGCGGGCTGCTGCGCGAGCGGTTGGACGCCGACGCGCTCAACGCCCGTCTGGCCCCCGGCTGAGATCCCGCGCTGAGCGCCGGGCCATCTCTTCTTGCCCACCGCGGGAGCAGGCATTACAATATTCGGCAACCACGAGAACGCGGCTTTCGAACCACTCCTGCGGAGGCACGCATCATGGCAACCGACCATACGTACGCGCAGTTGAAAGAGCTCAACGTGGCGCAGTTGCGCGAAATCGCCGCCGGTCTGGACAGTGAAGCGGTCCAGGGCTATACGCAGATGAACAAGGAGCACCTCATCCCGGCGCTGTGCCACGCACTGGGTATCGAGGACCGGGTCCACCACCAGGTGGTCGGCATCGACAAGACCACGGTCAAGTCGCGGATCAGACAGCTCAAGCAGGACCGCGACGCCGCCATGGCCACCGGCGACCGCAAGCAGCTCAAGGCGGTACGCCGGCGGATCCACCGCCTCAAAAGGCGCATCCACAAAGCCACTGTCTGAACCCGGCCCGCACCAAGGGACGGCAGATCCGCAGCGCCGCCGGCGGCCGGGCCACCGGCGGTGCTGTGGTTTTCGGGCGGGGTGGGGGGAGTCAGGGCCAAGGTTGAGGCCGCACCGCTGTGGCCCTGCAGGGGTGGTGATGAAAGCGACGTCGAATGGTCTGGCCGTGGCGGTCGCCCTGGCCCTGTGGGTCGGAATTGCGCAGGCCCACAGCGGCGCCGTGGCGGTAGCCACGCCGCTGTCCGGGATCACCGTAGATGGCTGCCTCGACGACTGGCCGGCGGACTTGGCCCGGTACGGTGTCGGCCAGGCGGAAATGGGCGTGCCGCCCCAATCCCCACTGGACTTCCGGGGCTGGTTTCGTTTGGGGTACGACCCTGCCGATGAGCGGTTGTTCGTGGCCGTGGAGACCGAGGACGAGTCCCTGGTCGGGCCGGCCCCAGATGCAGTTCGCACTTGGAACAGCGAGGACGCCTGCGAACTGTATCTGGGGCTGCCCCACGAAGCCCCCGTGGCCGGTCAGTTCGTCAGCCAGAGCGAGGGCCCCTCGGGCAGCAGTGGCACCC
>CAITNQ010000365.1 GCA_903893785.1 uncultured Gemmatimonadota bacterium
GATCACCACGGTGCCGCTGGCCAACGCTTCGAGCACCGGCAGACCAAGACCCTCAACGTGCGAAGGGTACACTAACGCCACGGCGCGGCGGTACAGGTCACGCAGTTGGGCGTCGGTGACGGCACCGATCAGACATACGTGGTCAACCAGCCCCAACGCTTGGCAGGCGGCGAATTCGTCGGCGGCCAGTGCCCGGTGGTTGGCGGACACCACGACCAGATCCATGTCTCGGGCGAGCCCCGACTGGCCGAACGCCTTGACCACCCCCAGGAAATTCCTGTAGGGCCAGCGATCGCCGACGTAGAGGAAGAATGGCCGCCGGCAGCGGTCCACCGTCTCAGTGGCCGGGGCCGCCCCCCACATCTCGATGTCCACGCCGAGAGGAATCACGCGGACATGGCGCGAATCCACCCAGCGGTAGGAGGACAAGACCTGTTCCCGCGTGCTATGGCTGGCCGTCAACAAGAGCGCCGACCGCCGGCAACAAGCCGCCTTCTCGGCCACCAGCGCCTGCCGCTGCCGGGCATCGCAGAGCCAGCCACCGTAGCACTCGTGAATCATGTCATGGACCATGAACACTGCGGCTGCCTTGGTCCGAACCCGGCCGTAGTATGGACTGAAGTACACCTTGGGGGCGTGACGGTACGCCCACAGGGAGGCCGCCCACTCGTTGATCCGATGCACGCGCAGGCGGCCGCTTCCCCGGAATGAGCCCGGCACTAGGCGCACTCGACGCGCCGGGCCGGCGCTGCTCAGCTCGCTGCTCATCAGCGTCATCCGCTCGCCAAAGGCCCGTTCCAGCCCCGCCGCCACCTGGCCCATGTAACAGGACACTCCCCGCTGCCGTGCGTGGCAGCGGACACTGTCATAGACTAGTAGCTCGCCCGGGCGCACGGCCAACCCCTCGCTTGTCACCCGAGGACCGTGCGCGCGCAGGGCCCCAGCACCCGGCGGCCCACCAGAACAACCGCGATCGAACCGCCCAGGGCGGCGCTCCAGGCCAGCAAGCCATTCGACGACCCCGGGACCCAGCGCCGCAGCAGGAACACAAAGGCATAGTGCGTCAGGTAGAGAGGGTAACTCGCTTGGCTCAACCAGACCACGGCCGGCGGCGCCGGCATGCGCCAAGGCAGCACGAAAGCAGCGGCCAGGCCCAAGTACACGATGAGATAGGAGCCCGCCGCACCAGCGGGTGTCCAGCCAGTAGGAAGGCCGAGGCAGCACGCCCCAAACAGGATAACGGCCAAGATCAGCAGCCCCCACCCACAACGCCGCCGCCGCCGTTCAGGCCAGGCCTGCCAAACCGCGGCCTGGGTCCGCGCGAGCCAGCCTGCGGCGAAGTAACCCCACAGGCGCAAGGGGTTCCTGATCTGCCAGAACAGGTCAGCCCACCAGATCACCCCGGTCTCGCACAGGAGTCCTACCGGCCAGAGAACCGCCACCGCGATCCACACATGGTGGACCCGCCGGAGCAGCAACCCGCCCAGCAGCGTGGCGCCGAGAAGAACAGGAACAAAGTAGAAGACGCCGCAGGCGTTGCCGACTAACAGGTCGACGCCGGCTGACGTCCAGGTCGGCGGCGGTTCCACGAAGAACAGCTGACCGGCGAGCGCCGCGACGCTGGCGAACAGGTAGGGAACCGCCAGGCGGCGGAGGCGTCCGCCCAGTGCCGTTGCCGACTCATGGGTCCTCGGCCGCGCCTGGAGGAAGCCAGCGCAGAACAGGAACACCGGGACCGCCAAGCGGAACAGGGAGTTCGCCCACTCGACCCACGGTTCAGCGACGACGAAGCCGGGGATGAACGCGTGGACCCACATCACGCCGAGGATGCCGCCGGCTTTGAGCCAGTCGATGGCCGCATAGCGCTGGGGCTGCGGGCCAGGGACCCAAGCAGTCACCGGAGCCGCCTGCCCAGGGGCGGGCAGAGGCGCGATCGGGGACGAAGGGGTCCCGGACCGGAACCGATGCCACCATCGAACGGAGCGCCACCCAGAACGGCCAGCCTGCGCTCCGACCACTGGCCCACTCGCCACCAGCGACTCCTGGGGCGGGGCCCACCGAACACCACCTGCGTCGGGCACGCCGCCAACCCCCGCGTTCGCGGAGAACCTCAAACCAAGCGAGGCCCCGATGGCCCGCGTCATGGCGGTTTGAGGCACACCAAGGCCTCGCTCTTGGGGCAGATCTCGCTGAAGGCGGCACGGATACGGTCACCGTCGCGAGCCCGCAGCACCAATTCCCAAGTTTGGTCCCAACGCCGCAGGAGACGGTGGCGCGGTTGGGCCAACTCGCAGTCGCAGGTCCAGAACAGCGCCCACCACACTGACCAGTAAAGGGAGCCGGCCAACCGCCGCTCCACCACTAATCCGTGTGCCGTAGCCAGGCCCTCGAGTTGTCCCGGCGCGAAGATGCGAATGTGCCCGGGCGGTTCGAAGTAGGCCGGTGGCGCGAGGCGCTGCTGCAGCTTCTCGGCCGCCTCGGAGGGGACGCTCAATAGAAACCGAGTGCCAGGCGCCGCCACCCGCACGGCTTCGGCCATTACCTTGTTGGGGTCGGCGACGTGTTCTAGTACCTCGGTCAGTACTACGCGGTCCATGCAGCCATCGACCAAAGGCACATGACATATGTCCGCAGTCACCCGCTGTGCTGGCGACTGCTGGCGCAACACCGCGGCGTCCATGTCCATCGCCAGAACCCGAGCGCCGCAGCTGTGGGC
>CAITNQ010000366.1 GCA_903893785.1 uncultured Gemmatimonadota bacterium
AGCGCGGTCATGAGTTCGGGCTTGCCGTCCGCCCGCGGGTGAGACCGTCACAGGGCAGCAATGCGGTTCCGGCACCGGATCCGACCGACGAGCCCAGTGCGGCGCGTCGGACGCCGGCTCGGGATGGGACCGTCGAGTGGGCCCGCGGCTTCGAATCCGTAGGTCACTGACCGTGGTGGCGGGCTGGGCCGTCGGATGGGGGTGCTCGCGGGCGTCAGATCGGGCCGCGGCGGACTTCAACAGCCAGCCGGCGTCCGGCGACCACGTCGGCTGCCGTTGACAGGCAATGTCTCGCGGCCCGATGGGGTAACGCGTTGACGCCACCTGGGGACTCGGGGCCGCGCCGACGAACCGAGCCCCGGGGGGTAGGGCCCCCACCGCCTCCAACCACCGGACGGTGTCCGTGGGTCTGCCTTGGGCGGCGGCGATGAAGAGGTTATTTTGGGTCAGATAACCGGTTTTGACGGCGCGTACGCGGCCGAGCAGTTGCGCCGTAGCCGACACCCCGTCCGTCGGCTGATTCGCGGCTTGTTCCTGCGCAACCAGCTGCGCTACCTGAGCGGCCCGACGATCGACTTCGGCTGTGGCGCGGGGCAGTTACTGGCCCGGCTGCCACCGCACTCGGTCGGCGTCGAGGCCAACCCGGACCTGGTGGCGCGCGTGGCGGCGCAGGGGCACTCGGTACACCTGTCGCGGGGTGATTACAGTGACTTCGACCTGCTGGGCATGCCGGCAGGGCGCTTTCGTTCGCTGGTGATCGCCCATGTTCTTGAGCATTTGGACGATCCGGCCCGGGCTCTGTGGGCGCTGTTGCGGGGGTGCCGACGTCTGGGCGTGACCCGCGTGCTGATGGTCGTGCCGGGGGCAAGATGCATGCCGGCCGATGCAACGCACCGCACCCTGATCGACCGAGCCTGGCTGGCCGCCCACCCCGTGCCGCCGGAGCTTGGGTTCGCGGTGACAGGGGTGAGTTTCTTTCCCGGGCCCGGTTGGCTGGGCTCGTGGTTTGCTTTTCACGAGATGCTGGTCGTCTTCGATTGCGCGCCGGCGCGGGGCGGTGAGTTGACCGGCAAGCCACCGCGGTAACGCTCATGTCCGGGTGCGGGAACCCTCCTATGGATGCTGATCTTCTTGCCGGCCACAGCATTGTCGGTGTCGTGGCGGTGAACAGCTGCGACTACATCAGGACGATGCTGGACAACCTGGAGCGCGGCGTCGTCTCGGTCCCCCTGCGGGGCGCCCGGGACCAGGAGCGCCTCGACCGGGCGCGCGTGGCGGCCGTGGTCGAGCCGCAGCTGGACGGCGGCTGGCTGAGTCGCCCCTTCACCTCGGCCCCCGCGGACGAGTTAGGCCAGATCAGCTTCACCTCCGGAACGGAGGGGGCGCCCAAGGCGGTGCTGCTGAGCCGGGCCAACCTGCACGACGTTATCGTGCGCCTCCAGGCCGCCATGCAGCTGGACGGCGACATACGCGAGTATGTTGGCGTGCCGGTGTACCACTCGTTCGGCTATGGCCGCTGCCGCGCCGTGCTGAACGCCGGGGGCCAATGCTACCTGCCGACGGCCGGGTTTGACCTGGTTGAGGTGCGACAGCTCCTGGTTGAGGGACGTATCAACGCCATCAGCGCCGTCCCCAGTCTGTGGCGCGTGTTCCTGGCCAATCGGGACCTCTTTGGTGATGAGTTGGCGCGCGTTCGTTGGGTGGAGATCGGCAGCCAGCACATGGCTCCGGACGAGAAGGCCCAGTTGCGTCAAGCCCTGCCCAATGCCTGCATTGTGCAGCATTACGGTCTTACCGAAGCCTCGCGCACGACGCTGCTGCGGGTCCACGACGTCGAGGCCCGTCTACTGGCGTCGGTGGGGCGGCCCGAAGGCGCGGTGGCGGTCCGCATCAATGCCCGGGAGCGCATCGAGATCCGGGGCCCGCACGTGGCGCTGGGGATCATGGAGGGCGACGCGCTGACGGCCTACGGACCGGACGCCTGGTTGGAGACCAGCGACACGGGCACCCTCGAACAGGGCTTCCTGTTCTTCCACGGCCGGGCCGACGACGTGATTAACGTCTCCGGGGCCAAGCTGTCACCCGACCTGCTGGAAGCCGCCCTGCGCCGCGATCTGGGGATCGAGGGCGATTTCTGCGTGGCACGCCGACCCGATCCGCTGCGCGGCGAAGGCATCCTGCTGGCGCTGACGCCGGCTACCGCCGATCGCCAACGCGAATTGGTCGACCGCTTGGCGGAGTTGGTGGAGGCGCAGGGCGTGGCCGCCCGCAATGCCATCGCTGTCCGCGTGCTGGAGCAATTGCCGCAAACCTCCACCGGCAAGGTGCAGCGGAGCCGATTGGCCGGGCCCGCCGAGGACGCCCCGCCGGCGGACTCGGCCCGGGATTCGGGCACGGATGAGCTTGACGCGTGGCTGCGCCAACGGCTGGGGCCCGCGGCGCTGGACGGCGAGGCCACCTTCCATGACCTGGGCGGCGACTCGCTGATGCATCTGGAGCTGAGCCTGCGCCTGGAACGGTGCCTGGGTCGGATTCCCGGCGGTTGGGAGAACCGCTCGCTGCGGGAACTGGTACGCATGGCGCAGACGGCAGCGCCCTTCCCGAGCCAACCGGGGCGGGCACCGGCACTCCCCCGTGGCGACCGCAACGAGAACCCTGGCGGCATCGGGTTCTGGGCTCTGGTGCGCGAGGACTACCGCACCAACGACGCCAAGGCCCTGGGCCAGGGCTTCCTCATGTTGCTGATCCACCGCTTCGGCAACTGGCGCATGGGCGTCCGCACCAAGGTTCTGCGGGCCCCGCTGACGCTGCTGTACCGGTTCCTGAACAAGATGGCGCAGATCGTCTGCGGTATGAAGCTGGATTACACCGTCAAGGTCGGCCGACGGGTAAAGCTGGAGCACTTCGGGGGCATGATCCTGGGTGCCCGCGCTATCGGCGACGATGTCTTCATCCGTCAGAACACCACCTTCGGCGTACGCTCGGTAGACGATCTGAACGCCAAGCCCACCATCGGCAGCCGGGTGGACATCGGGGCCGGAGCCGTAATCGTCGGCGATATCACCATTGGCGATAACTCGATCATCGGGGCCAACGCCGTGGTCTATATGAACATCCCACCCAACAGCATTGTCTCGGGTGTGCCGGGCCGCATCGTAGGCACTAACCCGCGCCGGAACCCATCACCGCTGGTCGAGGGTCGCTGAACCCGTCCCGGAAGGGGCGGTCGGCGGCGGCACCGCACCGGCGCGGAAGGAGTCTGCGTCCGTGGCCAATACCGCCGTCCATGGCACCACCGCTGGCTATGTCAGCCCCGACATCACCGCCATCGCCCCGGGCATATGGAAGCTGCGCTTCGGCACGCCGGAGACCTTCACGCCGCTGCAGTGCCGGGAACGGCAGGCGGATATGGCCGGTCTGGCAACCCTGCCGGAGGCCCCGGCGCCGCCTTTCGACGTGAGCCGCGCCCGCGGCCGGATAACCGCCTCGCGCACCGTGGTGTACCTGCCGGGCGCCGGCGCTGACGACGAGATCTACGGTTTCGGTCTGGACCCGGCCTGCTACCGGCAGAAGGGTCTGCGCAAGGAACTGACGGTGGCCGCCGCGCCGGTCACGCAGACCGGCGCCAGTCACGGGCCGGTGCCTTTCTACCTGAGCACCCTGGGATACGGGGTCTACGTGGACACCGCGCGGGTGCCGGTGGTGGAGGTGGCGCGCCTGGCCGCCAAGTCGTCGGCCGAGCCGCCGGCGGCCGGTGAAACGGCGCTGAAGACCTCTGCCGCTGAGCTGTATGCGCCCCCGCAGTCTCAGGAGCAGGGCGAGGTGGTGTTCGATCTGCGCGGCAACGGCCAGGGCGTCGAGGTGTTCGTCTTCGCCGGGCCCCAAATGCGTCAAGCCGTGCAGCGCTACAACCTGTTCGCCGGCGGCGGCTGCCTGCCGCCCCTGTGGGGGCTGGGCATGAAGTACCGGACCTGGACCCAGGCGGACCAGGCCATGGCGATGGAACACGCCCGCAGCATGCGCAGGCACAAGATCCCGGCTGACATGTTCGGGCTTGAACCCGGATGGCAGACTCACGCCTACTCGTGCTCGCTGGCCTGGGACGCGTCGCGTTTCCCCGACCCCGATGGATTGGTTGCGGACCTGCGGCAGTTGGGGCTCCGCGTCAACCTGTGGGAGCACGCCTATGTCCACCCATCGTCACCGCTGTTCGAGCGCCTGCTGACCCGTTCGGGCGATTACCTGGTCTGGGGCGGCCTGGTGGTGGATTTCGCCGATCCGGAGGCGTCACGCATCTTCGCCGCGTACCACGAGGACGAGTTGGTGGCCAAAGGCATTGCGGGCTTCAAGGCCGATGAGTGCGATCGCCAGCCCATTACCGACGCCACGCCGTTTAACTACCCTTACTGCTCGGTGTTCCCTTCCGGGATTGACGGCGAGCAGATGTCCCAGTTGTATGGCTATCTGTACCAACGCAGCCTGTACTCGGTCTTCCGGCGCCGGAACCAGCGGACCTGGGGCGATGTCCGCGCCACCACGGCGCTGGCGGCGCCGCTACCCTTCTGCCTGTACAGCGATGCCTATGCCTTCGATGAGTACCTGCGGCAGCTGCTCAACGCGTCGTTCGCGGGCCTGCTTTGGTCACCCGAGGTGCGCGACGCAGGGTCGCTGGAAGAATACCTTAACCGGCTGGCCATGAGCAGTTTCGCGCCGCAGCTGTGCCTGAACCCGTGGTTCATTCCCCACCCGCTGTGGCAGCAGTACAACGCGGCCAAGAACAGCCGGGGCGAGTTGCTGCCGGCGGCGGAACAGGAACGGGTGGCGGCCCGGATGCGCGACATCGTGCAGCTCCGGATGCAGCTGCTGCCCTATCTCTACGCCGGCTTTCGTCGTTATCAATCGGAGGGATTGCCGCCGGTGCGATCCCTGCTGCTGGAATTCCCGGCCGACACCCGCCTGCGGGACATCGACAACCAGTTCCTTTTCGGCGACCACCTGCTGGTGGCGCCTTTCATGGGGCCGGGCTGTGAGCGCGAGGTGTACCTGCCCCGGGGCACGGACTGGTGCGACTTCCGCACCGGCGAGCGTCACGCGGGGGGAAGCGAGGTGCGCGTGGCCGCCCCGGCGGGCGATATTCCGGTGTTCGTGAGCACCCCGTGCCTGCTGCCGCTGGCCGCGCCGCTGGAGCATGTCGCCGATGACGCGGTGTTCGACATCACGGTGCGCGTGTATGGTCAAGACCCGGCGTGTTTTGACCTGTTCGAGGACGACGGCGTTTCGTTCGACTACGAGCAGGGGCGGTTCAACCGGGTTCGGCTGACCTGGGCCGACGGCAAGGG
Organism: uncultured Gemmatimonadota bacterium; assembly: GCA_903893785.1. Classification (GTDB taxonomy): domain Bacteria; phylum Latescibacterota; class UBA2968; order UBA8231; family UBA8231; genus CAITNQ01. The sequence continues at coordinate 5,340 of CAITNQ010000366.1, forward strand.
CACGGCCACGCGCACCGGCACCTACCCCGCAGCACGGTATAACATCAGCGGATGGGAGCGCGTCGGGACCTGACCGGACCGGGTCGGCGTGACGGCAGCGCCCCCCGGCAACGGTGGCCACGCCCTCCAAGGGCAACCCACCCGCACCCTGGCTCGGACGCCACTCGGGCCCGGCGCCTTGGGCCTGGCCGGGCGGCAACGGGCGGGCGGCCGCGCCCGCCAACGGCGCCCTCCTTGCCCAACCCAACGAGGCGCGGACCGGCCGGCAAGCCCGGCGACGGCAGCAGCCAGCGCCGCGCCCGGTTGACGGTGGGCGCCCGGCAGGCTTAGACTGGGAGGCGACCGCGCCACCATCGCCGGGCTCGGCGCCACGACAGGAGACCGCCATGAGTGAGCTTCGCTTTGAGGACCTGATCATACCCGGAGCCGACCTGGGCCCGGAGAACCCGTTGCCGCCCCTGCAGCGGGGCACGCCGCGCACGCCGGAGGCGCCCTATCCGGGTTTCTCCACGGAGATCATGCGCAACCTGGCCTATGGGCACCCGGCCAACTACCTGCCTTACACCATGCAGGACCGGTACGGTCGCCGATTGACCGAGCGGCCGTTCAAGGTCGCGGTGCTGGAGAATGAGATCCTGCGCGCCACCTTCTTCCTGGAGCTGGGGGGACGGCTACGCTCCCTGGTGCACAAACCCTCGGGCCGCGAGCTGCTGGAGTGCAACCCGGTGTTCCAGCCCGCTAACCTGGCCATCCGCAATGCCTGGTTCAGCGGCGGCGTGGAGTGGAACATCGGCATTCTGGGGCACCATCCGTTCACCTGCTCGCCGATGTTCGCCGGCCGCGGGCAGACCCCCGATGGCACCCCGGTGCTGCGCCTGTGGGAGTGGGAGCGCCTGCGCCAGGTCCCATACCAGATCGACGCCTTCCTGCCCGACGGGTCGCCGATGCTGATGGTGCGCGTGCGTATCACCAATCCGCACGAGAGCGAGGTGCCGATGTACTGGTGGTCGAACACCGCCGTGCCGGAGTCTGAAGAGACCCGCGTCCTGGTGCCGGCGGATCAGGCGTACAGCTTCGGCTACGGCAAGAGCGGCCCGGCGCTGTTGGACATCCCCATGGTCCAGGGTACCGACGTCTCCTACACCACCCGCCACGACAAGGCCGTGGACTTCTTCTTCCACATTCCGGACGACCGGCGGCGCTGGGTGAGCGCCCTCGACGGCGGCGGCCGCGGCCTGGTGCAAACTTCTACCGACCTGCTCAAGGGCCGGAAGCTGTTCCTGTGGGGCATGAACCCAGGCGGCCGACGCTGGCAGGAGTTCCTGTCGGTCAAGGGGCATCAGTACCTGGAGATCCAGGCGGGGCTGTCGCGCGTCCAGGGCGAGCATCTGCCCATGCCTGCCGGCGCCGTGTGGGAGTGGTTGGAGGGTTATGGCCTGATGGAGGCCGACCCGCGGTTGGCCCACAGCAGCGACTGGGCCGCAGCCTGGCGCGAGGTGGATGCCCGGTTGGAGAAGCTGATGCCGCGTCAGCAGTTGGAGGCCGCCTTCGCCGCCACGGCCGCCTGGGTCGACGCGCCGCCAGCGGAGGTGCTGCAGCATGGTTCAGGGTGGGGCGCTTTGGAGCAGCGCCGGCGGCAGGCCGCCGGGCAGAAGCCCCTCGCCGGCCCGGCGATCCCCTTCGCCGCCGCGTCAATGGGTCCATTGCAGGCCCCCTGGTGCGACCTGCTGACTGCGGGGTGCCTGCCCGAGGCGGAGCCGCGCGACGAGCCGACATCGTACCTGGTGCAGCCCGAGTGGCGCGAGCGGCTGGAGGCAGCGGTGGCCGCGGGGCGGGGCGTGCACTGGTACGCCTGGCTGCACCTGGGTGTGATGCGCTACTGGGCCGAGGATTTCGCCGGGGCCCGGCAGGCCTGGGAGGCATCGTTGGCGGCGCGGCCCAATGCCTGGGCAGCGCGCAACCTGGCGGTGCTGGCGCGAGAAGAAGGGCGCGGCGTGGAAGCCGGCAACTACTATCTGCAGGCCTGTCGCGAGCGGCCGGACGTGTTCCCTTTGGCGGTGGAATGCGGTCAGTTCCTGGTCGATAGCGGCCGAGCACAGGACTGGTTGGATCTGGTGGGCCGCGAGCTGCCCGAGCCGGTGCGCAGCGCGGGCCGCATTCGGTTGCTGGAGGGTCAGGCGGCACTGGCGGTGGAGGACTTTGCCCGGGTCGACGCGTTGTTGCAGGAGAAGCTCGTCATCGACGACCTGCGCGAAGGCGAGCGCTCACTCTCGCACCTGTGGTTCGCCTACCACGAAAGACGGCTGAGCGTGCAGGACAAAGTGGCCGTGGACGACGCCCTCAGGGAGCGTGTGCGGCGCGAGTACCCGGTCCCGGAACACCTGGACTTCCGCATGTCCAACGACTGAGCCGGCGGGCGAACCAGCCGGTCAGCCAGCTGCACCGGGGGGCGCGCCGTCGTGGGGTGCGGCCCCCGGTGTGGTTTGGGTGGCGGCAGCGCGGCCCGGAGGCCGCCCCGCAGTGGCCAAGGGGGGCTGCCACCCGACGGGAGTCGGCCGGCAGGTTGGAGGTCTGTTGACGCGCGCCCGACGACGGCGGGCGACCGAGGGGTCAGCGCGCGCCGCTGGCGGTCGACGCGACCCCAGGGCCTGACGGCGGCAGCCCGGCCAAAGGCCCACCACCACAGCACCGCGAGGTGACCATGGCGACGCTAGTTCTGAGGGCCCGTTACTACGACATGCTGCCGATCGGGCAGCAGGCGGGTTACACCGAGGAGGTGCTGGAGCTGCCCCTGGCGGAGACCTGCTTCTTTCCCATCGACATTTACGGAAAAGGGTACACCGACGGAGAGCCGCGGCCCAGTCGAGAACCGCTGTGGTTCCCCGGGTCGTACGATGTAGAGCGCGAGATCATGGTGAGCCGGATTGCGCCGTGCCTGTCGGCGGCCCGCCGGATCGGCCTGCCCGTGGTCTACGTCAACAACAGCAATCCACTGGTACGGAGTGATCGGAGCGAGTTCGGCGATGTACTGCGACGTACGCACGGGTTGACCGATGCGGAGCGCTGGCAGACCGACGCCCCGGAGGAATTCGAGTTCAGCCGCTGCGTCGCCCCCCAACCTGGCGACCACCTGGTCAGGAAGCTGGTGTACAGCGGCTTCCATGGCACGTTCACTGACACGTTGCTGCGCAATCTGGGCGTCAAATACCTGATCGCGGTTGGCTTTGCCACCAACGCCTGCCTGCACACCACGCTGACCGAAGCCATGTACCGCAACTACCGGGTGATCCTGCTCCGCGACTGCACGGCAGGCATGGAGTGCGACGACACGTACCGCGACATGACGTTGACGCGGGCTTTCGTGCGGTTCATCGAGACGCACGTGGGCTTCACCAGTACCAGCGACCAGTTCCTGTCGGCGTGCGCGGCACTGTAGGCTGGGCGTGCACCGCCCCCCAAAGGCGCGCCGCGGGCTCGCGCCGGTGGCGCCCACGGAGTGCGGGTCCGATGGCGACAGTGAGGCAGCGCTAGCCGGCCGGCGCGCGCGGGGCTGTGTGTCAGGCATGCACCAGCCCTGCCAGGTCGGGCCCGCAGGCGCGCCGCGGGTTCGCGCCGGTGGCGCCCACGCCGTGCGGGTCCGGTAGCGGCGATGAGGCGGCACCAGCCGGCCGGCGCGCGCGGACGCCGGTGCGGACCTGGACAGTCGGTGACGCGCGGTGACGACCGGCCCAGGGCACCGAGGTCGACGGCGGCACCGCGCCGCCACCCGGCCCTGACCCTATGTCCGAAAGGGATCGTATGACCCACAACAGACGGGCCGTGCCCATGCTGGTCGCGCTGGTGGGATTGGCCATCGCCGCCCCGGCGATGAGCGCGGATTTTGTCGTTGGCGTGGTGCCGTCGGACGCCCCCGAACTGGCTCAACCCGTCGGTCGCGCCGAGGAGCCGACGGCGGACCAGGTTCTGGGCATGGTGCGGCGGGCCGTCGCGCTGGCCGGAGGCATGGCTGAGGTGGTGCCCAAGGGCGCGCAGTTGGTGATGATAAAGCCCAACATCGTGTCGCTGAAGCCCTCGGGCTCGGGTGTGGTAACCGACGCCCGGGTGGTGCGCGCGGTGGCGCTGCTGGTACACGAGGTGGCGCCGCAGGCTCGTCTGGTCATTGGCGAGGGGGGCGGCTGGCTACCACCGGCGATGGTCGACTCGGTCGACGGCGGCGGGCCAGGACCCGAATACACCGGCGACGGGTTCGCCGCCGCCGGTTACCGCGACATGGTCAAGGAACTCCGCCAACAGGGCCTGAACATTGAGTGCCTCGACCTGAACTTCGACCAGGTCCGGTCACTGGAAGTGCCCGGCGGCGGCTTGGCCACGGACGAGTATTCGGTGGCAGCCACCGTCATGGCGGCCGACGCCTGGATAAACTGCCCGGTGGCCAAGACCCACGGCTCCAAGATCACCTGCTGTATGAAGAACCACTTCGGACTGCTGCCCGGCCGGGTGTACGGTTGGGGCAAGTCCAACGGCACGCGCCTGCACCCTGGGGTGCCCCATTCGCCGCGCATCGTCGACGAGGCCTGGGTCGATCTGTGGCGCCTGACCCGCATGGACCTGAACGTGGTGGACATGCTGGCAGGCACCGAAGGCGGGGCCTTCTCGGGCGTACCCAAACGGGGCAACTTGATCATCGCCGGCCGCGATCCGGTGGCCACGGATCTGGTGGTGGCGCAGCTGATGGGCTTCAACCCCGACGACTTCGAGTTCGCCGACCTGGCCGCTCAGCAGGGGATGGGACCGGGGTCGATCGATCGCGTCACGGTGCAGGGCGCCCGTGTCGAGCCTCTGATAACCCGCTATCGCAAAGCCGGCTTCGACTACAGCAGCGGCAACGAGTGGCGGCAGCAGGCGTTCTACGGCATGGGTCCACGGCGCTGGACGGTTCTGGGGCCGTTGCCCAAGGACCACACCTTCACCGGCGAGGAGCTGCGCAAACTGCAGCCGCGTCCGGGACATGACGGCTGGTCGCCGGTGGTCTGGTTCGGGCACGACCGCATCGACCTGGACCAGTACCTGAACGACCCGCTCGATTGTGCTGTGTACGCGTACACGCGCTTCACCATGGCGCGGGCCGACTCGGTGCGTATCTGGGCCGGTTCAGACGAAGGCCTGCAGGCCTGGATCGACGGGCGGCTGGTCTACAGCCACTCTGGGGCCCGCCGGCACCAGCTGGGCCAGGACAAGCTCCCGGCCTTCATTGGCGCCGGTGACCACGCGCTGCTGGTCAGAACCGAACAGACGCGCGGCGGATGCGAGTTCTCGATCAACATCTGCGAGCCCATCGATGACGAGGCGTTCGCCGGCAACCGCTACCCGGGGCTGCGCTACTATGTTATCCGCGGTGAGAGAGCTGCCGCGACCGGCCGGCGCGTACGCGCTGCCGATGCCTATGATGCCGGGGTCGTACCGGCCGCCGAAGGTGCGCTGGTGCAGTTCGATGCCATGGGTGCAGCCGCTTCGGCAGCGGACTCGCTGCAGCCACTGCCGCCGGCGACGACGATCGGCAACGGTCTGCTGGCGCTGCTGGCCACGTCCGCCGGCGTGATGCGGACTGACCTGGACAGCGCCGCCTTCGTCTGCTTAGGGGCCGATCCGTTCGTCATCGGCTCGCTGGGCCTGGGTCACGAGGGCCAGACGCCTTCGTACGGCCCCGAACTGGGGCGACTGGCGGCGTGGCTGGGGCTGCGTTACGGCGCTTACACCGGCCTGGGATACCGCGAGACCTGCCGCCTGGCCACTGGCTGGCTGGCGCACGGCTCACGGCCGGTCATGGCCACCAGCCAGACGCCGTGGATGATGGCAACCGGATACCGGCACCGCGACGGGCAGGTGGAGTTCCATCTGGTCGGCGCTGACACCAGTTTCTGGGCCGCCGCCAAGGACGACTGGTGGGCGCCGTTCCCGGGTATGGATTGGCGGAACTGCCCGTTGGTGGTAGCCGAACCCGCCGGTGAACCCCTGGCGCCGGCCGCGCTGACGGACAGCCTGGCGGCGCTGGCCGTCGAGTTGGCTCGACGCGTCTGGGTGGACGACGAAGCGCAGCCCTGGGGCCGCCGCGGTGGGCCGGCTGGCCTGGCCGCCTGGGACGCGTGGGTGCAGGCCTGGGAACGGCGAGCATTCACGCCGGCCGAAGACGAGAGCTTTGGCCGTGGTGGCTGGCTTCGCTGGTGTCTCGACGCACTGGCCACCGGGCGCCGGCAGGCAGCCGCCTACTTCGCTGCTGCCGCCACCCGCACCTCGGGCGAGAAAGCCCGTTTGCTGGCCGCCGCGTCGGCCGGGTACAGCCAGGCCGGCACGGCGCTGACCGAGATACAGCAGGCCTTGGCCCGGGCCGGCGACCCGGCCGCCGGCGACACGACGCTGCGGCGCCAGGCCCTGGTGCAGACGCAGGGCGGTTGGCGCCAGGCACGTGATGGTGAACGGCAGGCCCTGAGTGCTCTGGTGACCTATCTCGGCCAGGCGCCGCTGCCGCCGGCGAGAGAGGATCCTTTGCGCCTGCGGCCCCAGGGGCGCCGGCTGCTCACCTGGAGGGCGGCCATCAGCAAGGGGGTGCAGACGCTGCGCCTCGAGGGCCAGACGGTGGAGTTGCGGCACCTGGCCGGTCGGCCCGTTGAGGGCGCTACCAGCCAGGTGGAGGCCGCGGTGCCCCAGGAGACCGGGTGGCAGGTGGCGGTCGAGGTCGTCGACGGCGACGGGACGTACACCGTGACCCAACAACCGACGGCAGCCAACGACTGGACCACTGAGGTCCGCATCGACGACGAGTGGACCACTTTCGGCAACCGCACCGAGGTGGTGCTGTGGGCCATGCCCGCGGCACCGTGAACCGCGCCGGCGAGCCCCGACCGACCCGGTGCGACGAGCGGCTACCCTACCGGGTTCGGCCGCAGGAGATGACCGCCGTCGTGTGACGGCGACGGCGACCGAGTTGGCCGTGCTGCCACGGCCTGCGGGTGGGTGCGCCAACCCGCTGCGCGCTGCGGTCTTGGCTGCTGCAGGTTCGCGTGGAGCCAGTGCGCCACGCCCGGTAATCTGGTGCGCCGCCAGCCGCCCACGCCGTGGCAGGGCCGGGGGGTGGTGAGGACGCTGGGCACAGGTCGCCCGTCCGGGCGGCGTCGGTCAGGAGCAGGTGCGCATGATGCGGGTGCTGCAGTTCGCGGTCAGCTGCGCCAACTGGATTCTGGGCCTCATTGGGCTCAGAGTGCTGGTGATGCGCAAGGAGGTGGGGGCCGCCAAACCCACCGGGGCCGCGGAAGTGCAGGAGATGGACGTGCAGATCGCCCCACCGACGACCGACCGTGTGGTCAGCGTCACGCCGGCCGGCCGACGCCAGTACCTTGAGGTGTTGGTGCCATACCTGTTGGCCAACCGCCACCTGATCGATCGGCACGTCTTCTGGCTGAACACCACGCAGGCCGACGATATCGCCTACATCAGGTCGGTTTGCGCCCGCTATCCCGACTTCTTCAGCTACCTGGAATCGTCGGTGCCGGTGGACGGCAACATGTCCATTGCCCCGTTCTTCCAACACTGCCAGGACGAGAGGACGCTCTACATACGGTTTGATGACGATATCTGCTACGTTGCCGATGACGCGGTTGCCAATCTGATCGCCTTCCGCAGGGCACACCCGCAGTACTTTCTTGTCTTCGGCAACACCATCAACAACGCCATCTGCTCGTTCCTGCACCAACGTGCTGGCCGTCTGCCCGCATCAACCCCGCCAGTCCAATACGACTGCATGGATGCCGTTGGCTGGGCCAGCGGGGTTTACGCGGCCGCGACCCACCGTGAGTTCCTGCGCTGTCAGGCGGCGGGCACGTTGGACAGGTTCCTTTTCGACCGCTGGGTACTGTTCGACTACAATCGCTTCAGTGTGAATTGCTTTGCCTGGTTTGGCCATGACTTCAAGCGGTTCGATGGCCGTGTAGGCCGCCTGGACAACGGCAAGTCCATCGTCGAAGAGGACTGGCTCACGACCTACATGCCCCAGCGCCTGTCGCGGCCCAATGCCATCTGCGGCCGGTCGCTGGTCGCGCATTTCGCCTTTTACACGCAACGCCCTTACCTGGAGCACCACACGCAGCTGCTGGCTGACTACCATCGGCTGGCAGCGCCCCGGGGAACTTGACCGGCGCCGCGGCGGGTGGGTCCATCACGGGGCGGGCGGAGGCGCCGCGAGTCGGGCCGTCGTCGGGCCGGCCGAGGCATCGCCGGCCGGCCCCTGCCTGGCCAGCCCTGCCGAGCGGCCCCATTTTGCCAGCCGCCGAGACCGGCCTCCTCCAGGGCCGCGGCCGTTCACCGCGTCAGGCGGGACACCCATGTATGACTACCTGATCGTCGGAGCAGGCCTTTTCGGCGCCGTCTTTGCGCGCCAGATGAGCGACCGGGGTGCGCGTTGCTTGGTCATCGACAGCCGCGATCACGTGGGCGGGAACTGTTACACCCGGAATGACGGCGGCATTCAGGTCCATGAATACGGCCCGCACATTTTCCATACCAGCAGCGAGCGGGTCTGGCAGTACATGAACCGCTGGACGCGCTTCAACCACTATGTGCATCGACCCAAGGTATGCTACCGGGGCAGGATCTACTCGTTTCCTATTAACTTGATGACACTGTATCAACTGTGGGGAGTGAGCACTCCCGCCGAGGCCAAGGCGGCCCTCGAGGCGGCTAGGGTTCCCATTCAGACGCCGTCAAATCTGGAGGAGTGGGCACTGTCTCAGGTCGGTGAGGAGATTTACTACACCTTCATCTGCGGGTACACCAGGAAGCAGTGGCACCGTGATCCGCGCGATCTACCCGCTGATATTGTGAAAAGACTGGTGATCCGTTTGACCTTTGATGACAACTATTTTAGCGACCGATATCAGGGCATTCCTGTTGCTGGTTATACGCCGATATTTGGCGCATTACTTGCCAACATACCGACCGAAACTGGCGTCGACTTTGTCAGCAATCGCTCAATGATGGAATCTCAGGCAACGAAAATCGTTTATACTGGCTCTATTGACGATTTGTTTGGCGCAGATATTGGCTGGCTTGAATGGCGAAATATGTCATTTGAGCATGAGTATCTGCTGGGTGATTTTCAGGGCGTTTCAACCATGCATTACACCGAAGATAGCGTGCCGTTTACTCGCATCTGCGAGCACAAGCATTTTGCCTTTTCGCATCACGAACACACCATCATTACTCGTGAATACCCACGCGATTGGCAACCTGGTGAGCCCCGGCATTACCCCATCAATGACGAGACCAACGCCGAGCTCTACCGGCGGTATCGAGATCGGGTCGACGGTCGCCGGTACGTGCTGGGGGGTCGTCTGGCCGACTACCGGTACTACGACATGCACCAGGTGGTTGAGTCGGCCCTGGTAACCGCGGCCGCTGAGAGGCACGGGTAGGCGACGGGCCTCGACGGGGCAGGGACGGGCCTGACCCCGCGGACCGACCGGCCCGCCGCGCCGTGCCCGCGCGACCGGCAGGCGGAGCGCACGCCACGGCCGACGGCGACGATCGCCGAGGCACGG
>CAITNQ010000367.1 GCA_903893785.1 uncultured Gemmatimonadota bacterium
TCGCCGCGCACGCTGCCGTCGGCGCGGAAACGGGCCTGGTACCGTGCGGCGGCATCTTCGAGCCAGGTCGACCAGGCGGCGGCGGGCGGGCAACGGCCCGAGGTCCCCAAATAGTCGAAGAACCCTCCCAGCAGTTCGGGGGCCGCCTGACGCGCTGCCAGCGGCACCTCCAACCGAGCCACGTGGTCGAGCAGGAGGGCCTGCACCGCAGCCGCGGTGACGGTCTGGGGGTCTTGGGGGAACTGCGTGTCCAGGTGCCCGGCCGCGAACTGCAGCAACGGCTCGGCATAGGGTTTGGCGGCCCCCTGGAACAGCGCAAAATGGCTGGATTCCAGGTAATCGCTGACGCTGTCGCTTAGGGTTTCGGCCATCGTCGCTTCCTGACCCGCACGGCCGCCGCACGGCCGCCGGAGCCCAGGGTGGAGGTCGCGCCGCCATCGGGCGGCGTCAGCGGGTCAGCAGCAGTCGGGCTCCCAGCGTGGCGCCGCGATCCGTGATCGGGAAGTCGTACCGGGTGGCAGAGCGGGTGCTCTGGGCACTGCTGTTGAAGCCGCCGCCGCGGACGAAACGGAAGGCGGTGTTCGACGGGCCCACAGGGTCGGTCTGGTCCGTGGCCGGGTACTGCGGGTCGCCGCCGTCCTGGCACCATTCCGCCACATTGCCGTGCATGTCGAACAGGCCCCATGGGTTGGCGCTGCGGGTCCCGACGGCATGGGGGTACGCCTGGCCCTTCTGCTGGGCGTTGCCGTCGTACCAGGCATAGTCGAACAGCGGACTGGCGCCGTCGCCGAAAGACCATGCCGTGGTGGTGCCGGCGCGGCAGGCATACTCCCACTCGGCCTCGGTCGGCAGCCGGTAAACCTTGTCACCGGCCGCCTGGTTCAACCGCTGCAACAGCAGTTGCGTGTCGGTCCAGGAGATGTGGGTGGCCGGGTGGTTGGGGTTCTCCTGCACATAATCCTGGCCGGACCAGGGCCGCGAACCCATGACCGCCTGCCACTGGGCCTGCGTCAACTCGTATTTGGCCAACCAGAAGCCTTGGGTCAGGCGGACCCGGTGCTGCGGTCCCTCGTCCTTGAAGCGGCCGCTCTCCGTGGCCGGCGAACCCATGGTGAAGGTCCCTGGCTCGATCCAGACGAATTCCATCTCCACTTGGTCCCCGGGCAGTTTGACGGCTTTCTCCTTGCCGCCGCACCCCGTGACCATCGCCGCCAGCAGCAGCACCATCCACGCAGTGAACCAGACCGGACGCAGCCGGGACAGGACCAAGGCCGCCATGGGGGTCTCCAGGGGCGCCGGCCGAACCGGCGCGCTCGGGTGAAGGCCGGCGCGGTGCCGCGCCGGGTCCGCGAGGGTGCCCACCGAGAGCAGGAACGCCTGAGCCACCCGCAGCCAGCCCGCGTCGCGCCCGGCCGGGCCGCGGGTGCGGCGCGAGGGCCCTGACACCGGCAGCGGCCGAGGTGACCATGGCCAGCGCGCCCGCACCGATGGCCGCCGCAGCGATGGAATATAGGCGTCGTCGCCGGCCGCCGCCGGAGCGTTCCCAGGGCCCGGGCCGGGGGGCTTCAGCCGTAACGGCGGCGGCCGACGATCAACGCTCAGTCATTCCAGAACCACGACTCGTCGGGCACCTGATAGCGCACCGCCATGTCGGGTGTATCCACGGCCTGGTTGCGGTGGAACGACTGGACGCCGGCCAGGGTCATGCCCGAAGTGAGCAGCGTTCGCTCGACCGGGTAGGGCTGGCGGCGCTCCACCACCATCCGCTCGATGTGGCGGATCTGGGGGCTGAAGAAGTCGGCGGTGGTTGAGCCCCAGGTGGGCATGGGCAGGTACATCTGGCAGGAGACAATCTGGCCATCGGCCGTCATGCCGGCGTAGTTGAAGTCGCGGATCCCGAGCATGAACAGCGTGGTGTGGAAGCCGTCGCGGTGCTCGATGAAATAAGCCCACCCATCGGCAAACACGGACCGGGCCCAGTCAAAGGTGACCGGGCCGCTGGGGTACCCGTTGACCACCGGCAGGTTGTGGCTGCGGGACAGCGCCGATAGCAGCAGTCGTCGCGTTACCTCGCGGCCGGCGGCATAATCCCACATGGCTTCGCCGCGCAGCGACAGCACGCGGCGGATGCCGACCTCACCGCCCTGCCGTCGCTCGGACATGCACTGGGCCGTCTCCAACCCGTGGAAATCGTAGCTGTCCACGCCGCCGTAGCCAGCGCAAACGCTCTCCAGCAGCGGGGTGCCGTGGGGCAGATCAATGGCCGGGAAGCGCCGGGTGACCGGCAGCGACGAACCGGCCTGGAACGGGAACCCCAGGCGCTCGGCTTCACCGACCATCTCGACGCACCGGTTCCAGTCGGTCGACAGGTGCTTGTCGTTGAAGACCGGCACGCTGCGGCCGCTGGCGGCGAAGACCGCGGTAACCTGTTTGAAGAACTCGTAGCGCGGATACAGGGTCTGGCCCATCTCGTTGCGCGGGTACTTGCCGTGCTCGCCGATGATTACCACCCCGTCGACGGCCAGGGACGACGTGCCCATGGTCAGCGCCTCGGCGATCGTTGGGTAGATCGGCACCTGGTGGCGTTCGGCCGTGGCCCGGGCCAGGTCGGCTTCAGGGAACTGATCGATATACAGCGACACCAGGTCCACGTCCGGTCGGCGCCAGCCGCCCTGCCAACCATAGCCGACCAGGAAGCGGTCAATGAAGTGCTGCGCATGGGAGTGCGTGCGGACCTCCGTGCCGATCAACGCGATGCGCTTGCGTTCGCCCATGGTTGCCTGCAGGGGTGTGAGGGTAGCGGCCAGGCCGGCGGCGCTGGCCGCCAAGAAGGTGCGGCGGGAAACGGAGACGGGTTTCATCGGCGTTCAGGCACCAGGTTGGGCGCCTTGTCCGGGCGCCACAGGAGCCACAGCACGAAGAAGGCCACCACCGGGAAACACCCGGCGACGGCAAAGCCAGTGTCGAACGAACCCGTTTGGTCCACCAGGCGGCCGAACAGCTTCTGGGCCGGCGACAGGGCCCACGCCGCGACGCCACCCAGGCCGCTGATGGTCCCCTGATGGCGGGCGCTGAATTCCTGCGTCAGGGCGTGGTAAAGCGGGAAGACGCCCAGTGCCCCGGCGCCGGCCAGCAGCAGCACGCCCAGGAATCCCGGGCCCCGCGGCATGAAGGCCGCCACCACGGCCAGGGCGCTGAAGGCAGCACAGGCGCCGAACGTGGCCACCCGGGCGCCGTGCACCGAGGCGCCGCGGCGGTGCAGCCACACCGTGGCCCCGCCCGCGGCAAAGACGCCGGCATCGGTGGCCAGGTAAAACAACGGCAGGAAGCTGAGCATGTCAGCCTCGCTGTAACCGCGGCCTTCCTGCAGCATCTTGGGCAGCCAGGCCCGCAGCAACTGCCACCAGGTGTTGATCAGGGCGATTACCAGCACCACCACCAGCATCTTGCGGCTGTAGAGCACCCGCCACAGGGACTCGGCGCCGGCGGCAGCCGGGTTGGCGGCCCGGGTCTCGGCCGGGACAGCCAGGTCGCGGCCGCGAACCATCAGGAACCAGACCACCAGCCACAGATACCCCACGGCCCCGATGATCTGGAACGCGCCGCGCCAGCTCTCCGGATTGGGCGTCAGCAGCAGTCGCATCAGCAGCGGCGTGGCGATGGCGCCGATACTGGTACCGCTCTGCAGCACGCTGTTGCCCATCGAGCGCTGCGACGGCTCCAGCAGGGCGCGCGTGGTCTTGATGGCGCACGGCCAGTGGCCCCCTTCGAACAGGCCCAGCAGGATCCGGCACAGCAGCAGTTCGTGGTAATCGCGGGCGTGGGCCGTGACAATGCCGACCGTTGACCACAGGGCCAGGGCGGTGGGGTAGACCCAGCGCACCGGCAGGCGGTCCACCAGCAGGCCGAAGATGAGCGACCCGAGCGCAAAGGCCCAACCGAAGCCGAACTCGATGTTGCCGTACTGCTCCTGGCTCAAGCCGAACTGCGTGGTGACCCGGGTGGCGACGGTAGACAGGGTCACCCGATCCATGTAGTTGATCGTGGAAGCGTAAAGCAGCAGGCCGCAGACCAGCCACTTCCAGGCCGGGCTATGCGCCGTCGTGTCACTCATGCCAGTCAGCCGACAACGGGTGGGAGGGGACCGGGAAGGGGTGCGCGGCTGCCAAAAACACAGGGCCCGCGCCCCCGCAGCAGGAGGACGCAGGCCCTGAGATGGGCAGTGGTGCCGAAGGTGGGACTTGAACCCACACGGAGTTGCCCCCACTGGATTTTGAGTCCAGCGCGTCTACCATTTCCGCCACTTCGGCTCGCGACGTGCCAAAGATAGGGGCTGCGCGTGTTGCTGTAAACCCGCCCGGGGTAGTTCGCGTCCGGGGCTTCAGGCCCGGGGGCCGGCCCGTCCGACCCTACCGTAGCCCTGCCGCCGTAACTACATTTGGCCCATCCCCGCGCCAGGGCCTGCCCCCGGCCCGCCTGTTCCGTCCCTGCCGCATCCGTGGACCTGTCCGGGTGCGGCCGCGCCCGTGCCCGCAATGCGTGGCGCGGCGCCCGCGGCGCTGTGCCTCGGCGTCGTCCCGGTTCGTCGGCTGCTGCCCGAGGGTGTGGCCGTGCCGACACCGCTGCCACCCGGTCGCTGCCCGGCCCCTGCGCGTGGTTAAAGGAGACCTGATGGGCGATGCGTTGATGACCTCCAGCCTGCTGCGGGGCAAGTTCTTCGCCTTCTTCGCCCAGCGCGGTTGCGCGCTGGTCCCGCCGGCGCCGCTGGTGCCCGAGAACGACCCCAGCGCGCTGTTTGTTTCGGCCGGCATGCAGCCCCTGGTGCCGTACCTGCTGGGCGAGCCCCATCCGGCCGGCCGACGCCTGGTCAATGCCCAGCGCTGCGTGCGCACCGACGACATCGAGCTAGTCGGTGACGCCGCCCACCTGACGTTCTTCGAGATGCTCGGTAACTGGTCTCTGGGCGACTACTTCCGCGCTGAGATGATCCCTTGGAGCTGGGAGTTCCTCACCAGCCCCGAGTGGCTGGGTCTGGACCCGCACCGCCTGTGCGTCACGGTCTTCGGCGGCGACGAGCGTGGCCCGCGCGACGAGGAGACCATTGCGCTGTGGCAGGCGCAGTTCGCCCGCGCGAGCATTGTCGCCAGCCCGGGCGACCGCATCTTCCCCATGGGACGGGGCGAGAACTGGTGGGGTCCGGTGGGCGCTTCGGGGCCCTGCGGGCCAGACACCGAGATGTTCTACGACACCGGCCGACCCCGCTGTTCAGCCCGCTGCCGGCCCAACTGCGGCTGCGGCAAGTACGTCGAAGTGTGGAACGACGTGTTCATGGAGTACGAGCAGGCCAGCGATGGCAGCATCCGCCCATTGGCGCAGCGCAACGTCGACACGGGGATGGGCGTGGAGCGCACGGTGGCGGCGCTCAACTGCCTGCCGTCGGTCTTCGACGGCGACATGTTTGCCCCGCTGATGGCCTGCCTGGCCGGCCTGAGTCGGCACCAGGGTCCGGAGCAGCAGGTCTCCGCCCGCATTGTCGCCGACCACGTCCGCGCCGCGGCGCACCTGATCGCCGATGGCGTGGTGGCCAGCAATGCGGAGCAGGGGTACGTGGTCCGCCGGCTGGTCCGCCGCGCCGTGCGCCACGGGCGCCTGCTCGGTCTGCCGCCGGGCTGCTGGCAGCCCCTGATCACCGCCGTCGCCGCGACCCATCCGGCGCTGCACGGCAAGGCGGCGGCGATCGCCGAGCACCTGGGTGAGGAGCAGACCCGTTTCGAGCAGACCCTGGAGCGGGGCCTGCGTCACTTCGAGCGCCTGGCTGCCAAGCGCTTCACCCGCAGCGACGGCATCTCCACCCTGGGTGGCGAAGACGCCTTTGAGCTCTTTGCCACCTATGGCTTTCCCCTGGAGATGACCGCCGAGCTGGCCCGCGAGCGGGGTCTGCGGGTTGATCGCGAGGAGTTCCAGCGCGCCTTTGCCCAGCATCAGCAGCGCTCGCGCCAGGGCGTCGAAGCGCGTTTCGCCGGGGGATTGGCGGACCGCTCGGAACCGGCCCTGCGCTACCACACGGCCACCCACCTGCTGCATGCGGCCCTGCGGCAGGTCCTCGGCCCCCATGTCGAACAGCGGGGCAGTCACATCAACGCCCAGCGCCTGCGCTTCGATTTCTCGCACCCGGCGCGTCTGAGTCCGGCGCAGCTGCAGGACGTGGAGAGGCGGGTCAACGAGGCCATCGCCCGCGATCTGGAGGTCCGGTGGGAGGAGATGGACGCCGAGCAGGCGCGCCGCAGCGGCGCCATTGGCCTGTTCCCCGAGCGCTATGGCGCGCCCCTGCGGGTGTACGCTATCTGCGCCGCCGACGCCGGGCCAACCGAGGTCACCTTCAGCCGCGAAGTCTGTGGCGGCCCGCATGTGAGCCACACCGGCGCTTTGGGTACCTTCCGCATCCTCCGCGAGCAATCGGCCGGCAGCGGTGTGCGCCGCATCCGCGCGGTGCTCCAGTGACGGCGCCCGCGTGACCGAGGCCGAACCCCAGACCGTCCCGCCGGCCGAGGCCCCGGCGCCGTTGACCCCGGCGCGCCTGCGTCGGCTGCTGTCCCAATGCCTGCTGCGCGACCGGCAACCGCTGAGCGACCGCCTGCGGCGCGCCGAACGGTCCGGGCTGAACCAGGCGGAGCTGGAGCGGCTGTGGCGCGAGGCCGAGGCGTCGATGCGGCTGGTGGCAGCGCGGCGCCGGCGACCGCGCCTGAACTACCCCGAGGAACTGCCCATATCAGCGCGGCGCGACGAGCTGCGTCGTGCCATCGAGAAACACCCCGTGGTGGTGGTGGCGGGCGAGACCGGCTCCGGCAAAACCACCCAGCTGCCCAAGATCTGCCTGGAGGCCGGCCGCGGCATTTGGGGCAGCATTGCCTGCACCCAGCCGCGGCGGGTGGCGGCGCTGTCGATCTCCCGGCGCCTGGCGCACGAACTGGGCGTGACCTGGGGCCGCGAAGTGGGCTGCAAGATCCGCTTCACCGATCAGACCTCGCCCCATACCCTGATCAAAGTGGTTACCGACGGCATGCTGCTGGCCGAGATCCAGGGCGACCGCCAGCTGCGCGAATACGACACCATCATTGTCGACGAGGCCCACGAGCGCAGCCTGAATATTGACTACCTGCTGGGCTATCTCCACCTACTGCGCCGCCAGCGCCCTGAGCTGCGGCTGATCATCACTTCGGCTACCATCGACACCGAAGCGTTTGCGCGCGCCTTCGATGGCGCGCCGGTGATCGAGGTGTCCGGCCGCGTCTACCCGGTCGAGGTGCGCTACCAACCCCTGGACGCGCAGCTGGCCGAGAGCGGCGACTTCACCTACATCGATGCCGCCATCCGGGCCATCGAAGACCTGCTGGCTACCACCTCGCGCCAGGGCGATGTGCTGGTGTTCATGCCCACCGAGAGCGACATCCGCGAGACCTGCGACCGCCTGGAGGGGCGCCGGCTGCCGGGGCTGGAGGTGCTGCCACTCTTCGGTCGCCTGACCAACGCCGAACAGCAGCGCGTCTTCGCCCCGGGTGATCGCCGCCGGGTGGTGGTGGCGACCAACATCGCCGAAACCTCGCTGACCATCCCGCGGATTCGCTACGTTATCGACGCTGGCCTGGCCCGCCTCAGTCGCTTCAACCCGCGGACCCGCACCCAGGGCTTGCCCGTGGAGGCGATCTCGCAGAGCAGCGCCGACCAACGCCGCGGGCGCTGCGGGCGGGTGGCCGAGGGGGTCTGCATTCGCCTGTATTCCGAAGCCGACTATCTGTCGCGACCGCGGTACACGCAGCCGGAAATCCAGCGCGCCGACCTGGCCGATGTCATCCTGCACATGACGGCGCAGCGCCTGGGCCAGGTGGAGACATTCCCCTTCCTGGATCCGCCGGCGCCACCGGCGGTTCGCGCCGGGTACCAGCTGCTGCAGGAGTTGGGGGCCCTGGATGCGCAACGTCACCTGACGCCTCTGGGGCGCGAACTGGCGCGTCTGCCCATTGCCCCCACCGAGGCGCGCATGATCCTGCAGGCACGCCAGGAAGGCGCCCTGCGGGAAGTCTTGGTCGTGGCCGCCGCCCTGGGTATCCAGGATCCGCGCGAGCGGCCGCTCGAGGCCCAGGCCGAAGCTGACCAGATGCACCGCCAGTTCGTCCACCCGGAGTCGGACTTCCTGACGCTGCTGAACATCTGGAACGCGTACCACGATCAGCTGGAAGGCCTGGGCACCCAGAGCGGCATGCGTCGGTTCTGCCGCAGTCATTTCCTGTCGTTCAGCCGGATGCGGGAGTGGCGCGATATCCATGCCCAACTGCAGCAGGTGGTCGAGGAACTGGGCGACCGTTCGGCTCCTGCCAACCCGGCCGACTACGCCCAGGTGCACCGGTCCATTCTCACCGGCCTCCTCAGCAGCATCGCCTTGCGCCGTGAAGGGAACGTGTACCAGGCCGCCCGAGGCCGCGAAGTGATGCTCTTCCCCGGTTCGACGCTGTTCCAGCGGCGCGCGCGGCGTCCGGCAGGTGGCCCGCAGGCGGCGCGCGAGCCGTCGGGGCCCGAATGGGTGGTGGCCGCCGAGATCGTCAGCACGTCGCGCGTGTACGCCCGTACCGTGGCCCGCATCGACGCTGCCTGGCTGGCCGAGTTGGGGGCGCACCTGTGCCGTTCGTCCTATGCCCAGCCGTACTGGAACGCGCGCTCGGGCCGGGTGTTGGTGGAGGAGACGCTGACCCTCTATGGCCTGGAGGTGCTCAAGCGCAAGGTGGGCTACGGCCGGCTCAATCCACGCGAGGCCACCGAGATCTTCATCCGCGAGGCGCTGGTGCCGGGGACCTGTGCCACGCCCCACGATTTCCTGCGCCACAACCTGGAACTGCAGGCCAAGCTGGAGACCTGGCAGACGCGGGCTGCCCGCCGCGCCGACGTGGACCTGACCGAGGCCGCGGTGGATTTCTACCGGGCCCGTCTGGACGACGTCTCGTCGCTGGCGGACCTCAACCGCGTGGTCCGCGAACGGCGGGCCGGCGAACCCGGCTTTCTGCGCATGACGGCGGCGGATCTGGTGGGTCCCGAGGCGGGCTTTGACCTGAATGCCTTCCCCGACGTACTGGTGCTGGACGACCAGCACCTGCCGTTGAGCTATGCCTGCCGGCCGGGGCAGGAAGACGACGGCGTCACCGTGCGCGTGCCCTACCTGCTGGCCCACGCCGTGGCGCCCGAGGTCCTGGAGTGGCTGGTGCCGGGATTGCTCGAGGAGAAGATCACCTGCCTGTTGCGCTCGCTGCCCAAGCCATTGCGCAAGGAGCTGCTGCCGATTCCGGAACGGGCCCGTGAGATCGCTGCCCGGTTGCGGCCGACCCAGCCAAGCTTCCTGGCGTGCCTGGAGGCGTTTCTCCAGGCCGAGTACCGCCTGCAGGTGCGGCGCGGCGACTGGGACTTGGATGAGTTGCCCGAGCATCTGCGCCTGCGGGTGGAAATCACCGGCACTGACGCCAAGGCCCTGGCGGCTGGCCGCGACCTGCCTGCCCTGGTGCGGCAGCTCGAACACCACGACACGCCGGCCGAACTGGCCGCCTGGTCGCGTGCGGTCGCTGCCTGGGAGCAGCCGGGCTTGGTGGCCTGGACGTTCGGCGACCTGCCGCTGCGCGTGCAGGTGACCGAGGTGGGCGGCCTGCCCATGTGGGGTTACCCCGGTCTGCAGGTGCAGCCTGACAGCGTTGACGTGCGCCTTTTCAAGCAGGCCGACGAGGCGCGCTTGGCCAATCGCCAGGGCGTGGCCTGGCTGGCCGCTCGGGCTCTGGCTGAACCCATGGCTTGGGTCGAGCGGCAGCTGCAGGACCTGGCGCGCTATCAGTTGCTGGCGCGTTCGTTGATGCCAGCCGCGGCGCTGCGGCAGGCCTCTCTGGCGCATCTGCAGGCCCACCTGTTCGGCCGCCAGGAGGTGTACCCGCTCGAGCAGGCCCGTTTCACCGCGCTGGTGGACCAGGCCCGCGAGGAGGTCCGCGGCCTAGTGCCGCGCTTCATCGACCAACTCGGTCGCTTGCTGCAGCTGCGTCACGAACTCCTGGTGTACCCCCAACCCTACCCGCAGCTGCGGGCGGACCTGGAGCGTCTGGCGCCGGTCGACTTCCTGTCCCGGGTGCCCTGGGAGCGACTGCCGGACCTGACGCGTTACCTGCAGGCCATGCTGCGACGGGCCGAACGGGCGCGACTGCAGCCGCGCAAGGACGAGCAGATGGCCGCCCGGGTGCAACCCTTCCAGGCCCACTGTGCGCGCCTGGCCGCCGAGTCGCTGCTGCCCTGGTCGCCGCGGGCGGCCCTGATCGACGAACTGCGCTGGTGGGTCGAGGAGTTCCGCGTCTCGGTCTTCGCGCAGGAACTGGGTACCGCCGTGCCGGTGTCCGAGAAGCGGCTGCAGCGCAAGCTGGCCGAAATCGAGGCCTGCCCGTGATCCGCGCCCTGCTGTTCGACCTGTGTGACACGGTGGTGCGCACCGCCGGCGTGGGGGCGCTGACTCGGTACAGCGACCCGGCGGCGCCGGTGTCGGACGCGGCTGCCGAGGCTTGGTTCCGTGACCACCCGCTGCACGCCGCGTACGAAACCGGCAACGCCAATACCGGCCAGTTCCTGGCCGGCCTGGCGGCCGGGCTGCGCCTGTGGCTGCCCGCTGAAGAGGTGGCATCGGTGTATGCCGGCCTGGTGCTGCACGAAATCCCGGGCGTGGCCGCGCTGCTGCGGCGGCTCCGCGGCCGTTGGCCCTTATGGGCCCTGTCCAACAACAATCCGTTGCTGTGGGCCGGGACCGAACGCGTGTGTACCTGCCTGGACGTCTTCGACGGGATCCTGCTGTCGCACCACATCGGCGTGCTCAAACCGGCGCCCGAGGCCTTTGCGGCCGCGTTGACCGCCATGGGCTGCCAGGCGGCCGAGGTGGTGCTGGTGGACGACAATCCGCGTTGCGTGCAGCAGGCCCGCGCCCTGGGCCTGGCGGCGGTGCAGTTCACCACCGCGGCGGACGCGGCGGCGCAGCTTGCCCTGCTGCTGCCGCCATCGGCGCGTTGATATCCGGGCCCAGGGGGCGTACTTTTGAGTTCTGTATGGGATTGTGACCTCTGGCACGGCTGCGTCGTATCCGCAATCCCCAGAAAGGCCCCATGACAACCCTTGAGAGCGTCGCCATGGCCGTGGCGGTGGTGCTGTCGATCAGCGTTGTCGCGGCCAAGCTGGTCACGGCGCGTCTGCTCAGCCTGTCGCGGTCGCGGATCTCGCGCGTTGCCAGTCTGCGCCAGGAAACCACCGGGCGCCTGCGCTCAGTCCAGGGCCAGAAGGCTCTGGTGGAGCAGAA
>CAITNQ010000368.1 GCA_903893785.1 uncultured Gemmatimonadota bacterium
CCAGCATCACATCGACCGAGCCAAACGGTCCGTGCACCCGGCCCGCCTGCAGATCCTCCATGGCTTCGTCGAGATGCTTGTCGATCAACACCTTCGGGGCGAAGACCACCTTCCCATCGCGCAACTCCGCCTCCAAGTAGTCCCCCGGCTTGAGGCCGAGTTGGTCATGGATCTTCTTGGGGATCACCACCTGGCGGCTCGATCCCAGCTTGACGGCGGACATGGGCCCATCTCCCTGTAATATTCTCATATAATCATATACATGGTCCATGGCCGCATCAAGGCTCGGCGCCTGGAATGACGGCCGTGACCCCCGCCGGCCGTGCTGACGGCTCCCGATGTACCTTGAGACCACCCTTTGATGTCAGGGTTTGGGCGATATCCCGTCACCACGCGCGGCCTTCGACTCGGATCCGACGCCGTTGGCGGCGCGCGCGTCCGGGCGGATGAGAGCGGGTCGCCTAGCCCCTGCACCGGCGCCAGACCCGGCCCTTCCCATGTACCGGCTGCGCCAGCCCAGGCATCAGCCGGGAGGCACTTCCCAGAGCCCGATGCCGCCGTCCCAGTCGCAGGAGAAGACGTGGCGCTCGTCGGGCCCGAACTCGGCCGCAATGACGCCGACAGGGTGCCCTCGCAGGATGGCTTGGCGGTCGCCCGTGCGGGCGTCCCAGACCCGAACCGTGCGGTCGTGAGAGGCGGACACCAACCGCTGCCCGTCGGCGCTGAGTCGGATGGTCCGGATGACGGCTGTGTGCCCGCCCATCACCCGCAGGCACTCGCCTCGGGCCAGGTCCCAAAGCCGGATGTCTTTGGCGCACGAGATCGCGCGCTGCCCGGCGGCGGACCAGAGGACGCCGTGCACGTGGTAGGTGTGTCCCCACAGGGTGCTCATGCACGTGCCGGTGCTCAGATCCCAGACGCGTACGGCACGGTCCCGGGAGCCACTCAGGGCCCGGTGCCCACTGCTGTCGAAGGCTAGGCAGTAGACGGTGTCGCCGTGGCCCTTGAGGCGCTGCCGGCAGACCCCTGACGCCAGATCGGTGAGCTGTGCCTCGCCATGCGAACCCGACAACACCTGGTTCCCAGCCGCGTCCCAGGCGAGGCTCCGCGCGTGTTCATCCCCGTAATCACGCACGCAGGCACCGGTCTGGGAGTCCCAGAGCCGCAAGCTCCCATCCAGGGTAAGGAAGTGGCGCTGGTCGCTGCTCCACGCCAGCGCCCATACTGGACCCGGGTGTTCGAACTGGCAGAGCAGTTGGCCGCGGGTCAGGTCCCACAGGCCCACCGGGTTGCCCTGGGCACCGATCAGTGCCTGCGCGCCGTCACGGGTGAAGGCGCAGGTGTAGATCTCTGCCGTCTTGATGGGTAGCTTCAGTCGGATCACGGTGGCTCCTGCGCGTGCTGCGCCGTGGCTGCCGGCAGGCGTCGCCGATCGGCGGCCCCGGTGCGTTCCCGCCCTGCGGGCATCTTTGGGGACTGTCTGGGTTCTCAACTGCAGTGCCGAACTGGGAGGAAGTAACGGCCAGTTGTGTCTTGCCGGCCAACAACAAACCCGCAACAAACGACCGCACCACCGAGGGAGGGGTGATGATCGACCACGACCTGCACCGTTCCCGACCTAAAGACCCGCCGGTGTCGTCCGCAGCCGATCGGCCAGTGCCGTGTGTCGGGCGGCGATCTCGTTGTTGTTGACGGCGATGGCGATCGCCCTCTGGGTGCCCACCAGGACCACCAGCTCGCGCGCCCGGGTGATGGCGGTGTAGAGCAGGTTGCGCTGCAGCATCAGGTAGTGCTGGGTGGTGATCGGCAGGATCACGGCGCGGTACTCAGCCCCTTGGGCCTTGTGCACGGAGATGGCATAGGCGAGCACTAACTCGTCCATTTCGCCGAAATCGTACTTCACCGCGGTCTCAAACTCAACGGTGACCGTGTGGTTGACCGTATCGATGGCGCGGAGGCGTCCGAGGTCGCCGTTGAAGACCGCCTTGTCGTAGTTGTTGCGGGTCTGCATCACCTTGTCGCCGACCCGGAACTCCACCCCACCGCGGGTCCAGGACTGGCCGTGGGGGTTCAGGCCGCGTTGGAGTAGCTGATTGAGTTGGAGGGTACCGGTGGCGCTCCTGTACATGGGACAGCCCATTCTGGACCTGCTCTGCGGCGTGCATCTCTGCCGCTCAGAGGACTCGCCGACCGATCGAACCCAGACGATTCGGATGGTGATTGTGAAGTAAAGCACCGCCAACCGCGAGGCGCCAGCGATGCTGACCTCCCCCTCCTCACCGCCTTGACAGTGGCGCAATCCGGTAGGTACCTCCAGTGCGACAGCCCACAGCGTGGCGACGAGCATCGCCTGGAGCGCCCGGCTGGGGCCTGCAGAAAGGTGTGACTCCTCTGGCTCGGGCCATGGGCGCTAACAAGCATCCATGGACGAAGGCGAGGTGGGTACGAGATGGAGACGAATGGCACCGAGAACAAGCCATGGGGCAAGGCTCGGCGATTGGCCGAGCACCTGGCGGATGTGGCCGGGTCGGAGCTGACGGCGCAGATCACCGCGGGTCTGGACCTGCCGCGGGTAGGAGGCACCACGCGCGATCGGTCGGCGTGGGTGCGGCATGTCATCGCCGGCATGGACGCGTTGTTGTCCGAGGGTCAGTGTCGGGAGATCATGGCCCGGCGGCGGTGCCCCATGCCCAAGCGCATGATCAGCCGCCAGCAGGAGCGATGGGCCCAGTGCGAGGACTTGGCCGACTATGCGCGGCGCACGGCTCCAGCATGGGGTGGCGATGGCTTCTCTTGCGACGGCAACCGGCTGCGGATGCGGATCTCCACGGGCCGCTGCTACTGCACCTTGAGCGGCTCCGCCGCTGAACCCGTCGGCAAAACGCACTGCTTGTGCTGCGCCGCCCATCTGCGTGCCGGGCTGGAGCCGACCTTCGGTCTTCCCGTGGACGTGGACGTCGAGAGCACGGTGATCAGCGGTGATCAGGCCTGCTGGTTCGTGGCCTACGTCGGTGGCCGGGCCAACGCCGACGGCCCACCCGTCCGGCCCGCAGTGCGCAGCACCCCCACGCGGCCGGCTCCGATCCGGACCAAGGTCGCCCCGTTGCCCAGCTTCTTGGCCTTGGATGCGGATGGAACCCGCGCGGTGGCTCTACTGCACCACGCCTTGGCTGCCGTTGTTACCGCCGGTACGGCCGAAACCCCCGCGGAGCAGATGGAGATGAAGGAGGCCCGGCCGCGGATGCTTGGCGCGCTGTGGTGTCTGGCGCGTCACGGCCTGCTGCGGACCGATGGCCACCCACGCCTCTACCAGCGTAAGCGCGAGGGCAAGCGACTCGGCATCGACGTGGCGGACGCGACGGGGCTCGCGGAGTTGACCCGCTACCACGTGCCGGGGCTCCATACCGAGGTGGTGTGGCTGAAGCGCACCTCGCCGAAGGACTGGGAATCCGTGCTAACCGCCGAGGGGCCGCAGCAGGGACGAGTGGTATTGCGCCTGCTCCAGCGCTATGCGGAGATGCTGTGCCTGACCCACGGCGAGCCGGTCGCCCTGGGCGGCCATCGATATTCCGGCACGGCTTACGATGCCTTCCGCACCGCGGATCTGAGTGTCTTTGCCGTCTGAACGCCTCGCGGGCTCACCCGTGTTGGCCGGTGTCCTCGGCCCGGAAGGTGATCCGCTCGACGGTGCCCTCCAGGTGCTGCGTCTGGTCGGCGATCACGCGCCTCCGCGCTGGGGGTACCGGTCGGCCGCGGTAGCGGTCGGCGCTATGGCCCGCCTCGGATCCAGTTCCTGGGGCGCGGGCAACGACGGTAAGGGGGTTGGTGCGGCGGACGCCCGGGCCCCGATCGCGCGGATCTCCTTGACCAGGGCGTACCCGTGCCACCCTCGCCGCTGCCCAACAGCGGTCACCTCGCGCCCCACCGCATCAGCGCTGGCCATCACGCGCTGTAGGCTGTGGACCCGCGG